>JAYVFP010000351.1:0-7151 GCA_043773025.1 Archangium sp.
CGAGCCGGTGCCGCCGTCGAGCGAGCCGGTGCCGCCGTCGAGCGAGCCGGTGCCGCCGTCGAGCGAGCCGGTGCCGCCGTCGAGCGAGAAGCCCCCATCGAGTTCGTCGAACAGCTCGACGAAGTAGGTTCGCCGGGTGGCGAGCGCCGGCACAAACCGATCGAACGCCAGCCTCCACTCCCCTGGCCGCACGTAGTGTGGGTGGGGGTTTATTTCGGAATGAGGCCCATCGAGGAGCACGAGCAGGGGCCCGAGCGTGCCGTCGGTAAATATCTTACGGCCGTAGATGTCCCACGAAGCGTTGCTGTGCATCCAGGTGAGGAGACACTCCGCCGGGCCACAGGCGAGGGCGGGCATCGCTTCTTCACCCGGCGCGCCGAAGGCCACCAGACCCCCGTCACCCGCCACGCTTCCGTCTGCTTCAATCCACGCTCCGACGACACTGTTCCTTTTCCATATGGCGATGAAACGGTCCCCCAGCGCCCCCACGGCAGGGTGCGAATAGTAGTCGCTCGCCCCTTGCCCGCGCGCCCCGCCGGCAGATCGTGCCCAGCGTACCAGCCCAGCCCGGCTGTCTTGCCAGACCACCAGCGCATGGCCCGCGGCGTTGACTGCGAGCGCGAGGTCTTCCGCTTCACCGGCCCCCGAAAGAACCAGCTCGGTCGACACGCCCCCCGCCCTGTTGACGCGCGCGAGCTGAACATCGCCGTTGTCGGCCCACGCGACCGCCCAGTCAGGGCCGACGGGCACGAGGTCGGTGGGAAGGCGTGATCGACTCCGCACCGGCAAGAGCGACCGGCCCAGAAAGGTACCTGAGAGGTCGCGGCGCTCTGCCTCGAAGGTGGGCGAGGCGAAGAGCCACAAGTGCTGGTCTCGAGGGCGACCGGCCAGGCGTGTGAACTCGGGGAGCGGCACGCTGGCGTCGGGTCTTCCGTCAGACGGCGCGGCAAACAGCCCTCGCGGCGTGGCGAACATCACCCAGTCCGCCGAAGACGAACGCACCGACTGGGCCTCGCCCGCAAAACTCAGGGGAGAAGGAGATCCGGCAGGCACCCCTGCCGAGAGGGGTTGCAGCAGTATCGAGGCGTGGGAGATGGTGACGTAGTTCCATTCCGACCACAGGGCCACGGCGCGCCCGTCGAGACCACAGGACAGCTGCGTGCCGAAGACCCACTCGTCGTAGAACATGACTGGCGGCGAGGGCGCGCCCGAAGTCGACGCCATCCAGAGCGCGTAAAGCCTCGAGCGCGTTTCACTGACCAGATCGACGAGCTCGCGAAACACGAAGACATAGCGGGTGCCGTCGAAGCAGACCCGCGGCTCGACCAGTTGGCCGGTCACGCCCAGGCTCAGCCCCGGACTCGTCGAGCCATCCGCGAACACCCGCTGGAACCCAGCGGTTCTCTCCCGGCCTCCGTCAGAGGCCAGGAGTTCGAGCTCATAGGTGACGATGAAGTCGGTGCCGTCTGAAGCGATGGCCCTGGGCGTCTCTTCGCCCGGTCCCACCACCAGGGGGAAGGGGACGCCTCCCCCGCCATCGAGGGGTACTCGGAGCCCGTAGAGATCACCCGTACCGGCGTCGTTGGCTCGTTGGAAGGCGAGGAGAAACTGCGACGCGCTGGCTGCAATCACGTGGTTCCCGCCGCCCATCAGCCCTCCGGAGACGAGCACGAAGCCGGCGTCGGGGGCGCCCCCGTCATGGGGCAAGAGCGTGGCCCGCAGGACTTCCACCGGACCCGACGAATCGACGCGGGTGGCCAACGTTGCGTTGCCGCCCACCGCCAAACGCTGCGCGACGCCGGTGGAACTGAGGCGCCGTGCGACGCCGACGTCATCGAGTTCGACGAGCCTCCCCTCGGCGGAGCTCAGCAACCAGCGGCCTGGCGCGCGCACCAGATCGCGGGGCGAGGAGCATTGGGCCTGGAGCTGCGGTAGCGCGAGCTGCGTCAGGCCCACCACTCTTCCGTCGAGTTCGAGGCGCTGGCTGAGGCACGAGACGGAATTGCGCGCGTCTTGCCGGTCGTCGTACCAGACGGCCAACATGCCGGCGTCGCCGCTGCCGAGGCGTGCGCCCGCCTGGTTGCCCCAGGTGGGCCGCGAGGTCTGGGTGTCAGTGTCGAAAGCTCGTTCAGCCGCGAGCGTCAGGGCGCCCCGCTGGATCAGCGCAGGCGCAGGCGCCGCTGGCGAACAGGCGGCGAGCACGACGAGCGAGCACCGGGCGAGGCTCAGAAGAGCGACCGAGGTAGCCTGGCGCCTCCTCTTTTTGTCGATCATCGCCCCACTCTACCCACTCCGGTGCAGGGGCCGTCACGTCCGCTTCTTCCTTCTGGGCGGTCTTCTGAGCTAGCGGTTGTCCTGACACGCTTGCACACCCTGCACCGGGAGGTTGGCGGGGTCGACGAAGCCGACCGCCCAGTTTCTGAAGTTGGGGACGTTCGTCGCAAGCCGGGTCCAGTTGATGAGGTCCGTTGACGTGAGGTATTCCTGCCCGCGAAACCCCAGCCACCTGGCGCCATCGAAGCGGAGACGGCCCGGGAAGTTATTCACGCTGGTGGGGGCCGCCCACGACAAGCCGTCGGCGCTACTGATGAAGCCGCTCCCCACGCGAGCGATCCACCGGGCCCCGTCGTGCGCGAACTGCTCTGCGTTGGCCGCCGCGGGAGCGCAGGCCTGCCAGCTCACCCCGAGGTCGCGGCTGCTGAAGCAGGTGCGATCGAAGCCGGTACCATTCCATCGGGATCCCTGCGCGAAGAAGCGCCCCCCTCCGAAGGTGATGGTGGTCGAGAAGGGGGTGGGGAAGCGGGCCCACGAAGCCCCCTGGTCGGGGGACACGGTGATGGCCGAGTCGGTGCCTCCGACGAAGACGCCCTGCCCGAAGGCCAGGCTTCGCATCGCCGGAATCGAAGGGGTGACGGAGAGACCGGCCCAGGTAAGGCCGCGGTCGGTGGAGCGCATCAAAGAGCCGTTACCGCCGCCTGCGAGCCAGACGCCGTCCCCGTAGGCGAGGCCGTCTTTCCAGTTGGAACATGACGCCGGAAAGGGTTCGCCCTGGCAGTTGGTGGTCGGGTGCAGGTTTTCCTGCCAGTGAATGCCGTCGAGTGAGCGCATCACCATGCTGTTCGCGTCGCCACCGACAGCGATCCACACCCCGTCACCGAAGACGATGTTCCGCAGCAGATCAGGCGTGTGGTCGTTGGCGGTCGAAGTGTTGCCGCAGTAGCTCCAGGTCGAGTCGTCGCTCGTCCACCCGCGGAGCCCCCAGTTCCCCACGCCGATGGCCAGAGGAGTTCGCCCGGCGTCAGCCACCGTCATCACGCCCGCATCGGGCTGCCCCGCATCCGGCTCGCGTGTCCCTGAGTCCGTGACGCTCGGCCCTGAGTCGATGGCGCCCTGGCCTGCGTCGATGCCGGCATCGGAGGGAACGACGTCACCCTGCAACTGTCCGACGGTCGAGGTGCAACTCAGCACTCCGACTCCACCGAGGAGGAAAAAAAGAACTCTCATTGAGACTCCAAGTGCCGCGGGCGACTCTTTCGCGGGGATGTCAGTCAGACACGCCGTCGCCACGCGTTGCGGCCGACACTCTCTGTACTCCTGAAATGTCCGATTGTCCCGGCGTGTCATGTGTTTTCTTGCTTAATCGTGACTGTGTACTGCCCAACGGGTGTCTTTGGCGTTCGTCGTTGTCTGGCGAACGGTTCGGGCCATGGCGCTTGCGAATGTCGCGGCGTGCCAAGAGGGGCGGAGGGGGGCCCATCTCGTGTCAATTCGTGCAGCGGCAGCTTCACCAGCGCACGTTCGGCACTGACGTGCTCCGCTGCCCCTGCGGTGGCCGCCGCACATCAGGAGTCTCCACTCCACCCGCAAGCAGGCCTCAGGCGCGCCTGGCCGAACTGAGACTTCGCCGCTGGGGCGCACGCACCGAGTTGATGTTGCAGGTGACGATCTTGACCCGGCAGTGGAGGCCCGGCGGCGCCTGAGTTGTCGGCAGAGACCGCGCCGTCGGGCGTGATTCTTCTCACGGCTTCGCCGCGTGGGTGCTTCAGTATTGGTTCATTCTTCGGAGCCACCATGAATCCTCGAGAGCGGTTCGAGTTGTTGCTGAGTGTCGAGCGCAACGAAGTGACGCCCGAGGAAGCCGCCGCCCGGCTCGGCACCACGGTCGAGCGCCTGCAGGAACGCCTCGAGCTCGTCGCGCTGACGAGGGTGGCGCTGACACAGAGCCCCGCGCCCGTGCGCCCCCCCATGCGAGCGCGGTCGCTCGTCGCCGCGGCGATGGTGGTGGCCGGGCTCTCGTACGCGCAGCTGACGACCTTCACCGCCGACACGCCGGCGCTGGCCGGCGAGGTGAATGGAAATTTCAGCCAGCTGCGCACCTGGCTCGAGCAGAAGGTGGGCACGGTGGGCTCGGCCAACGTCGCCATCACCGGCACCTCGACCTTCGCGGGAGCTGCCGCGTTTCAGAACGGCGCGTCGGTGGACGGCGGGCTGCGCGCCAACAGCGTGGTCGTGATCGGCGCACTTTCTGCTGCGAGCCTGGCCACCGGGCCTTTGACCGCTGGCACCATCTCGGGAAGTTCGCTCTCGGTCTCGGGCAACGTGAGTGCCGGGGGCAACTCATGGGGAAGCCAGGCCAGTCAGGCCACCTTCAACCGCAGCGCCTGCGGCGTGGAAACAGGCGCCCAGTGCCCCGATGGGCAGTTCGTGTGCGGCCTCTTCAGCAATCACACCTGCGGTCAGGACTGGCCCTCGATCAACTGGCGCGTGGTCTGCTGTTCGTTGTGACGACCGCGCGGTCCTGAAAAATGGCCGCCCGCGTGCTTTCGCGGCGCGCCGTGTGACGCCAGTACCCTGGACCTCGAGGGCACTGAGCTCAGAGCGAGCAGCACTCCACCGCGTACAGCTCTTCGTACCAGGGCACCCCGCACGCGTGAGTGAACTGCAGGCCGCACACGAACTGGCCCGCCGGGCACCTCGAACTCACGGCAGCGCAGGGGCCGCGGTTCACAAACGACTGCACCGTGGGGCCGCTTCCCCAGACATTGGCGCTGCAGCTCAAGTCACCTGTCACGGAGGTCGAGCTCAGCAGGTTGATGTTGGAAGCGCCCTTCGCTTTGAGCTGGAGCACTTGATCCGCAGATCCACCGGTCGCGTAGACGGTGTTGTACCCAATGCCCACGCCCTGGGTGAGGTTGTCGTGGCGGAACTCCACGCCGCCCGTGTTGCTGGTGCCGTCGCTCATGGCCGCCGAGAGAAAGAGCGGCTTGCCGACCGAAGCCGCCGCGTTGTTGGTGCCGCCCACCTGAACCCGCATCGGCCCCGTCACGGTGACGCTCGAGGTTCCTGTCGTTCCCACCTTCTGCTCCAGCCATTCCTTGAGCTGGGCGAAGTTCATGTTGATGTCCGAGGCGAGCGCGGGCGAGTCGGGCGCGAAGCAGAAGGGCATGCCGTTGGGACAGTTGCCGTTCGCGGCCAGCGCCACGGAACCGACCAGGCCCGCCAGCAGCCCGAGCCCAACCCACCGGCGCGTGCTGCGCGGCGAAGCTGCCGCGTTCTTCAACTCCAAATCGCAGAGGCGGCGTTTGACGAGTGCAAGTTCGGCGAGAACGGCTTCGAGGGACGGCGTCGGATCGGTCAATGAGAACTCTGGCAAGGCGGTGGAGCGGCGCACGGGAACCGAGACCCGGTGCAAGGTCAAGCGCCGCAAGCGCGCGCTCAGGTTTCCGCCTCGCTCCTTGACTCCGGTCAAGCTTCAGTTGGGGCGCGCGCAGGCTCTCACCGGGCTTCGTGGCCGCGCCCGGCACCGCCTTGAAGCAACGTTCGAGCTCGTCGAACTGCTTCTGCGCGGCGGCACAGCAAACGGGGTTGGTGGGCGAGGCGGTGGAAAGGGGGCGGTGTTGCTCGAGGCGGACGCGCGCTGTTTTGCTGACTGCGAAGTAGCATCTCGACTTCGCTCGACGTGAACGGCCCCCCGGCCCCCCAGGCCCCGCCGTTCTTCCCGAGCGAAGTCGAGGGGTCACCCGCTCACCCCAGCAGAGGCACCAGGTTCTTCGAAGTCTCGAGGCCCGCGCCTTCGACCTCAGCCAACATCACGGTGCCCTGGGGATGTTTCTCTCGAAGCAGCTCGAGCGCTGAATGGGCCCGGTCGATGCGCTTCATCTCGCGCGCGCCGAACACGGACGCCGGCAACGCCTTCATCAACTCCGCCCGCTCTTCACTCGAGAACGGGTCGGCCGGCACGCGGTTCACCACGATCGCCGACACGGGGAGCTTGTGCTTGGCGAGGCCCTTTTCCAGCTCGATTGCCTCAGTCACCGGCAGGGTCTCAGGCAACGTGACGATCACGCACGCGGTGATCGCGGGATCGGTCAGGAACGTCACGCCTTCGAGCGCTGAGCGATAGATGGGCCCGCCCGGAATGACGCGCGTGAGGAACTCGGGGATCTGCGCGAGCGCCAGCGCGTGACCCGTCGCCGGAGAATCGATGATGCACACGTCGAACATCGGCCCACCCGAGGGGTGCTTGCGCTTGGCCAGATCGAGCATCCGGTACATCACGCCCATGTCCGAGAAGCCCGGCGCCGCGGAAAGGAACTTCTTGAGCCCCTGGCTGCGCATCGCCGTGTCGGCCAGCAGCTTGATTGGCAGCGCGTCTTGAAGAAAACGCAGGTGCCCCATGGTCGGCGTCAGCAAAGTCACCCAGAGGTTCTCGCTGACCAGCACGGGGTCTTCCGTCGGCCTGGGCCCGCCCAGTGCTTCGTAGAGCGCAGACGGCGTGTCCGCGCTGGGGACGATCTCGGCGAGCAGCACGCGCTTGCCGCGCTGACTGAACCCGCGACCCAGGGCAGCGGTGACCGTCGTCTTGCCCACGCCTCCCTTGCCGGTGACGATGATGCAGCGGCGTTGAACGAGATCGAGGAGCGACATCAGCGGCGGCGAGGCTAACACCGTTCACCGTTTTTCCCGGTTGATCGAATGGGAACCGGCTTCGCCGGCGATTTGTTTCTGAAGAACAACCGGTCCTCCTGAGCGAAGTCGAAGGAGCACTTCCGCCTCGCGCAGCAAGTGGCATCTCGACTGCGCTCGATGCGAACGGTGTGGGCTGCCTTAGGAGCGAAGACGAGGGAGCACCTCGACCTCGCGCGACAAGT
>JAYVFP010000352.1:0-7110 GCA_043773025.1 Archangium sp.
TGACTCCCAGCACCGGTCTCCCCGAGCGCGGTCGAGGGGGCACTTGCCGCTCGAAGGCGAGGTAATCCCTCGACTCCGCTCGGGATGAACGGTGAGCGCCACAGCGGCTACTTCAACGTGTCGACGTACTCGCTGAGCAGGTCGAGCGACTTCTTCACATCGCGCCCGCTCTCGCGCGTCGTGAACTCCTGACGCAGCTTGCTCTGCTTGACCACCAACGCGAGCGCCGCCACCCGCGCATCCTTGCCGATGCCGTCGAACTTGATCGCGAGCGGATCAGCGCCCGTGAGCTCGAGGCGTGAAGTGCCGCCGCCGCCGTGGTGCGTGGCGATGAGCTTGCTGCCTTCGAACGAATAGATGGTGGCCGAGGTGATGGTGGTGCGATCAGCCGCCGTGGTGGTCTCCAGCACCGCGCTGCCCGAAGCGACCAGGCGCAGGGTCACGTACTGAATCGGGCCGTCCCTGGCGTCGGTCTTCCACGAGCCCTCCATCTTCTTCAAGCGCTCGAAGGCCGCGTTGGCGTCGACAGAAGGAGCCGCAGCAGGGGGCGCGGCAGCAAGGGACAGCGCGATGACGAACGTGAGCGAGTGCATGGAGCCTCCAGAAGCCGCCAAGTCTATGGGGCTGACGCGCTGCGCCCGCACCAAATTCGTGAACGGCGCGTCAGGGCGGCTACGGTCCCCTTCTCTTGAGAGACCTCCTCCTCATTGGTGGGTTGTTGCTCAGCACCACCGCCTTCGCCGAAGAGCCCACGGCGTTCCTCCCGCGGGCATTCATTTTCTTCCGATGGTCACGCCTGATGGCGCTTCGCTCACCGCCGCACTTCGGTTCTAAGGGGCTCACCTCATGAAGACCCTCCTCATCGCGTTCACGGCGTTGGCGCTGCTTCCCTCCTGCAGGGATCCGGAGCCCTTCGACGTGGCCCGGGTCAAGGGCAGCGAGCTGCTCAAGAAGGGCGACTTCCTCGCGGCGGCCGCTGAGTACGAGAAGTCGCTCGAGCTCAAGCCCGAGCAAGACGCCAAGGTGTGGGATCGCGCGGCCTTCGCGAACATGAAGGGCGGCAAGCTCGACCGCGCCGCCGAGCTGCTCGAGAAGAGCCTCGATCGAAGGCCTGACCTCGCCACCAAGAGCGAGACGCTGCGCAACATCGCCGGCATGTACAAGGAAGGCGCAGACCTCGATGGGGCTGAGAAGTATTTCAAGAAGGCGGTGGTGCTCGACCCGAAAGATGAGCAGTCGCTTGGCTGGTTGGCCTTCATCTCGTCGACACGCGGTGGGGCTCAGTCACAAGCGGCCGAGGCGCAGCCGGAGCACTTGAAGATTGCCCTCGAGCGCTACGACGCGGTCATCGCGATGAACCCCGCGAAGGCCGACTCGCACATCAACAAGCGAATCGTGTTGGTGAAGTACATCGACTACCTCAACAAGCAGAAGCTCTCGATCCTGGCCGATGCAGAGAGCCAGAAGGCCGACAAGGAGGCGTACGCGTCGGCGCAGGAGCAGGCGGTGGATACGCAGACGCGCATCGATGAGTTGAAGGTGTTGCTCGACGCGACCTCGAAGACGATGGGCGAGTTGAACAAGGCCGCGAAGAAGTAGCCCCCTGGGGTGAGGGAGCTCGCGTCAGCTCCCAGACCCGCGACGGCATCACTTCGTTACGCCCTCACCCTGACCCTCTCCCAAAGAGACAGTCGAAGTACGCCCTCGACTCCGCTCGGGCTGAACGGATTTCGGCAGGTTCCGTTCGTGCCGAGCGGAGTCGAGGCACCTATTTCACCAGTCTCCCAAAGGGAGAGGGGATTACTTCAGCCAGTCCTGAATCGGCTTGTACTCGCGAGGCCCTCTCGACTGGGCCTCGAGCGCACCAACCCCCATGCGCGCCGCTTCCATCGTGGTGAAGTACGGCAACCCACGCGTGAGCGCCTCGCGCCGAATCGTGTACGAGTCTGAGATCTCCTTCTTCCCCGACGTCGTGTTGATCACCAGCGCGATCTCCTTGCTGATCATCCGGTCGACGATGTGCGGGCTGCCCTCGCGCACCTTGTTCACGCGTTCGGCCGGAATGCCCTTGCGGCCCAGGTACTCGAGCGTGCCCCCGGTCGCACACAGCGTGAACCCCAGCGCGCGCAGCCGCTTGGCCATGTCCACCAGGCCCGGCTTGTCGTCATCTTTCACCGAGACGAACACAGTGCCGCCCGTGGGCAGCGCCGACCCCGAAGCGAGCGTCGACTTGGCGAAGGCCGCGTGCACCGACGCATCGAGCCCCATCACCTCACCGGTGCTCTTCATCTCGGGCCCCAGAATGACGTCGGTGTTGTTGAAGCGCGCGAAAGGAAACACGCTTTCCTTGACCGCGTAGTGCTTCATCTCGGGGTCTTTGAGCACGCCCTGCTCTGCCAGCGTCTTGCCAGCCATGCAGAGCGCCGCCACCTTCGCCAGCGCCAGGCCCGTCGCCTTCGCGATGAAGGGCACGGTGCGTGACGCGCGCGGGTTGACCTCGAGCACGTAGATCGCCTTGCCCTGCACGGCGAACTGCACGTTCATCAGCCCGACCACCTTGAGCTCACGTGAGAGCGAGATGGCGATGTCCTTGAGGCGCTCGATGACGTCAGGCGCCAGCGAGTGAGGAGGCAGCACGCAGGCCGCATCGCCGCTGTGCACGCCCGCTTCTTCCACGTGCTCCAGCACGCCGCCCACGATGCAGGCGCCGGTCGAATCGCACACCAGATCGAGATCGACCTCGGTCGCCGACTGCAGAAACCGGTCGATCAACACCGGGTTCTGCGCGCCCGGCATCATCGACTCGCGCATGTACCGCTCGAGATCCGCCTGGTCGTAGACGACCTCCATCGCGCGGCCGCCCAGCACGTACGAGGGGCGCACCATCACGGGGTAGCCGATGCTCTCCGCGGTCTTGAAGGCCTCTTCCGGCGAGCGCGCGGTGCCGTTCTCGGGCTGACGCAGGCGCAGTCGGTCGACGAGCTTCGCGAACCGCTCACGGTCTTCCGCCTGATCGATCGCGTCGGGCGAGGTGCCGAGAATGGGAACACCCGCGGCCTCGAGCGGCTTGGAAAGCTTGAGCGGCGTCTGCCCACCGAACTGAACGATGACGCCCAGCGGCTTCTCGCGGGCAATGATCTCGAGCACGTCCTCCATGGTGAGCGGCTCGAAGTACAACCGGTCAGAGGTGTCGTAGTCGGTCGACACCGTCTCGGGGTTGCAGTTGACCATGATGGTCTCGAAGCCCGCCGCCCGCAGCGCGAAGGCCGCGTGCACGCAGCAGTAGTCGAACTCGATGCCCTGCCCGATGCGAATGGGCCCGCTGCCGAGGATGACTATCTTCTGCCGGTTGGAGGGCGGCGCTTCGTCTTCTTCTTCGTAGGTCGAATACAGGTACGGCGTGAACGCCTCGAACTCGGCCGCGCAGGTGTCGACGCGTTTGTAGACGGGGCGAATGTTGCGCTTCCACCGCTCTTCGCGAACGACGGCCTCGCCGACGTTCAACGCCTGGGCGATTTGCCCATCTGAGAAGCCGCGCGACTTGTGCATCTTGAGTTCAGCGTCAGAGATCTTCGAGAGCGACCCCTTCGCTTCGATCTCGTTCAGCTCTTTGACGAGCGCCTCGAGCTGACGCAAGAACCACGGATCCATCGAGGTGATGGCGTTGACCTGCTCGACGGTCATGCCCATCTGGAAGGCTTCCATCACCACCCACGGCCGCTCCGGGGTGGGCACGCGCAGCAGCTCTTCGCGCTCGGCTGCGGTGCGCTTCATCGCCTCGGCCTTCGTGGGGATCGGGTGCCGGCCCTGCTCGAGCGAGCGGAAGGCCTTCTGGTACGACTCGCGGAAGGTGCGGCCGATGGCCATCACCTCACCCACGCTTCGCATCATGGTGCCCAGCGTGCGCGGGCTCTTGGGGAACTTCTCGAAGTTGAACTTCGGCACCTTCACCACCACGTAGTCGATGGTCGGCTCGAAGGACGCCGGCGTGTCGCGGGTGATGTCGTTCTTGAGTTCGTCGAGCGTGTAACCGATGGCCAGCTTCGCGGCGATCTTCGCGATGGGGTAGCCGGTGGCCTTGCTGGCCAGGGCCGAGCTGCGCGAGACGCGCGGGTTCATCTCGATGACGACCATGCGGCCATCTTTGGGGTTCAACCCGAACTGCACGTTCGAGCCGCCGGTGTCGACGCCGATCTCCCGCATGATGGCGAGCGAGGCGTCGCGCATGCGCTCGTATTCCTTGTCGGTCAACGTCTGCGCGGGAGCGACGGTGATGGAGTCGCCGGTGTGCACGCCCATCGGGTCGAGGTTCTCGATCGAGCAGACGATGATGCAGTTGTCTTTCGAGTCGCGAACGACCTCGAGCTCGTATTCCTTCCAGCCGAGCACCGACTCGTCGATCTGCACCTGGTGCACCGGGCTCGCCGCGAGGCCGCCAGCGCAGATCGTCTCGAACTGCTCCTGGTCGAAGGCGACGCCGCCGCCCGTGCCGCCCAGCGTGAAGCTGGGGCGGATGATGGAAGGGAAGCCGAGCTCCTTCACCAGCACGCGGGCCTCTTCCATCGTGGTGGCGATGCCGGCGCGGGGCATCTCGAGGCCGATCTTTTCCATCGCCTGCTTGAAGAGCTTGCGGTCTTCGGCCTTGTTGATGGCCTCCAGAGAGGCGCCGATGAGCTTCACGCCGTACTTCGCCAGGATGCCCTTCTCGGCCAGCGCCTTGGCGAGGTTGAGCGCGGTCTGCCCGCCCATGGTGGGGAGCAGCGAATCGGGCTTCTCGAGCTGAATGATCCGTTCCGCCGCCTCGACCGTGATGGGCTCGATGTACGTGCGGTGAGCGAAGTCCGGGTCCGTCATGATGGTGGCCGGGTTCGAGTTGAGCAGGATGACTTCGATGCCCTCCTCCTTGAGGGCCTTGATGGCTTGCGTGCCGGAGTAATCGAACTCGCACGCCTGGCCGATGACGATGGGACCCGAGCCGATGAGGAGGACACGCTTGATCTCTTCGCGACGAGGCATGAGGGGGTCTGCTATCCGACGACGCGGCGAGACGAAAGTCTTCTCCCTCTCCCCTGCGTTCGCTGGGCGCCGACTTCGGTCCTCCAGTCGTTTATGGTGAGGGCCGAATGTCGAAGAGCGGCCACGACTCGGGCGAATCCACCACCTTCCACTCGGGGCCGCATGTCATGCCCTCGCTGGAAGGTGACGAAGTCGTGCTCCCCGTCATCGACCTGCGCTCTGCTTCGCCCTCCGCCGAGTTCGAGCTGGGGGCGCTTCTCGGGAAAGGCGGCATGGGCCAGGTGCTGAGCGCGAAGCAGAAGTCGCTCCAGCGCACCGTGGCCATCAAGTTCCTCAACGACGAAGGCGGCGACTCGAGCTTGCTGCTCAGAGAGGCGATCACCACCGGCCGCCTCGAGCACCCCAACATCGTGCCCGTGCACGTGCTCGCGAAGACCGCCGAGGGCGTGCCCTTCTTCACCATGAAGCGGGTGGAAGGCACGCCGTGGAGCGACGCGCTCAAGGGCAAACGCTCGCTGGTCGAGCACCTCGAGATTCTCCAGCGGGTGTGTGACGCCATGTCGTTCGCGCACAGCCGGGGCGTGATTCACCGCGACTTAAAACCCGCCAACGTGCTGATCGGCTCGTTCGGCGAGGTGTACCTGGTCGACTGGGGCCTCGCGGCGTCGCTGCACCCCGACAGTGTTCTTCCACTGGCCACTGAAGCGGGGCTCGGGGGCACGCCTTCGTATCTCGCGCCCGAGGCCGCGCTGGGCCGAGGTCAGCTGGGGCCGTGGACCGACATCTTCCTGCTCGGGGCGACGCTCTACGAAGTGTTGATGGGGCACCCGCCGTGGGTCGCGGGCTCGGTGCAGGAAACGCTGGTGCTCGCCACGACGGCCACCGGGCCCACCTTCGAGGCGATGGTGCCCACCGAGCTCGAGAACATCTGCCGGCGCGCGATGCAGCCAGAGCCCGCGGCGCGTTTCGAGAGCGTGAAGGCCTTCAAAGACGCCATCACGGGTTACCTGCGCCACCACGACGCGCTCGAGCTGCATGAGCGCACCCTGGAAAAGCTCGACGCGCTCGTCCGCGCCATCCAGGGCGAGCCCTCGGCCGTCTCCATCGAGCGGCTGTTCACTGAGTGCCGCTTCGGCTTCGAGCAGGTGCGACGGTCGTGGCCCGACTTCGAGCCGGCGCGCGCCGATCTGCGTCGCGCGTTGGTGTCGATGGCTCGCTACGAGCTCTCACGTCAGGCGCCTCGGAGCGCGCGCGCCTTGCTGACCGAGCTGGTGCATCCACCCGTTGAGCTGGTGCTCGAGGTCGAGAACGCGGAGCGCGCCGAAGAAGACAAAGCCGCGCGGCTGATCACGCTCGAGCAGCAAGCGAAGGATCTCTCACCCGAAGCGGCGCGCGACCTCAAGTCGGTCTACGTGAAGGCAGTGGCGGTCGGCTCGGTCCTCTCCAGCGTGGCGATGCAGGCGCTCGAGACGAGCGGAATTTTTCGTTTCAACGCGGGCCATGGGCTCACCTTTGCCCTCGTGCTGTTCGTGAACAGTCTGGCGTACACCGGCTGGCTCAAGAACCAGCCTGAGGCGAACCAACTGCAACGGCGCATCGCCCTGGGCCTCGTCGGCCTGAGCGTCGTCTCAGCCCTTGGCTGGTGGATGGCGCTGCGCGAAGGCGTGAGCTTTCACGCGGCGGTGATCGCCTACTATCTGCTCAACTCCGCAGGCTGGTGGACGGCGGCCGTCACCGTCGAGACGCGAGGCACCATCGTCGCGGCGGGCTTCGCGCTCGCTGCAGTGGTGGGCATGGCCTTCCCTGCCTACGTGCTGGGCGCAGGCGCGAGCATTGGCCTGAGCCTGCTGGTGTTGTCGCGCGTGCTGCGCACGTCGCCCATCGGGTCGGGGTGAATGTATTTCGGCGGCAATAGGAATCGGGTTCCATCACCGGTCGCCCCGAGAGCAGTCGAGGGGCACTTGCACGGCGAAGGAGAGGCCATCGCTCGACTGCTCTCCTCAGGAACAGCCCACACCGTTCGCATCGAGCGAAGTCGAGATGCCACTTGCTGCGCGAGGCGGAAGTGCTCCTTCGACTTCGCTCAGGAGGACC
>JAYVFP010000353.1:0-22959 GCA_043773025.1 Archangium sp.
GAGTCTAGCCGTGACTCAGTTCCAACCGCTCAAATCGATGGAACGCATGACGGATGCAACACCACGGAATCGAAGACCACCGGTCCTCCCGAGCAGGGACCCGGCTTCGCCGGCGATTTCTTGCCGAAGAACAACCGGTCCTCCTGAGCGAAGTCGAAGGAGCACTTCCTCCTCGCGCAGCAAGTGGCCTCTCGACTTCGCTCGATGCGAACGGTGCGGGCTGTTCCTTAGGAGCAGTCGAGGGATTGCCTCTCCTTCGCACTGCAAGTGCCCCCTCGACTGGGCTCGGGGCGAACGGTGGCGCTGTTTTTTAGCAGGGGAGTCGAGGGAATTACACGGCAGCTACGACCTTCTTGCGGCGCAGCACGACGACCGTGATTCCCAGAATCGCTCCCAGGGCGGCACCGACCGCGCAGCCGGTCATCTGGTACGAGATCATCTTCTGCGCCCCCTGCAGCGCCTGGCTGGAGCACAAACACATCGCCGCCGTCCCGCTGCCGGGCGTGTTGTCCCAACTGATGTAGCTCGGCCCCGCCCAACTCACGAGGAGCACCGCCAGCAACGCGAACGCCACCACGAACGTCAGGACCACCCGGAGCTGAGCCATGCGTTCGGCTTAGCATGACGTTTGCGGGAATGAGACGACCCGCTCAAGCGTGCTATCCGCCACTCATGGCGCTCAGCGTGCTCGGCCTGCTCCTCATCTTCGTCTCAGTCGTCTCGTACGCGCTGGTACTCGTGCACGCTTTTCAGCGCAGCATCGGCACCGGGTTCATCGTGCTCTGCCTGCCCATCTACAACGTCTATTACGGCTTCTCCCAGTTCGAGCACCGCCGCAAAGGCGTGGTGCTCGCAGGCTGGCTCGGCGCGGGCGTGCTCGGCATCACGCTGCGCTGGGTGGCCGTGAGCGTCGCCGCCCAGACCTGAGCACTGCAGTGCGCGGTGTCGCGGCCCCACAAATGGAGCGCCCACGCTCCATTGTCAGCAGCCCAACAGGTTGATCCGCGCACCTGCGTGCTGGCCCTCTTCGTGCACACGTGGGCCGCATGCTCCGCTCACTCCTCTTCGCTTCCTTCTTCGTTTCTTCCGCGGCCTTCGCGACCGGAGAGCGGATCAGCATCACCTTCGCCGCCGCCCCGTTGAAAGAGACGCTGTGCATCTCGATGAACTGCGTCAACGGGGGCGCGCGAGACTTCGTGGTCACCGGCAAGGCGGTGAAGGGCGGCGTCGAGCTCACCGTGACCAGCGCCAGCGGCCAGGCGCGGCTCACCACCTTCGCCCCGCTCAACGAGTGGAACCGGATCTCCTCGACCGACCTGGTGCACGCCACGTCGCTGGTGGTGCAGAGCATCGAGCGCGGGCCCATCGCGCCCCCTGCAGCCACGAAGACCGCGGTCGCCAAGAAGTCGAAGGCGCGCCCCAAGGCATTCTTGGCTCGCCGCTAAGTCACCAAAACGACTCGAGACCTACATCAAATGAACAAGGGGGATTGACACACACAGCCCCACAGGAGCATCCATGTCCCACAAGGGGACACACCATGAGCGATGTCTTTACGAAGGCGAGTTCAGTTTCGTCGGTCATCACCCGCACCGCGCAGAACAAGAAGGCCGGCAAGTTTTCGCCGAGCTTTGGCGTGCGCCACGGGTTGATCAAAGATCCGAACTGGCCGCCCGCGGAGTTCCCCGAGCACGGCACCGCCGCCTCCCGCCGTTTCCGCCGCGTGAACCTGGCGTTCGGCGTCGAGCTGAGGGGTGAAGCCGTGAAGGTGAAGGGCGACGTCTCTGAGGGTGGGGCGATGTTCCTGCTCGATCGCCGGGTCGAAACGAAGCACGTGGACATCGTGGTCAAGGGCCTGGTCGCCCGCGCCGAGGTGCTGTCGGCCTCGAAGAAGGGCTCCGACTTCGCGCACCACTGCCGCTTCATCGATTCGGCCGAAGCGCTGCCCGTGTGGGAAGCCGTCGCGTCGAGCTGAGTTTCAGGTAGCGTCCGGTCACCGTGGGCCCCAAGGTCGGTGACGAGACCATTCGCAACGTGAGCCTGGGCATGGCCACCGATCCGCTCCTGGGTCAGGTCATCGAGAGCTACAAGATCGAGTCGCTCGTCGGCTCCGGTGCGATGGGCCTCGTGTACCGCGGGGTACACCAGATTATCGGCAAGGCCGTCGCCATCAAGGTGCTCAAGGTCGACTACGCCGACGATCCCGAGATGGTGCAGCGCCTCATTCGTGAAGCGCGCACCGTCAACGCCATCCGCCACCCGGCCATCGTCGACATCTTCGGCTTCGGCACCATCGCGCGCACCGAGCAGCCGTACATCGTGATGGACCTGCTCGAGGGAGATCCCCTCGATGAGTACCTGAAGTTGCACGCCCCCATGAAGCTGCGCCAGGTGGCGCCTTTTCTCGACGAGCTGCTCTCGGCGCTCTCAGCCGCGCACGCGGTCGGCGTCATTCACCGTGACCTGAAGCCCGGCAACGTCTTCGTGGAGTCGAAGCCCGACGGCCAGAAGGGCATCAAGGTCATCGACTTCGGGCTCGCCAAGCAGGCCGATCGCGCCAACGGCTCGGTCAAACCCACCAACCCCGGCACGCTGCTGGGCACGCCCGCGTTCATGGCCCCCGAGCAGGTGCTGGGCACCAAGGTCACGCCGGCGACTGATTTGTATGCCGTGGGGGGCATCGCCTACCAGATGCTCACCAATCACCTACCGCACGAGGGGCCTTCGGCCATCGAGGTGCTCTCGCAGAAGATGGCGCACGACCCGATTCGCCCGCGGCAGTGGCAACCGGCGATGGAAGAAGAACTCGACGAGTGGGTGATGCGCCTGCTCTCGCGAGAGCCAGAGAAACGCTTTCAGGAAGCCGAAGACGCCCGCCGCGCGCTGCGCCGCATCAGCGACGGCCGCACCGGCACCTCGGGAAATCGGGGGGTGCTCAACCGACTCAGCACCGGCGTGGTGCCCAAACGCGAGTGGGGCGAGGCCAAGACGCTGGTCACCCAGAGCGCGCAGAGCAAGGCCGACGACGTGAGCACCTTCGACCACGTCTCCCCCTGGGCCGTTACCAACGTCGCCCACGACATACCCGAGCCTGAGCCCGTGCAGTCGCCTTCCAGCGGCAACCGGCCGCGGGTTCAGTCGAGCCGAGGCCTCGAATTGCCCACGGTGGCGGTCAACCCTGAAGAGGTGCTGCGCTCGCAGAACCCGAAGCGTGGGCCGGCAAGCCAGCCCGCGCTGCCCCCCATCGAAACTGATGCCAGCGAGCAGACCGACATGCAGGGGCCAGTGGCCGCCCCTCTCACCACGTCCCGGGTGCCGCTCTCCATCGCCCTGCTCCTGGCGATCGTCGCGGTGCTCTCTGGGTTGATCTGGCTCGTCAGCCAGCGCTGATACCCGTAAAGTCGCCTCGGTGGGTCGAACGATGGGGCGTCGTCCAAGGGTAGGACATCAGACTTTGACTCTGAATATCGTGGTTCGAATCCACGCGCCCCAGATGTAGCGAAACAGCGCGGATGGTTTCTGCGCCGAAGTAAGTCACAATTGGAACGGGTCAGCGGTTGACGATGCCTTCGCCTCTGGGGGAAGCAGCATGGCAGTCAAGGAGCTTCAGTTAGTGCCCGTCGGCCCCGTATTGGGGGTCTTCCTGAAGGAACTCGAAGCGCCCATCGCGCAGGTGCTGGGTGTTGCGGCCTACGTGGGCAAGCCGCTGCTCGCGCAGCCGGGCTTTGCGTTCAACAAGGATCGAAACCAGTACCACACCACGGCGATCATGCGCCGGCTCCTCACGATAAAAGACATGGGCACGCCGTTGATCATCGGCATCGCCGACGTCGATCTCTTCGTGCCTGATTCGCCGTTCGTCTACGGCGAGGCCGACCGGGAGTCGCACGCCGCGGTGATGTCGTTGTGGCGGCTCAAGGCCGAAGGCGAAGCGTGGAAGCGGCGCACCTTCGTCGAGGCGGTGCACCAGGCAGGTCACCTCGTGGGCCTCTCGTATTGTGAAGATGCGCGGTGCGCGATGTTCCTCGCGACCACCATCACCGATGCAGAGCGCCGCCAGTTGCACCTGTGCAACAACTGCCGCAACGAGCTCGCCAAGATTCGGCGCGCCTAGACCTTCCCGGCGGGTAACGCCCCGGGAACTCGGTTGGCTCGTGAACAAGCGCGTGCTGCACTGCGTTCCATGCGCATGCCCGGTTCTTCGTGGTTCACCGCTCTTTCGATCATCCTGCTCCTGCCTGCTTGCGACTTCCTCAACGGAGGCGGCGGTGGTGGCGGTGGCACCGGCGGTGGTGGCGGCGCGGCCTTCACCTTCGAGAAGGGCTTCACGTTCGTGCGCAAAGACGACCGCAACGTGTACCTGGCTGACGACGCCGACACGCAGACCACCACCACCTTGACGGGCTCGGCCAACGTGCGCACGCCGAGCTTCTCGTTCGACGGGCAGCAGGTCGTCTTCGTGCGCGGCACCTCGATGGACTCTGAGATCGCCATCGTGCCCACCACGGGCGGCATCGTGCGAACGGTGGTGTCGACCTCGGCGCAGCAGAGAAACTTCAAGACGCCGGTGTTCTCGCCCAACGGCACGCAGGTCGCGTTCGGCTTCGACGACGGCATCAGCACGCGCATCGGCCTCATCGGCGCCGACGGCACGGGCGCTCGGGTGCTCGCCAACGGTGGGCTGTCGCAGGCGTACCCCTCGTTCACGCCCGACGGCAGTGCGCTCATCGTGGCCGCCGGCAACCCGGGCCTCGGCTACACGCAGATCGAACGCATCACGCTGGCCACCAACTCAGTGAGCAACGTCACCAACGTGCTGGGCAACGAGGCGCAGGGCATCTCGAACCGGCTGGTGATTTCACCCGACGGCACGAAGGCGGCGTTCGACGGGCTGGTCTCGAGCAGCGTCACCCGGTTGTTCGTGATCGATCTCGGCTCGAAGGTGGTCACTTCGATCTACGCGGGCGAGCCCGGCACCAACGACTCATTCCCCTGTTGGATGGGCAACGGCTCGGTGGCGTTCTCGTCGGATTCCGGCGGCAACGACAGCGTGTACAAGGTGAACCTGCCCCGCAGCACCTCACCTACGCTGCTGGTGCCCAAGGCCATCGAGCCCTGGTACTCGGGCCGCTGAAGTTCGGTTCACGGCAGGTCAGTGGCGTGCTGCGCGTCGATCCGTTGCGCGGTACACCGCCGGGCATGCCCCACCCCCACGAGGCGATCGCCCAGGCCTGGCTCGACGCGTTCAACGCAGGTGACGTGCCCAGGCTCGTCGCGCTGTACGCCGAGAACTGCACGCATACCTCGCCGAAGATCCGCGCGCTCCACCCCGAGACCTTCGGCAAGCTGGTCGGCCGCGCCGCGCTCACCGAGTGGTGGGTCGACGCGCTCAAGCGCCTGCCCGGTCTGCGCTACGAGAAGACGGCGATGACCGCCAGCGATGACCGCGTGTTCCTCGAGTACGTGCGCCATGCACCCGATGGCCCGCCGATGCCGATCGCCGAGGTGTTCGACATCGCGGCCGGGAAAATCGTCGCGTCGCGCGTCTACCACGGATGAATCGCTCGCTTCTCTACGTCACCGTTCTGGTCATCGCGACCTGTGGGCTCATCTACGAGCTCATCGTCGGCACGCTCGCGAGCTACCTGCTGGGTGACAGCATCACGCAGTTCTCCACCGTCATCGGCGTCTACCTCTTCGCGCTGGGCATCGGCGCGTGGTTGTCGGGCTTCATCGACAAGGGCCTCGCGCAACGCTTCGTGGAAATCGAGCTCGCCGTCGCGCTCGCAGGCGGCATCTCGGCGCCGTTTCTCTTCGCCACCTTCGCGGCCGGCGCGAGCTTTCGCGTCACGCTCTACGGCATGGTGCTGGTGATCGGCACGCTGGTGGGGCTCGAGATTCCGCTCTTGATGCGGCTGATGAAGGAACAGCTCGAGTTCAAGGAACTCGTCTCGCGCGTGCTGACCTTCGATTACCTGGGCAGCCTCTTCGCGTCGTTGCTCTTCCCCATCGTGCTGGTGCCGCGTTTGGGGCTCGTGCGCACGTCGCTGGTGTTCGGGTTGATCAACGCGCTGGTCGGCTTGTGGAGCACCTGGCTGCTCGCGCCCGTGCTGGGCAACGTCACGCGGCTGCGGATCAAGGCGGTGCTGGTCTCGGTGATCCTCATCGTGGGCATCGCCATGGCCGACTCGATGACCTCGCTCTTCGAGGAGCAGCTCTACAACGACGAGGTCGTGCACGCGCAGCAGACCCCGTACCAGCGCATCGTGGTGACGCGCAGCCACCGCGGCTTCTCGCTGTTCTTGAACGGCAACCTGCAGTTCTCCTCGGTCGACGAGTACCGGTACCACGAGGCGCTGGTGCACCCCGCGTTTCAGGCCGCGGCCACGCGAAGTGAGGTGCTCATTCTGGGCGGTGGTGACGGGCTCGCGGCGCGCGAGGTGCTTCGGTACGACGACGTGAAGCGCGTCACCCTGGTCGATCTCGATGGCGCGATGACCAGGCTGGCGGTCGAGTCGCACGAGCTGTCTGCGCTCAATGGGCACGCCCTGGAAAACCCGAAGCTGCGCATCATCAACGATGACGCCATGCAGTGGCTGGGCACCACCCCTGAGAAGTTCGACGTGGTGGTCGTCGACTTCCCCGACCCGAACAACTTCTCGCTCGGGAAGCTCTACACCACGCGCTTCTACTCGCTGCTCAAGGCCCACCTCGCGCCGGGGGGCGTGGTGGTGGTGCAGTCGACTTCTCCGCTCTTCGCGCGCCGCAGTTACTGGTGCATCGACACCACCATCAAGGCCGCCGGGTTCTCCACGCGCCCGTACCACGTGTGGGTGCCCAGCTTCGGCGAGTGGGGCTACGTGCTCGCGTCAGTCGAGCCGTCGAGCGCTCGACACCCACTGCCGGAAGAGCTGCGGTTTCTCACCGAGGACACCATGCCCACGCTGTTTCAGTTTCCCAAAGACATGGACGCGGTGCCCGCCGAGGTGAACCGGCTCAACAACCAGGTGCTCGTTCACTATTACGAAGACGAGTGGCGCCGCTGGAACTGAGTCCGCAGCTCAGGGCCGCGGGCGCAAAGCAGCGAACACCCGCGCCAACTCGGTGCGATGGTGCTCAATGATGTCAGGCGGCGTTCCCATCGCCGCCGCCTTCGCCGCCAGAATCTCCACCGCCGCTTGGAGCGTGACCGCGGTCGGATTCTCGAAGTCACCCTTCGCCGAACGAAACGCGAGCCGCACCGCGCCCTCGATCGTTTTCTTCAGGTCGACTTCGGTGGGTATCGCGTGCATCGACTTCGCAGCCCGCTCGAAGGTCTCGTGCTGCGCGGCGTAAAAGCAGCGCACGACCAAATCTCGTGCGCGCAGGGGGTCGAGGGAACTCAGTTCTTCGGCGGTCAAGGATTGCATTTGCAGAAACCTCCTCGGGTTGACGGCTTTTAACGAGAGCGCAATCGCCGTCTCGAGACAAGCCCGAAGTGTCCGTGCAGGTGTGCAGACCTCAGCCCCCGGAAGCCTCCGTTTCGTACTCGTCGCCTTCGAGCAGCCACGCCATCGCTTCACTTCGCGCGTGCGCGATTCCCAACCAGGTGGCGAGCGTCGCTTCGTCGAGCCCGACCAACGCGGCCGAATCGATGCGGTGTGTCTCGTGCGGACTTCCCGAGGCGAACAGCTCGGTGAGCAGCGAGCGGCTCCAGTACCGCAGGCCCTGCACCGCTTCGTTCGCCGGGCCCTTTTTCGCCGCGGCTTCACGGTCGAACCCTTCGGCGGCGACTGAGGTGAGCAGCTCCTCGAGATCTTCGTCGGCCTCGAGAGACGACGGATCTTCCTGCAGGCTGCGCGCGTAGACCTCGGAGCGGATCGCCTCGAGCATCGCCTCGCACAACGCGCGGTGCACCTCGAGGTCGTCGATCGACCGCAGCGCCGCTTCTTCGAGAAACGGCTCTGCCACGCCGAGCAGCGGCAAGGTCGCCACCAGGCTCGCCGCATCTGCCCGCTGATTGAAGGCGGGGAACTCGGCCTTCTCCAGCGCCCACAGCAGCAGTTGCAGTTCTTCGGCCGTCCAGTCGACGGACTCGATGTCTTCGTCGCTCCAGGTGCCGAGCTTCGCTTCGAACAGCTCCACGCCGTCGGCGCCCAGGTTGCCGAAGAGGCCGAGCTCATCGACCCAGGTCCCGAGCGCCGTGAAGCGCGAGGCATCACGCTTCGACTCGAGACTCGCGCGATCGAGCAACGCGCCCACCATCAGCGCGCGGCTGGCCACCACGTCGGCTTCCGGTGGGGCGCTCAGCGGCGCATCGCCTTCCGCATCGAGCTCTTCGTCGAGCGACTCTTCGTGCGGCAGGGCCACGACCTGAGTGCCTTCAGTGGCCGTCTTTTCATCAGGGTCGAACAGCGGCTTGCGCGAGGTCGCCATGCGCGTGGGTATACACTCCTGCCCCATGCGAGTCCCCGTGCTGGTTCTGGTGTTGCTGATCAGCGCCTGCGGCCCCAAGACGATGGGCGCTCGCCTGCGTGATGCTGAACGCATGGCCGATCGCGCTTCGGGTCACCTGGACCGCGCGGAAAAGGCCGCCATTCAGCTCGAGCCCAAAGACATGGAGCGCGCGCTCGATGACGCCCGGGACGAGCTGGGACAGAAAGACATCGAGCTCTACCCCGAGTCTCAGATGCACTTCGATCGCTACAAGGAGCTCGCGGGCCGCCTGCCCCAGGTGAAGGCCGAGCGCGAGAAGCGCGATCTCGAGCTCCGGCTCAACGCGGCCCGTGACAAGATCGTGCCCCGCGTGCAGGCGCTGCTGGAAGCGCAAGAAGCCGTGCCCGCGAACGCCCCCACCCGCGCGCTGGTCGAGACTTTGGAGACCAAAGCGAAAGCAGTCAAAGACGCCGTCGACGACGAGCTCGATCTCTTCGTGAAAGACGCCGACTTCGCCGCGTGGGCCAGGTCGCAGCGCACCAAGGTCGACAAGGCCCTCGAGAGCGTGGCCCGCGGCAAGAAGGGGCTCGCGTTTCTCGAAGGGCCGGTGGTGGCCTGGAAAGAGGGCCTCGCGCTGGAGCTGGAAGCCAGGAACCGCAAGGACCCGGGCGACAAGGAGACCGCGCTGCGCGACGCGCGCACCCGGCTGTCGGCTTGCGATCGCACCGCCAAACCCTTCGATGAAGACAAGCTCACCGGCACCATCGCCTTCGTCATGCCCAGCGGCAAACCGCAGACGCCCGCGCAGCTCTTGGCCACCTGCCAGACCGACGTGAAGCGCGTGGAGGCGCAGTGGAAGAAGGTGCTCGCCTCGGTGGAGCAGGAGAAGGCGAAGAAGAAAGCCCTGGCCGCGAAGGAAGAGAAGGCGCGCGCTGCCCGCGAACTGAAGGCGAAACAAAAGAAGAGGTAGGCGCGCCCCGACGCCTCTGTCGCAAAACGTAAACTCATATTCCACATATCCCGATAGTCGAGAAGCGGGCGCGGGCCGACAAAGCGGTATGGCCCTCCGAATCAACTCGCGTGGAAGTCAGGTCGTCAGGCTGCAGAAGGAACTCAAGGCAGCGGGCATGGCAGTCGGCCGAGCCGACGGTGTCTTCGGCAAAGGCACCCTCAAGGCCGTCAAGCAGTACCAGACGCGCTACCGCCTCGGCGCCGATGGCGTGGTGGGCGCGAAGACCTGGAACAAGCTGCTGACCGACGGGAAGAACCCCCCGGGCGTGAAGAAGGCAGCGCCGGTGGCTTCTGCCCCTCGCGGCTCGCTGGTGACCGGCTACGTGAACGGCTCGGCGCGGAAGATTCGCGTGGCGTCCGTGGGCGGCGGCAAGGTGATGCGCGCCGACGCCGCCGCGAAGTTCAACAAGATGAAGGCCGCGGCCCGCCGCGCTGGCATCTCGCTCAACGTGAACTCGGCCTTTCGCACCATGGCGCAGCAGCGTTCGCTCTACGCCGCTTACAGGGCCGGCCGGGGCAACCTCGCGGCGCGCCCGGGCTACAGCAACCACCAGGGCGGCCTGTCCGCTGACGTGGCGACCGGTAGCTACGGCAGCCGCACCTACAAGTGGATGGCCCGCAACGCGCGCGCGTACGGCTTCGTCAACGACGTGCGCGGTGAGCCGTGGCACTGGACCTTCCGCGGCTGAGCCCTGCCGTCTTGCTCGTCTTCTGACGGCAGTTGAGGGAGAGTTTCGCGCTCATGGCACTGACCCCCTTGTTCACGCAGGGGCTCGCTGAACTCAAAGCGGGCCGCTTCGCTGAAGCAAAAAAATGCTTCGCCGAAAACGAAGAGAAGGCCGGCACCACCGCGTCGACGAAAGACCTGCTGCGTAAGGCTGAGCAGAACCTGCTCGCCGGGAAGGTCGACGTCGCCGGCCCGCAGTTCAACACGGTGCTCGAGCGCAACCCCACCCTGCCCGAGGTGTACCTGGGGCTGACGCGCATCGCCTTGTTCATAGGTCAGCTCGCCGAAGCGCGTACGCACGCGATGGCGGCGGTGAAGGTCGCCCCACAGCTGGGACTTTCGTGGACGATGCTCGGCCTGGTGCATGAGGCCGAAGGCGACCCGAAGACGGCGCTGACCCACCTCGAGAAAGGCGCGCAACTGGGCGCCACCGTCTTCCTCTGCCAGTTCAACTTCGGCCGGCTGCTGGCGGGTGAAGGCCGCCCCGGTGAAGGCATTCCTTTCCTGCTCAAGGCGGTGGAGCTCGAGCCGAAGAACGCCGACGGCTTCCTGATTCTCGGGATGGCGCAGAAGAAGTTGAAGCAGTTCGAGAAGGCGCTCAAGTCGATCGAGAAGGCGAAGGACCTCACGCCGAAGAACCCCGATGGCTGGGCCACGCTGGCCGACGTGCTCTTCGAAGCGCGCCAGTTCGCGGCCGCCCGCACCACGCTCGACCATGGACTTACGGCCGTCGGCGACCACCCTGCCCTGCTCGAGAAAGCCACCGCGTGCGCGATGATGCTGGAAGACCCCGCGGGCGCCTGTGCCTACCTTGAGCGTGAGCTCGGGGTGGTACCGCACCATGAGCAGGGCTGGCTCAACCTCGCGCACCTTTCATTGCTGGCGGGCAACCTCGATCGCAGCGAGTCGGCGGCGAAGGAGCTGATCAAGCGCAACCCGAAGAATTGGGAAGCGTGGTTTCACCTCGGCAACCTGTACGACGCGGTGCCTGACGAGACGAAGTCTGAAGGCGCGTACCGCAAGGCGCTCGCCATCAAGGGCGATGAGTGGAAGGTGCTGATGAACCTCGCCACCCTGCTCGTGCAGACCACCGTGAAGGCCAAACACCAGGACGCCAGGCTGCTGCTGATCAAAGCGAAGGGTCTGGCGCCCGCGGGTGAGTGGCGCGTGCACTACAACCTCGCGCTGGCTCACGTTCGCTTGAATGAGATTCAAGAAGCGCTCGCGCTGGCTCGCGAGATTGTGAGCAAGGCGCCGGCGGCCGAGCCGATGGTGGCTGAAGCGAAGAAGCTCGAGTCGAACCTGCTCGAGAAGTGACCTGCCTCTCCCCGAGAAAGAGGCCTCGGGTTTCTGCAGGTGGTGTTGAGCGGCGCGACAGTCTGGGCCGGATTTTCGGCGACTTTGAAATCTTTCCTCGCGCGGAGGGGAGAGGTCGGCAGGCCGGGTGAGGGCCCGACTCCGGCACCCCGATGGCCCCTCACCCCGACCCTCTCCCCGCTTCGCAGGGAGAGGGAGATATAGGGGGGCATGATTTCACGGCGGGAGGTCATCGTTTCGTTCCTCGGCGCCGCTGCGCTGCAGGGCTGCAGTCGCAGAGGCGCGACGCCTGAGGTTCCTGGAGCACTCGTCGATCGAATTCACGAGGTCGGTCACCTGCTGCGTCAGGGTGAGCTGCCTCGCGCGAGGCAAGACACCAGGAAGCTCGACTGCCTGGTGGTCGGCGCGGGCGCGGCTGGACTGTCGGCTGCGTGGAGACTGCGGGGCGCGGGCCTCGAGTCGCTGCTCGTCGTCGAAGTCGAAGACGTCTTCGGCGGCACTTCGCAAAGCGGGAAGAACGAGGTCTCCGCGTTTCCCTGGGGCGCGCACTATTTGCCCGCGCCGCTGACGAGCGCAGGGCCGGTGCCGCGTTTGCTCCGCGAGCTGGGCGTGGTGACTGGCGTCGACGAACAGGGCGCGCCGACGTTCGCCGAAGAGGCGCTCATTCGTGAACCCGAAGAGCGGCTCTTCTACAAAGGCCACTGGTACGAGGGGCTCTACCTGCGCGCCGGCGCTTCGGCCGAAGACCTGGCTCAGCTGCGCCGCTTCGAGCAGGTGACCCAAGCGCTCGCCGCAGCGCGAGATGCCAAAGGCCGCAAGGCGTTCGCCGTGCCCATCGAGACAGGCAGCGATGACGCAGAGTGGACGCAGCTCGATCGCCTCAGCATGGCCGACTGGCTCACCCGCGAAGGCTTCACCTCGCCGCGGCTGACCTGGCTGGTCGACTACGCCTGCCGTGATGACTACGGCGCGACCGCGCAGCACATCAGCGCGTGGGCCGGGCTCTGGTACTTCTGCGCGCGGCAGACCGGCGACGAGAAGAACGACGGCTTCCTGTCCTGGCCCGACGGCAACGGGCGGTTGGTGAGCCAGCTGGCGAAGAGCCTGAGCGCTGACCAGCTCGAGAAAAACGTGCTCATCCACTCGCTCGAAGAAGCCGAAGGCGGCTGGCACGCGCACGGGCTCCACGCGAAGACGCGCGCGCCCATCCGCTACTTCGCCCGGCAGGTGGTGCTGGCCACCCCGCGTCACGTGGCAGGCCGGGTGCTGAGCGCGTGGAGAACCGCGCGCCCGAAGTTCCTCGAGTCCTTCGTCAGCGGCCCCTGGGTGGTGGCGAACCTGACCTTGAACGAACGCCCCCGCGGCCGCGGCTTCCCGCTCGCGTGGGACAACGTGCTCTACGACTCGAAGTCACTGGGCTACGTGATGGCCAGCCATCAAGCCGCGCGCGTGAGCGACGTGGGGCCCGCGGTGGCCACCTGGTACTACCCGCTGGCTGACGGTGACGTGCTCTCTGAGCGCAAGAGGCTGCTGGCCACCACGTACGAAGACTGGCGCGCCATCATCCTCGCCGACCTGATGCCCGCACACTTTGGCCTCGAGACGCAGCTGCAACGCATCGAGGTGATGCGCTGGGGCCACGCCATGGTGCGGCCCGTGCCGGGCTTCATCTGGGGCCAGGCGCGGCAGGAGGCGCAGGTTCCGCTGGGCGGCAGCCTGCACTTCGCGCACTCCGACCTGGGCGGGCTGGCGCTCTTCGAAGAGGCGAACTGGCACGGTGTGCGCGCGGCCGAAGCGGTGTTGGGGGGATTGCAGCGGACTTTTCCCACCTGGCTGTGAGGCCCCCCCAGTCTCAGCGATGACGGGTGACCTTCGCGAGTGCTTCATTGCGCGCGGGGGCAAACACATGGGCGAAGCAGAGACATTCGACGACAGCGCGTTTCGAAGACTCGCGTCATTTTCATCAGACGCGTCCGAAGCGCGGGCGCGGGCGGTCTTCGAGGTGAGCAGCGAAGCGATGGGCGTGTGCCGCGAAGGCAAACACGTCGAGGTCAACGCGGCCTTCGCGCGATTGTTCGGGTACGAGTCCGCAGACGAGCTGGTGGGCGTACCGGTGGTGGATCTGATCGAGCCGTCTGATCACCTTCGGGTCACCTGGCTGATGCAGCGCCGCGCGCGAGGTGAAGCGACGCCCTCGAACTATCTGGCCCGGGCGCGCCGGAAGGACGGCTCGACGCTGCTGATCGAGGTGGAGGCCTCGTCGTACCGCGAGGCCGATTCACACACCTCGGTGGTGGTGATGCGCGACGTCACCGCGCAGCGCGAGTTCGAAGATCGGCTGGCGGCCAGCGAACACCGGCTGCGGCAGCTGTGCCATCAGATGCCGGTCGGCGTGTGGGAGATCGATCTCTCGGAGACCCGGCGCACCGTCGACGAGCTGCAGGCCCGCGGCGTGAGCGACTGCGCGGCCCATTTCCGAGATCACTGTGAAGACACGCTGCGCTGCATGGCGGCGATTGAGATCCTCTCCGCCAACCACGCCGCATGTGAACAGTCGGGCGTGAAGGACGAAGCCGAGCTGCTCGGCAGCCTGTACCGCTTCATTCCACCCGAGTCGGTGGCCGACGTGAGGCAGATCTTCACGGAGTTCGCGGCGGGGGTGAAGGTGGTGACCACCGAGGCCTGGGCCCTCACGATCACCGGGGAACGCCGCTGGGTCTCGCTGCGCGCCACTGCCCTCTCCGGGCACGAACACGACTGGGCGCGGGTGTTGGTGACCACCACCGACCTGACCGACCACAAGAAGGCGCGCGAAGAGAAGGACCACCTGCAGGAACAGCTGCGCCACAAAGAGAAGCTGGAGGCCATCGGCCGGCTGGCGGGCGGCGTGGCGCACGACTTCAACAACCTGCTGGCGGCCATCTTGAGCAGCGTCGAGGTCTCGCTTCACGACACGCTGGCGCCCCCACCCGTGCGCGTGCGCGAGAGCCTGACCCTCATTCGCGAAGCCTCGTTGCGCGCGAAGGATTTGGTTCAGCAGATCCTGACCTTCGGCCGCAAGGACAAGCCCAGGCTCGTGCCGCTGGACATCGCCGAGGTGGTGACCGGAGCGCTCATGCTGGCCCGGGCTGCACTGTCTTCGAACATTCAGCTCGAAGCGCGCATCGCGAACGACCTGGGCACGGTGCTGGCGGATCGTACGCAGGTGCACCAGGTGTTGCTCAACCTCTGCTCGAACGCGCGCGACGCGGTGCAGCCGGGTGGCCACATCTGGGTCACGCTCGAGCGGCTGGCGGCCAGGGGTGATGAGGGGCCCCGGGCGCGCCTGAGGGTGAAGGACGACGGCGCAGGGATTGACGAGGCGATCCGCGCGCGGCTGTTCGAGCCGTACCTGACCACCAAGCCCCACGGTCATGGCCTGGGTCTCGCGGTGGTGCACGGCATCGTGGCAGGGCTCGGGGGCACCATTCACGTGGAGAGCGCGCCGGGTCATGGCACCTGCTTCGACGTGTATCTCCCGCTGGTGGAGACGCGGGTCAATCCGGCCGCCAGCGTGTCGAGCGTGAGCGCGCAAGAGCGGCTGCTGCTGGTCGATGATCAACCGCTGGTGCGCGCGGGCCTGTGCCGGTTGCTCCAGTCGATGGGCTATCAGGTGACCGAAGCGAGCGACGGGCAAGATGCGCTCGAGCGCCTGCGCGCGGCGCCGAACGACTTCGACCTGGTCATCTCGGACCAGGCGATGCCGCGGCTCTCCGGTCTCGAGTTGGCGCAGGCCTTGAGGGCCGACGGCTCACGCATGCCCATCATCCTGTGCAGCGGCTTCTGCGAGGCGCTCGACGAGGAGAACGCGATCAAGTCGGGGGTATCAGGTGTGCTTGCCAAGCCGATCGATCGCTCGTCGATGGCTACGGCGGTGAGGCAAGCGCTCGGGTAGGACGGCGGTCGTGCGACACCTGCTCTGGCTTCTCGTGTTTTCCGGCTGCAACCTCGTGAAGGGGCTGCCGAAGGATCACGAGTGCCGCTCCAACCTGCGGCAGATCGCGGGCAAGGAGTTCGCCTTCTTCTCCGAGCACCAGCGCTACGCGATTCACCCGGTAGAGCTCGGCTTCGTGCCCAGTCAGGGCAATCGGTACCTGTATCTGTTCTCGAGCGAAGGGCCGCTGACCCGGCGTGACGAGCTCGCTTCCCCGCCGCATGGAGAGTCGGTCGGCTACGGGCCCGATTCGAAGCGCCGCCCGGTGCTGCTCGAAGACCTGCTCGCGAAGTTACCGGCGGAGGTTCGTTCGACGGTGGGCCTGTCGGGTACCTGCCCTTCGTGCGAGGTGACCATCGCCTGCGTGGGCAACCTCGACGAGGATCCCGACGTCGACGTGTGGACGATCTCCACCGCGGATCGTGCGGGCGCCTCGCGCGGAACTCCGATTCATCATTTGAAGGATTTGTGAGAGCGCTCTTCTGGTCTTCGATGTTGTTGTTCGGGTGCACGCGCGCCACCGCAGTCGTCATCGATGCGGGTGCGCCGCTCGAAGAGTGCACGCTCGAAACGGTGCTCAAAGAAGGGGGGCCGGGAAGCCCCGGTCACCTCATCGCCTCGGAGCGCAACCCCAACGGCCAAAGCGAGCTGGCCACCTTGATGCGCACGTTCGTCGACGATTGGAAGGCGGCGCGCGTCGCGCTCGAAGCCGATGCGGGCGTGACGGCACGGCTGCCCACGCACCGTACGCTTCGCTGCGCGTGGCCGACCGACGCGGCCGATCGCAACCCGGTCTTCGATGGGTTCGCGGTCGGCTACCTCGAGAAGGTGAAGGCCTTCGACGCGAAACCTTTGCGCGAGACGTACGAAGGCGTGCTCGACGGGTGCAAGGCGTGCCACGAGGTCTCGTGTGGCGGCCCGCTCGAGGTGATCGAAGGCCTGCGCTGGGCTCGTTGAAAACAGTGAGAGAACATCTGAGCCGTGGGTCGGGTGCGACCACTGGCGTCGAGCACGCAGCGTGATGGTTGGTGCGGCAGCTTCGAGTTCGCGATCCCGCTGTGACGAGGAACTGCAGCCTGAAAGTGCGTGGTGGGGTTTGGTCTTGCGTCGGCGGCGCACGTACGAGCCGGCCTCTGAGCTCGACGCTTCTTGTGACGCGCTGCACCTGGCGTCGGCGCGGGTGTCGCTTCTTCGGATCGCTGCCATTGATACGCGATAACCCTAGTTTATTGGGGTTATCGCGTATCAATGGCAGGTCGACGGAAAAACGGGCCAGCAGGTCCCGTGCGGATCTTTGTCCGACGCGAGAGGCCTGCTCGTTTCGACCCCAAACGAGGCCATCCGACGCCACCTCGCGCTGGTGCCGATCGACGCCAGAAAGCTCCTCAGCCGCCGCGTGCGCGTCACCTGCCCGTCACGAACGCCGAAGAGTCTTCCCGCTCATGAAGACACTCATTCCGAGTCAGTGGACTGTACCGAAGCAATTCCGGGAGCGCGTGGGTGAGCGCGCAGGCCGCCAGCGCCAGATGACCTTCGAAGGACACCTGCTGCTGGTGCTCCACGGCGTACCGGAAGCCGGAAACCCCGAACGCACCGCGCGCCTCTTCTGGCGTGACAAGACGGGCGCGTGGAAGTCGGCAGGCCAGGGCACCGGAGTCGGCCCGCTGCGCACGCACGTGACCGAGTTCGAAGAAGCCATCGACCGCCAGGAAAACCGCCTGCGCGCCGCCACGACCGCGACTGACTATTTCGAAGTGCTCAAGGCGGCCACCCCCCTGCACCGCACCAGCCGCAACCTGCTGCGCACGCTTCAAGAAGCGCGAGAAGCCATCGACGATCGCGAGCTGATTAACCTGCGCGATCGCGCCGGTGAAATCGAACGTGCAAGCGAGCTGCTGGTGGCCGAAGCGCGCGACGGCCTCGACTTCACCTCTGCGCAGCAGGCCGAAGCGCAGGCGAAGGTCAGCCTTCTACTCGCGCGAGATGGTCACAAGCTCAACACCATCGCCGCCGTCTTCCTCCCCATCACCGCGCTCGCGTCGATCTTCAGCATGACGCTGCGCAGTGGCCTCGAGACCTGGTTTTCCCCCTGGCTCTTCTGGGTCATCGTGGGCGCGGGCGTGCTGCTGGGCTTCACCATGAAGGCGCGCGTAGCCCCCCGTGAACAACCGGTCGAACCCATCACCCGCCCGTGAAGACGCGGCGCGCGTTCGTGCGCGCTGGAGCTCAAGGCCGAGCCTGCTGCTGCACGGGCCTGCGCACCGCGAGCGGCAGGGTCACGTCTTCGAGGCCCAACTGACGGAAGAGGGCCAGCGCGTCCCACTCCGAGTACTCGGAGACGAGCTTGCCGTTGCGCAGCTCAGCGAGGTTGAGGCCGGTGACCTGCGCGCTCTTGCCGCTGGATTCCGTACCCATAAAAGGTCCCAGGTGCGTGCAGCGCATCGTCCACCGCGTGGTCACGTGCGTGTCGGAGGCCACCACGGCGTTGAGCTCGAAGCGGAGGTCAGGAAAGGCGAGCCGAAAGCCCTTCACCGCGGTCCGATACTGCTCGGCATTGAGCAGACCCCTGAGCGGATCACGCCCCACGAAGGCGGGATCGAGCAGCTCCTCGAGGACCTGCAGCTTGCCGCTGTTCCACACTTCTTCAATCAGCCGACGCGTCACCTGCGTGTTGTCGTGAGCCATGAGGTCATGGGCTAACCGTTCTGCACGCAGGCTGCTCCGGCCTTTTCGGATGGGTGACGTCGTTCAGCGCACGTCGAGCAGCTCGACCTCGAACACCAACGTGGAGCCGCGGGGAATCTTCGGCTTCTCGTCGTTCCCGTAGGCGAGGGCGGGCGGCACGGTGATCACCCGCAGCTCGCCTTCGGCCATGCCGAGCAGTCCTTCATCGAGCCCGGGCAGCACCTGGCCCTCGCCCACCCAGAAGTTGAACGCGCCCCGGCCGTGCGAGTCGTCGAAGACGCCGCCGTCGAGCAGCGTGCCGGTGAAGTGAATGGAAATCTTGTCGCCCTTCTTCGCCACGTCAGCGGCGTCGAAACCGGCCCGCAGTCGCTGCACCACCACTCCGCTCTCCAGCGTGTCGGGTGGCTGAGGGGCCAGCGGCTTCAGTTCTTTCTTGCAGGTGAGGAAAACCAGACACACCACGAGCCAGCGAAGCGACATCCCCGAAACGCTAGTGGTTCCCCCTCGCCCTGCGAAGCGGGGAGTGGGTCTTGGTGCGGGGCCAACGCGAACACAGAGAACACCCCAGAACCTTGTACTGTTCGGCTCATGGCGTCAGACGTGATCATCCTCTTCGGGGGCAGCTCCAGCGAGCGGCTGGTCTCCGTCGCCTCAGCACAGAACGTGAGCACCCACCTCCCCGAGGCAGCCTGTTGGTTCATCGACCGGGCCGGTGCAGTGTTCTCAATCGAGCGCTCGCCCCTCGCCGCGCACGCAAACCCGTTCGAGAAGCCGTTCGTTCCCGCAGGCAGTGCAGCATTCCCCTCGGTGGCGGCGGCGCTCGACTCACCCGGTGCGAAGGGCAAGACCTTCTTCCTCGCGCTGCACGGCGGCGACGGAGAAAACGGCGTCACGCAGCGGCTGCTCGAGGTACGAGGCCTCGCGTTCACGGGCTCCGGCAGCCAGGCGAGCGCTGACGCGTTCGACAAGGCGAAGACCAAGACGCTCGCTTCAGCCCAGGGCGCGAAGGTGGCCGAGGCGCGCAGCCTTCCTCCGATGAACGTGACGGAAGCGAAGGCCGCGTTGACCGAGCTGCTCGCCCAGAATCCGCGCTGGGTGCTCAAGCCGCAAGCCGATGGCTCGAGTCACGGCCTCATTCACCTGCGCAGCGCAGCGCAGCTCGACGCCTCTGCGGAAGCGCTCGCGGGCTTCAAGCTGCACTACCTCGCCGAGGTCTTCATCGAAGGCCGTGAGCTGACGGTGGGTGTCATCGACGACGAAGGGGGCGCTGCGGCGCTGCCGGTCTCCGAAGTACGGCTGATTCCCGGGGGCGCGTTCGACTACGCGGGCAAGTACCTGGGCCGCGGCACGGAAGAGACCACGCCCGCAGAGCTCACCTGCGACGAGTCGCAGGCGGCGCAGGCGTTGGCCGTGCTCACCCATCGCGCGCTGGGCTGTGCGGGGTATTCGCGCACCGACATGATCCTCACGCCACGCGGGTTGGTGCTGCTCGAGATCAACACCCTGCCTGGCATGACGAAGGCTTCGTTCATTCCGCAACAGCTCGCCGCAGCGGGCCGCGACGTGAAGGCGTTCCTCGCGCGGCAGCTCTCGCTCGCTCGCAGCCGCCGCGACACAGGGCGCTGAAAGGCAACCATGTCTGATCCCGGGCGCAGCACCGTGAAGATACCGATGCCTGAGCAGATCATCGCGGGCCGCTATCGGATCATCTCGCGCCTGGGCAGCGGCGGCATGGGCCTGGTGTTTCTGGCCGAGCAGCTCGGCGTGGGGAACAAGGTCGCCCTCAAGTTCCTCGACCCCGAGCCCTCGACCGACGAGACGCGCGCTGCTCGCTTCCTGCGCGAGGCGAAGGTGGCGCTCCAGGTGCAGCACCCCGGGGCGACGCAGATTCTCGATCTCGGCCGTGACGAGGCGATGCGTTTGTTCATTTGCTTCGAGCTGGTCGAAGGTGAAGACCTGCGCGAGCTCATCAAACGCGAAGGCCGGCTGCGGTTCGGTGAGGCGAAGTCCGTCTGCGTGCAGGTGGCGCAGGTGCTCGCCTTTGCGCACGAACGCGGCATCGTTCACCGCGACGTGAAGCCCGAGAACCTGCGGGTGCGGCGCGATCTCGGCGGCACGCACGTGAAGGTGCTCGACTTCGGAATCGCCCGGCTGCTCAACGACACCGGCGTGCGGCTGACGGGCGAGGGCATGCTCGCGGGTACGCCGCGCTACATGGCGCCGGAGCAGGTGAAGGATGAGCCCATCGATGGGCGCATCGATCAATACGCGCTGGGGCTGGTGCTCTTCGAGATGCTCACCGGCGCGGTGGCGATCGGCGGCAAGAACATCACGCAGATTTTGATGCATCAGCTCAAGACGGTGATCGCGCCCCTGGCGTGGGTGGATCCGCAACTGGCACATCCGGCGATCGATGCGTTCATCGCGAAGGCGTGCGCGAAGGATCCAGCAGATCGGTTCGCGTCGATGGCGGACTTCGTGGTGGGGCTGCAGGCCGTGCAGGTGGATGAACGATCGTGGCCTGAGCCCAGGGCGCCCCCGGCCAATCCGGCGAGCAGCACGGCGCAGACGCGTGATGGTGCACCTGCGGCCTCTCTAATGCCGGGCGAGAGCGACACGCTGGTGCGGGTGCCGGTGCAAACGCAGCAGGAGCGCCGCCTCGAGGTGCCCACCGAGCCGAATCGTGAGCCGGTGGCGCGGCGGTCTTCGGCAGAACGGAAGACCGACCGTGGAGAGGTCAGGCAGAACGCGAAGGTCGCGCAGCCGGCGCTGGACCTGCCGACGGATCCCGAACGGCCGATGGTCTCTCGCGACCAGGTGACGCGGCCTTCACGCCGTGAGGCTTCGCGGCAGAAGGTGGTGGGGCTGGTCGTTCCGCGGCGGCCTCGCAGGTGGTGGGTTCTGGCGCTGGCAATTTCAAGTCTCATCAGCGCCGCCCTCTGGTGGTGGTTCAGGCGCTAAAGGCTCCCTCTGCCTCGACTCCGCTCGGCACGAACGGAACCGGCCGAAATCCGTTCAGCCCGAGCGAAGTCGAGGGCGTACTTCAACAGTCCCCGAAGCGGGGAGAGGGTCGGGGTGAGGGGCGTTCATGCGATGGTGCGCGAATGACGCTCGCTGCCGTTCAGCTCGGGGCCGATCGAAAGCGGCTCGGGCGTTCTCCGTCGTTGCTGCGCCGCAAGTGGCAGCGCATGGCTGCTTCTCCGTTCGCGTTCTTGAGAGGGGCTTCGGCGTTGTGGGCCGAGGCGCTCAGGCTGGAGCCCGCGTTGCTGCGCGGCCTGCCGGGAACGGGAACGCTCGTAGGAGATCTGCACCTGGAGAACATCGGCACCTTCCGCACCGCGCGCGGCGTGGCGCTGCACGTGAACGACTTCGACGAGACGTTCGAGGGGCCGTGGAGCTTCGACGTGGCGCGGCTGCTCACCTCGACGTTGCTCGCGCGGCCTGAGCTGCAGTGCACCGGGCTCGAGGTCATCGCGCTCGCAGAGCAACTGCTCGAAGGTCACGCGGCGGGCGTGGCCGGTGCGACGGAAAAGTTGCCCACCACGCTCACGCGCACGGTGCAGGCCGCCGCCTTGAAGCTCGACGAGAAGCTGCTCGCCAAGCGGCTTGAGAAGCCTGACCGGCTGCTGCGCGACGAGAAGAACCCGCACGCGCCGGCGTGGTGTGTGCCGCTGGTGAAGCAGGCGTTGAACGCGTGGAGCGAAGCGACCGGGCAGACCGAGCCGGTCTGCCTGGTCGACCTCACGCGGCGCGTGGCGGGCACCGGAAGCCTGGGCGTGGAGCGGCTGCTGGGGTTGGTGAAGGTGGGCGAGGTGTCGCGCCTGCTCGAGTTCAAAGAGGTGCGCGGGAGCAGCTTTGCGGATCTCCAGGCCGACGCGACGTCACTGCTGGAGGCGTGGGGGAAGTGCCTGCCTCGACCGCCGTTGGAAGTGGCGGCGGCGGCGCTCGGCGCGATTCCCATCATCGTGCGGCCGTTGTTCGCGTGCGACGACAAGCTCGCCGTGGAGGACTTCGATCGTGAGGCGCTGCCTCAGACGCTGCGCGCGATCGGCGTGATGGCGGGCGAGGTGCATCGACGTGGCGCGAAGACGATGGGGAAATGGAACGCAGCCCACCGGCGCGTCTTGATGGACCGGGCCGCGCACCTGGCGGGGCTGCACGAGCAGGCGTTCGTCGCGTTCTGTCAGGGCGTGCACGAACAGTTCGGCGACTGAGAGGGCGTGAACTGGAGCCTCCAGGTCTCATCACTGTGGACTCCAACCCACACCAATGAGCCGCTCACCATCCCGTAGTTCCGAGCACTTGCAGCATGGCCCGCGAATTGGAGTAGGGCCGACGCATGTACCTGTCGGACAACCGCACCAACCGCCGTGTGCAATGCCAGGCCCGTTTCCTTGGCGCGACCTCCAGCGTGCTGCGGGGGGACATCATCGACGTGTCTCCCACGGGCCTGTGTCTTTCGCTCGACGCCGCGCTGGAGCGGGGCCGCGAGCTGCACCTCGACTTCGATCTCCCGACCGGCCGCGTGGAAGCGGTGGGTCAAGTGCGCTGGGTGGTGGAGAAGAACGGGCGCGTGGAGCTCGGTATCCGCTTCGTGCGGATCTCTTCTGAGTCGCAGGCGGTGATCGAAGCTCACGTCGCCCCTGTTCACCCCTCCCTGCGCGACCGGGGAGAGGTCGGCCGTCAGGCCGGGTGATTCCGTTCGGGTTGGCGGAAATAGGAATCGGGCTGCATCACCGGTCTCCCCGACAGGGTTGGCCGAAATAGAAGTCACTCCAATCACCGGTCTCCCCGAGCGCAGTCGAGGGGGCACTTACCGCCCGAAGGCGAG
>JAYVFP010000354.1:0-22835 GCA_043773025.1 Archangium sp.
ACCGGAACTCTTCTGCGCGCGTCCGCGGCTCTGCCCTACGCGCATGCAACAGGAGCACCACGGATTGGGGCCCGAGCGGAGTCGAGGGATTACCTCGCCTTCGGGCGGTAAGTGCCCCCTCGACTGCCCTCGGGGAGACCGGTGATTGGAGTCATTTCTATTTCGGCCAACCCTGTCACTACGCTTTCGCCAACCGAATAAACCCGCGAACAAGCCTTCCCAAGCCCACGCCGATCGCACCGGTGGCCACCACATATCGCCCCCCGTTCGACGCCGACGAAAGTGAGATCACCGTCACGCCAACCCCGACCGCCAGCAGGATCCCGCCCACCAGAAAATCCGCCGCGGGAGCGACGGGCTCAGGCTCCGCAGGTCGCAAACCAGCCGCTGCCACGAGTGCCTGCGTGTTGTTCGGCGAGCCCACCACCGCCGACTTGAGCGCCATCGCCGCCACCATCAACGCCCCCGCGTTGAACACGCTGGCCAGTGGCACGGCGAGGCTGAACAGCGGGCTCCGGTAAATCTCGTAGCTCAAGACCTGATGCTGGAGCGCGATGGTCATTCCAGTGCGAGCCAGGGAGAGCACCGCGACCGTACCGAGCAACGGCAAGACCCACGCGTGCGTCTTCAAAGTCGCCTGCACCAACGCGGCGATCAAGAGCCCTCGGGTCACCAGGGAAAGCAGCATCGTGCCGTCGTAGACGAGGGGGCCGCCGATCTTGTCCTTGGCCAGCGTCATGGCCAGGTCGACCACCGCCTGCACCAGCAGGGCGCCCGCCGCCGCGCGCAGCAGCAGGCCGTCCATCACGACCGCAGAGAGCTGAAAGAGCCCCACCGTCAGCGTGCCCACCGCACCGAGCCACAACAACTCCTCGATCATCGGCCAGGGGCCCTCGTAGCTCCCGGGCACCAGCTTGCTGATGACCAGAGACAGGAAGGTCAAGCCCAGGTTGGCAGCCAGCCCTCCGAGCACCAGAGTCGAAGCCGAGGCGGCGCGCTGATCAGCACTCATGCTCTCCAAGACACCACGGCCTGCCCGCCGCGTGCAGCACTTTGGCCGGGCGGGTGTACAACAGCGCCATGCAGGCCTTCCTCGACGCCCTCGCCCGCGACTTTCCGGCCGATTTCTCCTCGAAGGATCCCGCGGACCTCGTCACCTACGGCAAGGATTGGACGAAGGTCTTCTCCCCCGCCCCTTCCTTGTTGGTGCGGCCGCGGACGACCGATGAGGTCTCCCGCTTCCTCAAACTCGCCTCGGAGCACAACCTGCCGGTGGTGCCTTCCGGTGGCCGCACGGGTCTTGCGGGCGGTGCCGTCGCCGCCAAAGGCGAAATCGTGCTCTCGCTCGAGCGCATGCGGGCCATTCACGCGGTCGACCCGTTCGCGCTCACCGTGCACGTCGAGGCCGGAGCCATCACCGAAGCGGTGCACCACGCCTGCGCGGAGCACGGGCTGTTCTGGCCGGTCGACTTCGCCTCCAAGGGCTCTAGCCAGGTCGGCGGCAACATCGCCACCAACGCAGGCGGCGTGCGCGTCATTCGCTACGGGCTGACCCGCCAGTGGGTGCTCGGCCTGACCGTGGTGACCATGTCGGGCGAACGCATGGAGCTCAACGGCGCGCTCGAGAAGAACAACACCGGCGTCGATCTGCGCCAGCTCTTCATCGGCAGCGAAGGCATCATGGGCGTCATCACCGAAGCGACGCTCAAGCTCACCCGGCTGCCTGGCAAGGTCGACGTGTTCTTGTTCGCGCTCGACTCGCTGCAGGGCGTGCTCAAGCTGTTCGAAGAGGCCCGCAAGGGGCCCTTCACCATGATGGCCTACGAGTTCTTCACCGACGCGTGCAGCAAGCGGGTGGAGAAACATCGCGGCCTGCGGCCTCCGTTCGAGAAGCGACCTTCACACTGCGTGCTGCTCGAGGTGGAAGACGCGAAGCCGGGCGCGCTCGATGGTTGGCTTTCGTCGTTGTTCGAGCAGGGGCTGGTGCTCGACGGAACGCTCGCGGCAGACGTGGGCCAGCAGAAGGCGTTGTGGGCGCTGCGGGAGGGCATCAGTGAGTCGCTCTCGGCCACCGGCCTGCCTCACAAGAACGACATCGCGTTGCCGCTGGCGAAGTTGTCGGTGTTCTGCAGGGAGCTCGAGACGCTGCTCGCTTCGCGCTATCCCGACTGGGAGCTGTGCCTGTTCGGCCACATCGGCGACGGCAACCTGCACGTGAACATCATGAAGCCCGAGGCGATGTCGAAGGACGACTTCTACGCCCGCACCCATGACGTCGATCGCGACGTGTTCGGGCTGGTGCGCAGTCACAAGGGCAGCGTCAGCGCCGAGCACGGCATCGGCCTGCTGAAGAAGGAGTGGCTCGAGTACACGCGCAGCCCGATGGAGATCGATCTGATGCGGCGCTTGAAGGCCGCGCTCGATCCCAAGGGGCTCTTGAATCCCGGCAAGGTGCTCTGAAAACCTCGCCCTAAGCTCACCGTCACCCCATCGAGATGCGGTCTTTCTTCTTCGTCGGAGGGGCGGGCAGCTCGGGCGCGGAATAGCGATTCCCCCCCGCAGCCTGCGCCTTCTTGAGCGCCTCGGTCGCCTCGCGCACGAGGCCTCCGAAGCTCACCTGCTCCTTCGGGCTGACCGATGGATCGAAGCTGGCCACGCCCACCGACACGGTGCCGTTCTGAAATGAGTCGAGCTTGCTCAACCGCTCCACCACGCGCCCAGCCACCACCGTGCAGCCCTTGAGCGGCGTGTGCGGAAGAAACAGCAGGTACTTGTCTTCGGCGAACGGCATGGCCACGTCGATGTCGCGCAGGAGCACCGACAAACCTTCCAGCGCCTCAGCCCGAATCGCCGCGCGCTGGAACTCCGGGGCGCTCGCGCCCAGTGACTCGCCCAGCTTGTCGAGCGAGACCAGCAGCAGGGCCACCGGGTACTGGTAGCGCTTGCTGCGTTTGACCTCGAGCAACATGTACTTCCTGAAGAACGCCTCGTCGGGTGCATTCACGCCGACCGGCGACGCCTTGGTGCGCACGCTGGCCTTCACCGGCGTGCTCTTGAGCTCGGCGAACTTCGCCTGCAGCCCGCGCAACTGCGCCGCCAGGCCGTTGAGCCGCGTCACCGCCTGCACCATCGCCAGCACGTGATGCTGCTTGAGCGGCCCCACCATGAAGCCCTCGACGCCGGCCTCGCGCGCACGTTCGGGCGCGCGCTCCACCTCGGAGGGCGGGTAGGTCAGGATAATGGCCGTCTCGGGCGCCTTCTTGCGCACCTGCGGGGCGAGGGTCTCGCCATCGAACGCGTCGGACACCGCGGCGATCAACACGTCCGGCGCCCGCGCGCAGACCAACTGCACCGCTTCATCCACGTAGGTGACCACCTGCACCTCAGCCCACCCATCGAGGAACTTCCTCAACGCGTTGGCGGTGGGCAGGCTGGGTTCAGCGATCAGGATACGCGGAAGGCTCAACTCATACCTCGAGCACTTCCTTCTCTTTCTTGGCGACCACCTCGTCGACCTGGGTGATGCCCGCGTCGGTCTCTTTCTGCACCTTCTCGGTGGAGCGCTTGCTGTCGTCTTCGGTGATGACCTTGTCCTTGAGCAGCACCTTGAGCTTCTCGTTGGCGTCGCGGCGGTCGTTGCGAATGGCCACCTTGTGCTCTTCGCCGGTCGCCTTCACCTGCTTGGCGATCTCCTTGCGGCGCTGCTCGGTCAGCGGGGGAATCGGCAGGCGGATGATCTCGCCGTCGTTCTGCGGCGTGAGCCCTAAGTTCGCCTCGAGGAGCGCCTTCTCGATGTCCTTCAAGATGCCCTTGTCCCACGGCTTGACGGTGATGAGCCGGGGCTCGGGTACGGCCACCGCCGCGCACTGCGGGAGCGGGGTCGGGGTGCCGTAGTAGCTGACGCGCACGCCATCGAGCATCGCGGCGTTCGCGCGCCCGGTGCGGATCTTGGTCATCGACTGCTTGAGCGCTTCGATCGAGCGTTTGATCTGCTCGGTCAGCTCTTTCACCGCATCGTCATGGGCCGCCATGTGAGTTCTCCTGGTTGAAAATCTTGAAGAAAAGCGTCAGGCCATCACCGTCTCGTCCGCGCCGACCACCGTACCGAGGTCGCCGGGGTGGAGCACCGCGCGCCCGATGTTGCCCCGCGTCGTCATGTCGAACACCACGATGGGCAGCTTGTTGTCCATGCACAGCGAGATGGCGGTGGAGTCCATCACGTTGAGCTGCTTCTTGAGCACGTCCATGTACGTGACCGTGCGGTAGCGACGCGCGTCTTTGTTCTTCCTGGGGTCGGAGTCGTAGACCCCATCGACCTTGGTCGCTTTCAAGATGACCTCGGCGTTGATCTCCATCGCGCGCAGCGAGGCCGCGGTGTCGGTGGTGAAGTACGGGTTACCCGTACCCGCCGCGAAGATGACGATGCGGCCCTTCTCGAGGTGCCGCACGGCGCGCCTTCGAATGTAGGGCTCGGCGATCTGCTCCATCTTGATGGCCGAGAGCACCCGGGTGCTGCCGTTGAGCTTCTCGAGCGCGTCCTGCAACGCGAGGCAGTTGATGCAGGTGGCGAGCATGCCCATGTAGTCGGCGCTCGCGCGATCCATGCCGGTGGTGGCGCCCTGCACGCCGCGGAAGATGTTGCCGCCGCCGATGACGATGGCGACCTCCACGCCAGCAGCGCGCAGCTCCATCACCTCTTCGGCGATGCGGGAGAGCGTGAGGGGGTGAATGCCATACGTCTGGTCCCCCATCAGGGCCTCGCCCGAAAGCTTCAGGAGGATCCGCTTGTAGCCGCCCGCGTTCTTCTCTGGGGTGCCCATGACGGAACAGGGCTTACCAAAAAGCCAAGAGGCAGGCCGGAATTAACCGACCTGCCTGTTTCTTTGGTCGCTCCGCTGTTTTTCTGGGTCGCTCCGCCTCGGCGCATCTTCCGCTTCGCTTCAGCGGCGCTCGCCCAGCGTTCCGCTGGACCGGCTTCGCTCCGGTTCAGTGACTGACCGGAAACGAAGCTCAGGCCTTGACGGTGCCCAGGGTCGCGGCGACGTCAGCGGCCAGGTCGCCCTTCACCTTCTCGATGCCCTCGCCCACTTCGATGCGCGAGACGCGGCCGACGGTCAGGGTGGTGCCGAGCTTCTTGCCGGCCTCCGCGATGACGTCCTTGATCTTCTGGTTGTCGTCCTTCACCCAGACCTGATCGACGAGGCAGTTGTTCTCGAAATACTTCTCGAGCTTGCCACCGATGATCTTGTCCCACATCGCTTCGGGCTTGGTGACCTGCTCGCGCTTGATGATCTGCGTGAGCGGCACCTTCTCGAGCTTGCCGGAAATCTCGACCATCAGCTTTTCCGCGTCTTCCGAGCGGAGCACGCCGGTGCGCGCCGGGCCGTCCTTGATGGTGATCTTCCAGCTGTTGGCCAGCTCGTACTTGTACGAGGCCTTCTCGGTCTCGAGCAGCTCGGCAGGAACCTGGTCGCGGGTGACGAAGGCGGGCTTCATCGCGGCCGACTGCATGGCGAGCTCGGTGGCCAGCGTCTTCGCGTCAGCGCTGTTGCTGCCCAGCACCTCGACGAGCGCGGCGATGCGGCTGTTGGAGTGCAGGTAGCTGCCCAGCACGCCGTTGCCCTCGACCTGGAAGCGGGCGAAGCGGCGCACGGAGAGGTTCTCGCCGATGGTGGCGATCTTCTCGACGATCACGTCCTTCACGGTCTTGCCGTTCTCGTGCGTCTGCGCGAGCAGCGACTCGACGTCGGCCGGGTTGTGCTGCGAGACGTGCTTGACCAGGCTCGCGGTCAGGCTGACGAAGTCGGCGTTGCGCGCGACGAAGTCGGTCTCTGAGTTGACCTCGACGATCGCGCCCAGCTTGCCGTCATCGGAGAGCGCGAGGCCCACGAGGCCTTCGGCGGCCACCCGGCCACCCTTCTTGGCGGCAGAGGCGACGCCCTTCTTGCGCAGCCACTCCTCGGCCTTCACGAAGTCGCCTGCAGACTCGGTCAGCGCCTTCTTGCAATCCATCATGCCCGCGCCGGTCTTCTCGCGGAGTTCCTTCACCATCGCAGCGCTGATCTCAGCCATGTCGTGCTCCTCAAAACTTCAGTTGAAAATGGGTGTGGTTCGAAAACGAAAGAAAGCGCCGGTTCGCCCAGAAGGACGAGCCGACGCTCCCCTTGAAACGGGTAGCCGGTCGTCTTGCTTACTCGGCCTTCGCCTCGGCGGCGGCAGCGGCAGGCGCCTCGGTGGCGGCGGCAGCAACGGCCTCGACCTCGGGGGCGGCTTCGACCGGCTCGAGCGAGGTTCCACCCTTGTGCTCGACGACGGGGCCACGGCCTTCACGGCGGGGCGCGCGGCGGCGGGAATCATCACCCGCGCCTGAGCGGCCTTCGCTGCGGCGGCGCTCTTCCTGCGCGTCGCGGTCAGCGGCGCCAGAAGCACGGTACCGGGCGGCGCCTTCGATGGCGGCGTCGGCGATCTTACCCGTGAAGAGCTTGATCGAACGGATCGCGTCGTCGTTGCCGGGGATCACGTAGTCGATGCCTTCGGGGTCGCAGTTGGTGTCGACGAGGCCGATCACCGGAATGCCGAGGCGGTTGGCCTCGTGCACGGCCAGCGCTTCCTTCTTGGGGTCGATCACGAACACCGCGCCCGGGAGGCGGCTGGTGTTCTTGATGCCGCCGAGGTTCTTCTCGAGCTTCTCGCGCTCACGCTCGAGGCCCGCGACTTCCTTCTTCGGGAGCCGAGCGTACGTGCCGTCTTCCGACATGGTCTCGATCGTCTTGAGGCGGTCGATGCCCTGCTTGATGGTCTTGAAGTTGGTGAGCGTGCCACCCAGCCAACGGTTGGTCACGTGGTACTGGGCCGAACGCGAGGCCTCTTCACGAACCACGTCTTGCGCCTGCTTCTTGGTGCCGACGAAGAGCACCGAGCCACCGCGCGCGGTGACGTCGGACACGAAGCGCAGCGCCGCACGGGCGAGCACGACGGTCTTCTGAAGGTCGATGATGTAAATGCCGTTGCGGGCGCCAAAGATGTACGGCTTCATCTTCGGGTTCCAGCGCTTGGTCTGGTGACCGAAGTGCACCCCGGCCTCCAGCATCTGGCGCATCGTGATGCCGCCGGCGGGGGCCATCTGCTGCTGCTGCTCGTTCTCGCTCATGACTGCTGTCCTTACGTGTTGCTTTGGTTGTGATCCGCCACGTGCCCGTTTCCACCTGGCTCTTCGTTCTAGAAGAGACCTCCGGCATCGACCCCTGACCCCATGTCAGGAGCACCGTGGCCGGCGTGGCACGTGTGAGTATTTTTGCTGCTGTCCTTCCCCCGCCTGACCCAAGCGCGGAGTTGAGACGCGGTGGCGTGTAACAGACCGTTCCGTGCGATCGCAAGCTTTCAGAAGCCGGGCATTTACCGCTCGAAAAGCAGCGGCAAGGTCACCCGGCTGGGCAGCGCACGTTTCGGGAAGATGTGTTTTTCCAAGGCCTTGCGGGCAAGAAAAAGCAGTCGCCGACGACCTGCCGCCGCCTCGGGAATGGTGCGGGTGGTGTCGGCCAGGGTCTTGAGACCCGCGACTTTGCCGGCCGCGGTCACCTGAAAGCCCAGCGAGAGCAACCCAGCCAGCGGGAGACCTGCCTCCAGCTCCGGGGAGATCGCCGCCGTGACCGCCTCGATCGCAAGGGAAAGGGCCTTCTCGGGCAGCGGTCCTTCGATGAACGGGCGGGGCTGCACGAACCAACCGTGGATCACCAGCCGGCCTTCCGTCGGGTCCATCGAGCCGTCGACCCGCCGCACGCCGTGAGGCAGCCGGGGATCGAAGGCGACCAGCCGGTTGAACTTCGCGGGCACCTCGTCGAGCACCTCGGGCTCTTCCACCGCGCGGGCGCTCACGAAGCCGCGCCAGAAATCGAGCACCTCGTCGCGCAGCACCAGCGTCTCGCCCCCGCGGAAGTTTCGGGTGGCCCAGTGGGTCAGGGAGAAGACGAAGGCGACCGGACCGTGGGGGAGATCGCCGTGCAATCGCTGCTCGCAGCCGTTCACGTAGCAACTGAGCCAGGGCGGTGAGACGTCGTGACAGCCCAGCGTGCGGCGGCCCCACCAGACGAGGCGCTGGTGAAACGCTTCGTAGGTTTTCCTGGGGAAGTATTCCCAGGCCGGGGTTCGCAGCGCGGTGTACTGGCCGGGCACGTTCCATAGGTCCCACACGAAGCGGTCTGTGGTGGCTCGCCGGGGGTCGGCGAAACGGGCGTCGAAGTGCTCGCGCAACGCACGGGCTTCCGCAGCGAATTTGTCGACGACCAACAACCTCACGAAGCCCTCACCCTGCCTCTCTCTCAAAGAGACTGTTGAAGTACGCCCTCGACTTCGCTCGCAGGTTTTTTTCGAAATAAGGAGCGCCCACCGTTCATCCCGAGCGGAGTCGAGGGATTACCTCGCCTTCGAGCGGCAAGTGCCCCCTCGACTGCGCTCGGGGAGACCGGTGATTGGAGTCATTTCTATTTCCGCCAACCCGGGCTGAACGGATTTTGGCCGGTTCCGTTCGTGCCGAGCTGAGTCGAGACACCTATTTCACCAGTCTCCCAAAGGGAGAAGGAGACATTTAGTTGCAGGTCAACGTGCTCGAGAACGTGCCCGAGGGCGTCGAGCCGCTGCCCGCGTAATACAGCCTCGAGAACGGGGCCCAGTTGGTGAAGCCGCTCTTGTCGCCCGGCCTGCACGCGGGGTCTGCCGCGCACGCACCCGAGGTGGCCGAGAGCTCGATGGCCGAGCCCGCCGGGGTCCGCACGCCGAGCAGATTCGTCATGCGCGTCATCACCTGCTTCTTGAACGTCGACGCATCGGCCACGTACCGCACCGCCGACATCTGAATGCCGGTGGCGGTCGCGCTGGTGCGCGGCCTCAAGATCGAGTTCACCCCGTTCTGCGTGGCGAACTCGAAGTACGCGAAGTTGTAGAACGGGTCGTTGGTGAGCCAGTACTGCAGGTCGGCCTGCGGCGTGGTCGCCCCTGAGTCGCGCATCACGTAGGCGATGAAGTACTGATCCACGTTCGACGAGTCCTTGAAGTACGTGAGGTCGGGCTCGCCGAGCACGCGCGGCGCGGTCTGGGTGTGGGCGACGATCTCGGTGTCCTTGGTGGTGCCGTTCTCGTTGACGCGGAAAAAGTTCAGGCTGGTCGCGGTGGTGAGGTACGAAACGGCGAGGCGCCGCTGGGTGGCCACGGGCACGCACTCCTGGGTATCCCAGTCGACGTGCGCAGAGTCGGCCGCCAGGCCAGGAACCGCCGTGGTCGACGGCGCGATGGTCATCGACGTCAGCGTGGTGGAGACACAGCCCGGAGCCCGAATTTCCCAGGTGGTGCCGGTGGTGTTGCAGCCCTCGACCTGGGCCATCTTGATGCCCACGCCGTTTTCTCTCCACAGCAGCGTCACGCGACGACCGTTGCCGCGCACCACCCTCAGTGAGTCGAGGAGGGGCCTGCCGGTGCCGAAGAACTGCGTGTACTTGAGCGCGCGCTGCGCTCCGTTGAGGTCGGTCAGATAGAGGTCGATCTCAGTGTTGTTGCTCGCCCAGATGCCCGCCACCAGCCAGCCGTCACCGACCTGCGCGAAGTCGACGTCGGTGTAGCTGAGCGTGGTGATCGTCGTGCTGCCCCCGTTGGGAAGGCCGGCGGTGTCGAGCCGCTGCAAGGTGACCCCGGTGGTGCTCCCGCCCATCAAGAGCGCGCCGGCGTACAGCGGGTCGGTGCCGGTGCCGGTCAAGCCGCCGCCGCAGGTGCCGTAGAAGAAGGGGCGCACCTCGATGTCCTGGAACGCGGTGGTGTTCACGTTCGTGGTGCTGCTGAGCACCGGCTCGTCGGTGATGCCGTCGCAGTCGTTGTCCGCGCCGTCACAGGCCGCGGCCGTGGGGTTGCCCGGGGTCGCGCTGCAGACCACGCCCGTACCGGCCGCGTTGCACACCTGGCTGCCCGCGCGAGTGCACACGCCGACTCCGGCAGAGCAGCTGATGCCCAGCCCCGCGAAACCATTGTCGGTGATGCCGTTGCAGTCGTCGTCGAGGCCGTTGCAGCTCTCGGTGCCCGGCGCGGCCACGTTGCGCACGCAGGAGACCGTCGCTGATTGGCACCGCAGGGTACCGGTCGCGCAGATGCCCGACTCACCGGTGCTGCACGCCCCGCCGCCGCCGGGATTTCCTTCATCCACGCCGCCCGCGCAGTTGTCGTCGACGCCGTTGCACAGCTCAGCGGCCGTGGGCTTGATGGCCGAGTTGCCGTCGTTGCAGTCGGTGTTGTTGGTCACCCGGCCCGCCTGGGCACCGCATGACACCACCGCGCCTGACGTGGTGGCCCCGAAGCCGTCGGAGTCGCCGTCGAGGTAGTGGCTCTGCGTGGGCAGCCCTTCGTCGATGCCGTTGACGCAATTGTCGTCGATGGTGTTGCAGAGCTCTGCCGCGCCCGGGCGAATGTTCACGTTGCCGTCGTTGCAGTCGGTGTTGTTGGTCACCTTGCCGCTGACCGCTGCGCACGAGGTCTGCGCCACCGCGCCGCTCGCGCCGAACCCGTCGGAGTCGAGGTCTGGGTAATACGAGAGCACCGTGAGGCCTTCGTCGACCGCGAGGTCGCAGTCGTCGTCGAGCTGATTGCAGAGCTCAGTCGCGTTGGGCTTGATGGCCGAGTTCAGGTCGTTGCAGTCGAGGCTGTTGGTCACCCGGCCCGCCACCGCGCTGCACGAGGCCTGCGCCACCGTGCCCGTCGCGCCATAGCCGTCGGAATCGCTGTCGACGTAGTAGTTCTGCGTGGCCACGCCGTTGTCGATGATGTTGTCGCAGTTGTCGTCGACGCCGTTGCACATCTCGGCTGCACCCGGGAGCACCGTGGCGTTCGAGTCGTTGCAGTCGTCGCTCGAGAGCACGCGCCCGCTGACCGGCCCACACGAAGCGACCGCGGCCGAACCCTGGCGGCCGCGGCCGTCCATGTCGGCGTCGACGTAGTAGCTCTGCGTCGGCAACCCTTCGTCGATGCCACCCTCGCAGTTGTCGTCGAGCTGATTGCAGACCTCGGGGCGGCCGGGGCCGACGGCGGCGTTCGCGTCGTTGCAGTCGGTGCGGTTCGTCACGCGGCCACCGATGGGCGTGCAGCTGCTCTGCGCGGCGGCGATGGCGGAGCCGAAGGTGTCGCCGTCTCCGTCGGGGTAGTAGTCGACGAAGGTGAGGCCTTCATCGTTCTGGCCGTCGCAGTCGTCGTCGACCGCGTTGCAGGTCTCGGGTGCCATCGGCTTGACCGCCGGGTTGGCGTCGTTGCAGTCTTGGTTGTTGGTCACCTTGCCCGCGACCGGCGCGCACGCGGACTGGGGGGAAGCGGTGGAGCCGCCGAAGCCGTCTCCATCGCCATCGGTGAAGTACGAGACGAAGTTGAGCCCGTTGTCGATGCCGCCCGCGCAGTCGTCGTCGACGCCGTTGCACGACTCGGTGGCGGTGGGCTTCACCATCGCCGAGGTGTCGTTGCAGTCGTTCGCGTTGGTCACCTTGCCCGGTACCGGCAGACAGGACGACTGGGCCGTCGAGCCCGCGGCACCGAAGCCGTCACCATCGCCATCGGCGTAGTACGAGACGAAGGTGAGGCCTTCGTCGGTCTGGGTGTCGCAGTCGTCGTCGGCGCCATTGCACGTCTCGGGAGCGCCGGGCTTCACGGTGGCGATCGCGTCGTTGCAGTCGCTGCTGTTGTCGACCTTGCCGGGCATCGGCGCGCAGCTGCTCTCGGACTGCGCGGTGGAATCGCCGAAGCCGTCACCGTCGACGTCGGGGTAATAGCTGACGAAGGCGACGCCGTTGTCCATCTGGCCATCGCAGTTGTCGTCGGTCTTGTTGCAGAGCTCGACCGCGCCCGGCTTGATGGTGGGGTTCGCGTCGTTGCAATCGCCCGGGTTGCTCACCCGCCCCATCACGGCGGTCTGACACGAGTTCACCGGCGTCGAGGTCGAAGCGCCGAAGCCATCGCCATCGCCGTCGACGTAGAAGTCTTGAAACGGAAGGCCGTTGTCGCGCGTGCCGTCGCAGTCGTCATCGGTGCCGTTGCAGGTCTCGGCCTGGCCAGGGCGAATGGTGGCGTCTTGATCGTTGCAGTCACCTGACTGCGTGACGCTGCCCGAAGGAGGGCTCTTGCAGCCCTCGCCCGTCTTCAGCGCGCCGACGCCATCGCTGTCTGAATCGCCGTAGTAGGCGATGACGGGCAGGCCTTCGTCGATCTGGCCGTTGCAGCTGTCGTCGATGCCGTTGCACAGCTCGAGCGCGCCGGGGAACGCGCTGGGCTCGCGATCGTTGCAGTCGATCGTCGTCTCGGCGGTGCAGTCGCCGGTGCCCGAGAACCCGTCACCGTCGTTGTCGAGGCACACGCTGCTGGGCAGCAGGTAACCGGCATCGACCACCGGCTTGAGTGGCTCTTCTTTTCCGCCGCACGCGCTGAGGGCGAGGGCGACCAACACGATCAGACTGCGAGTCATCAGGATCCCCGGGGAGACGGACCGTGTAGCCGATGGCGGGACGTGTGGGCAAACCCGCTACTCGGGTTTTCGCGGCGCCGGGGTTACAAGCCCCGGGTGGCCCGTGTGCTCTTCATCGAAAACCACGATTCCTTCTCGTGGAACGTCGTGGATGCGCTGCCTTTCTCACGATCTGAGATTGAGCTGATCAGCGCGTCGGAGGCCCTGGGCGCGTTGGATCGGGCCGACGTGGTGGTGATGGGCCCGGGCCCGACGGACCCGATCAGGGCTGGCCTGGTCGAGCTGGTGCGCGAGGTGGCGCGGCGCGGCGTGCCGTTCTTCGGCGTCTGTCTGGGGCATCAGGCGCTGGGGTTGGCGTTCGGCAGCACGTTGATCCGCTCGACGCCTTCGCACGGCAAGCGAGCGACCGCACATTTCACAAAGAGCCGCAGCTTCCCCGCGGGTGACTTCGAGGTGATGCGCTACCACTCGTTGTCACTGACGAACGTCGCCTCACCCCTGAAGGTCGTCGCAAAGTTGACCGACGGCACCGTGATGGCGGTCGAGCACGAGTCGTTGCCGATGGCCGGAATCCAGTTCCACGCTGACTCCTTTGGAACGCCGCGGGGCCGCGAAATCATGGCCGCCTTCTTTAGAAGGGGTCCCCTCGCCCTGCGCCAGCGGGGAGAGGGTCAGGGTGAGGGGCCAAGACGTGCTGCACCGCCGCTCAAGCTCTCGAGCCTGCAAACCCAAGACAACTTCGCGCTCCTTGCCCCAGGCTTCTCGACGCACGGCCATTGGACGCTGTTCGAAGAGTCGCCTGATCACAAAGCCGCCCTCTGGTACGCAAACGCTGAAGGTCAACCGCAACGCATCACCGGCCGGGCACGTGCAGTCGAACCCATCTTCGACGTCCCGGTCGCGCCGTTGAAAGTCGCCCTCGACGAAACGGGGTTCCTCGAGGGCGTCACGAAGATCCGCGAACACATCGCAGCAGGCGACGTCTACCAGGTGAACCTCACGCTGCGAGCCGCCCTGACCTGCGAGAGCGGAGCCCATCTCCTCACCGTCTTCTGCCGCAAGGCCGTGCCCCGCTTCGCAGCCTGGGTGAAGTCGCCGAAACTCGGCGAGCTGGTCTCCGCGAGCCCCGAGCTGCTCGTCGAAACGAACGATCGCTGGATCCACGTCGAGCCGATGAAAGGCACCGCCCCGCCTGCTCAGCGCGCCTGGTTGGAGGACAGCGAGAAGGATCGCGCCGAGCTCGCGATGATCACCGATCTCCTGCGCGACGATCTGCACCGGCTGTGCGAACCACACTCAGTGCACGTGGTGAATGAGCGGCGAATGATCGAGCTGCCCTACGTGGTGCAGGCGGTGGCCGACATCGAAGGCGAACTCCCGAAGCAGACCACGCTCGAGCAGGTGCTCGAAGCCGTGCACCCAGGCGGATCCGTGACGGGCGCCCCGCGAGAAGCAGCGCTGCAGTACATCGCAGCCCTCGAGGCGAAGCCGCGCGGCGCCTACTGCGGCGCACTCGGTCTGGAAGAAGATTCCAGCGCGCGCGTGGCCCTGCTGATCCGCACCGCCGAACGAATCGGGGCCACCTGGCGCTACGGCGTCGGCAGCGGCATCACGTGGGACTCCGAGCCCCTCGCGGAGCTGGAAGAAGTCCGGCTCAAGCTCGGCGCCCTGCGCTGAGGAGACTGTTGAAGTGCGCCCTCCACTTCGCTCGCAGGGTTCATCGAAATTGCGAACGGACACCGCTCATCCCGAGCGGAGTCGAGGGATTACCTCGCCTTCGGGCGGTAAGTGCCCCCTCGACTGCGCTCGGGGAGACCGGTGGTGGAAACCGATTCCTATTTCCGCCAACCCCCTCGGGCTGAACGGATTTCGGCCGACTCCGTTCGTGCCGAGCGGAGTCGAGGCACCTGCTTCGCCTTTCCCCCAAAGGGAGAGGGGACTCAGCGGCGGGGAGGCGGCGGCTTGACGGGAGGGCGCCCGCCACTCGCGGGTCGCCCTGCGTTGAGCGGGTTGGGTTTGATCGCCGTCGAGTTGCCGTCGACGTCCATCACCGAGTCGCTCACCTCGACGCTGATTTCATCGTGGGGCTGGGCCTCTTCATCACCCGTCTCGCGCGCTGATTGGGGCGCAGGCTTGCGCGCCAGCAGCGGATTGCGCGTGGGCGGGGGCGTCGCGTCGTCACGATTGGCCGGGTTGACCGCCGTGCGCACCGGCGACATGCCCTGCACCGAAGGCCGCGAAGGCGCCTGAGCCGATCGCGCCTGGGGCGTGGGCCCCGCGGGCACCTGCACCTGCGGCTTCTTCTCACGCTTTGCCTTCGCTTCGCTCTTGAGCTTGGCCTCGAACGCCTTGGCCTCATCGTGAACGGAATCGGGATCAGGCAAGTGCTTCTCGCGGTACTTGAGCGAAGGCGCCCAGTGCGTCGTCACGCTCTCACCCAGGCCGTGAATCAACGGCGGCGGGGGCAAGCCGTACGTGCGCGGATCGAAGAACTCATCGGTCAGATCCTCGAACCCGTACGCGCGCGCCTTCGCGAGGAACGAGGGAAGAACGCCCGTCGGCGCGTGGTACCCGAGAATTTGCCCGTCTTCGTCCTTGGTGACGGGAATGAACAGCCACAGATCCTGCGTGCGGTAGTCGCCCTTCTCGTTGAGCGGCTGCACCTCGGAGACCGCGATCGTCTTGCGGCTGCCGTCCTGCAAACGCTCGCAGCACACGACGAAGTTGATCGCCGAGGCCACCTGCGCGCGCACCGCGACCATGGGCAATTCGACACCCGACATCAGGCACAACGACTCGAGGCGCCGCAGCGAATCGGTGGGCGTGTTCGCGTGCACGGTGGCCATCGAACCGCCGTGGCCGGTGTTCATCGCCTGCATCAAGTCGAACGCTTCACCACCACGCACTTCGCCGACCACGATGCGATCGGGCCGCAGACGCAAGGCCGACATCAGCAAATGACCCATCGTCACCTCACCCTTGCCGAACTTGTCGGGTGGGCGCGACTCGAACGGCACCAGATGGCTTTGCTGCAGTTGGAGCTCGGCCGAGTCTTCGATGGTGAGGATGCGTTCTTCGTTGGGAATGAGGCTCGAGAGAATGTTGAGCAGCGTGGTCTTGCCAGAGCCCGTACCGCCGGACACCAGCATGTTGAGCTTCACCATGACCGCCGCTTCGATGAGCCGCACCATCGGCGTCGTGATCGACCCGAAGTTCACCAGGCTTTGCGGGGTCAGCTTGTCTTTGAAGAACTTACGAATGGCGATGGTGGTGCCCTTGCGCGCGATGGGCGGGAGCACCACGTGAATGCGGCTGCCATCGGGCAGACGGGCGTCGAGGCGAGGCCGCTCTTCGGTGAGCATGCGGCCGACGAACTGCGCCATGTTGCGCGCGGCACCGAGCAGGCCTTCTTCTGAGAAGAAGGCGTCGACCTTGGTCAACTTGCCCTTCTTTTCGATCCAGATGTCCGTCGGACCATTGATCATGATCTCGGAGACGGCCTCATCATCGAGGTAGGGGAGCACGGGCTTGAGAAACGCCCGCAGCGACTCTGTGTACATCGAAGCAGCAGCCATGGCTGTCGTGGATGCTACCGTGCTTTTCATGGCGACGAAGAAGGCCAGAGGGCCGAAGAAGTCGAAATCAGCAGTCAAGGTGGTCAAAACCCCGGTGACCGAGGTCAGGCCGAAGCCGAAAGTGGGGAAGATCGTCGAAGAGAACGCCTCGCCCACCCTCCCCTTCGAGATCGATCCCCGGAAGATCGAGGCCTCGCTCAACAAGCTCAAAGACCAGGTCGTCACCCTGGCCAAGAAGGGCCGCTACACCAAGGTGCGCTTCAAGTTCCGCGGCAAGCAGCTGCTGCCCGACATCCCGTTGGCGGCGGTAGTCGCCGTCGAGGGCGCGACTTTTTACTGGGCCGGCATCCTGCGCGCGCTCGTCTTCACGCTGGCAGGCCGCACGTTGATCGACGTCGAGCTGGTCAACGACTCAGAGAAACGCCTGGCCAAAGGCAAAGAGGCCCTGCTCTCGGGAGAACTCGACGAGGCGCTGGCCGCCTTCCGTGAAGCGCAAGACATGGACGACGAGAACCCCGCGGTGCATCTCAACTTAGGCATTGCCCTCAAGCTCAAGGGTGATCACCCTGCCGCCCGCACCGCGCTGGACCGGTGCCGCGATCTCGACCCCAAAGGTCCGACCGCGATGGAAGCTGAACGTCTGCTCAAGACCCTCACGACTGCAATGGTGGTGGCCACGTGATGAAGAACTTCGCCCTGCTCGCTCTCCTCGCCGGCTGCGCTGCTGGCCCGCGGCCCGTGCCTTCCACGGCCACCGCCGCGCAGCGCTTCGAGCTGACCGAACGCGCGTTGCTCGAGGGCAGGAACCTCACCGGCACGTTCGAGATCGACTCCAGGGGTGAGAACGCCGCGCACCTGACCGGCACCATCGAGCTCATCGACGGCAACGCGCTGCACCTGGTGGCCGAGGGCAACTTCAAGTCTGACCCCGTGCAGCTCGAGGTCGACAGCCGAGATCCCACCGGCATCCTGCGCACCAGCACCAAGGGGCCTTCGGTCTCGTCGCACCGCGATCCGCCTGCCGGCAAGCTGCGTGAAGCGGTCGCGCTGGGCCTCGCGCGCATGGGCCTGCTGCACAACCTCGCGCTCGTCTCGATGGATCAAAACCTCGAGCGCACCGGTGGCGGTTTCGCTGACTTCGCCAAGACGCTCGAGATGAAAGAGGGCGCCGCCGAGAGCATCAACGGCGAGGTCTGCCGCCGGGTGGAGTACGTCCTTCAGGTCGACGGCCAGAACAGGGGGCAAGCCTCGGTGTGCATCGCCGATGCGAACGGGCTGCCGCTGCAACGAAACCAGACGGTGCACTCTGCGACCGGCGACATGACGGTCGTCGAGACGTTCAAGTGGCAGGTGAAGTAGGGCTCAGGCTCCGATGGCGTCACGCAAAGCAGGGCTCGGGTTCATCGTCGTCACGCTCTTCATCGACATCCTCGGGCTGGGGTTGATCATCCCCATTCTTCCGCGGCTGGTGGAGAGCTTCGTCGGCAACGATCCCGGGCGCGGCGCTTTTTACGTCGGAGCGCTCGCTTCGGCGTACGCGCTGATGCAGTTCGTCTTCTCGCCCATCATGGGCAGCCTGTCGGATCGTTTCGGCCGGCGGCCCGTGTTGCTGATCTCCTTGTTCGGCACCGGTTTCGACTACGTGCTGCTCGCCTTCGCGCCGTCACTTTCGTGGTTCTTTCTGGGCCGCGTGGTGTCGGGCCTGTGCGGCGCGTCGATCGGCACCGCGGCTGCGTACATCGCCGACGTCAGCCCCCCTGAAAAGCGCGCGCAGAACTTCGGGCTCATCGGCATGGCCTTTGGCCTGGGCTTCATCGCGGGGCCCCTGCTCTCGGCGCTGCTCAGTGACGTCGCCATGCCCCTGCCGCACTTCATCTCGCAGCTCACCGGCTACACGGTGCTGCCCGGCATTCGGTTTCCCTTCGTGATCGCCGCCTTGCTCTCGTTCACCAACGCGATGTACGGCCTGTTCGTCTTGCCCGAGTCGCTCGAGCGCGAGAACCGCCGGGCCTTCTCGTGGGGCCGCGCGAACCCCATCGGCACCTTGAGCGCGCTGACGAAGTACCCGGTGGTGCTGGGCCTCGCGTCGACCGTGTTCCTGGTGGGCGTGGCGCAGCGCAGCCTCGAGAGCACCTGGGTGCTCTTCACCGAGTACCGCTTTCATTGGGACATCAAAGACACCGGCATCTCGCTGGCCGTGGTCGGGCTGGCGGCCGCGATCGTTCAGGGTGGGCTGGTGCGACGGATCATCCCGAAGCTGGGTGAACGAAAGGCACTGACGATGGGCATCATCGTCTCGAGCATCGCCTTCGCGCTGTACGGCCTCGCCACCTCGGGGTGGATGCTCTACTTCTTCCTGGTCTTCGGCTCGCTCGGCGGCATCGCCGGCCCGGCTGCGCAGGGGCTGATGTCGAAGTCGGTGCCGCCCAACGAGCAGGGCATGCTCCAGGGCGGGCTGGCGAGCGTGACCAGCATCACCAACGTGCTGGGGCCGCTCATCGCGACCAACCTGTTCGGGTTCTTCATCAGCGACCGGGCGCCGGTCAAGATTCCCGGGGCAGCGTTCTTCACGGGCAGCGGGCTGCTGGTGCTGGCGCTCTTCGCCGCGCGGCGTACTTTTTCGAAGGTGCCGACCACCACCATCCCCGAGCCCAGTCGGGGAAGCGCTTCTACTTCGAAGCAAAGCTAATGGTGGGGACCGCCAGTTGCCTTGCTGTGCGGTGCTCGGTTAGAGCCCTCGGCCATGGACTTGCGGCAATACGTCAGGAATACGCGCGGGCGGATGTTCGAGAACGACTTCCTCGAATTCTTCTCCAAGGTGCACCCGCGCACGCCCTTCGTCTTCTGGATCCCCGTGGCCAGCGCGCTGCTCGGCTACTCGTTGTACCAGGGCCTCACCACACCGCTGGAGACCGTGGTGGTGCTCCCGCTGGGGTTCCTCACCTGGCAGCTGCTCGAGTACTGGATCCACAAGAAGATCTTCCACACCTGGCCCGGCCCCACGGCTCACGGCTTCCACCACACGTACCCTGACGACGACACCCGGCTGGTCATGCCGCTCACCGTCAGCATCGGGCTGGCCACGTTGATCGCCTTGGGCTTGTCGCTGCTGCAGCGCCCCGACGTGACCATTCCGTACTGGTCGGGCATCGTGGCGGGTTACCTCTGGTACGACTTTCTTCACTGGTCGACGCACCACCGCGAGCCGATCACCGAGTGGGGCAAGAAGCTGCGCGCGCACCACCTGGCGCACCACTTCGGCGATCCCGACAAGAACTTCGGCATCAGCCACATGTGGATGGACAAGATCCTGGGCTCGTTGATCAAGCGTGAGTCGAAGTAAGTGAGCATCGCCTCACCGACGACGGGGCCCATCCCGCCGCAGAAGTTCAAGGCGTCGCCGCTCAAGCGGCCGGTGCTCTGGGTCGCCCTGCTCGGCGTGGCGCTCGTTGGCCTCGTCGTCTGGCGCGCCACGGCGACCCGGCCTTCGCTCAAGGTCGAGCTGCCAGTGCTCTCCACCGTGCCCGCCTTCGCGTTCGTCGACCAGTCGGGCGCGGCGTTCACCTCAGAGGCCCTCACCGGCAAGGTCTGGGTGGCGAACTTCATCTTCACCCGCTGCCCCAACGTGTGCCCCAAGTTCACCGCGAAGATGGGCACCTTGCAGGATCGCAGCAAGGCCGAGCTGCCTGCGCTGGGGCTGGTGAGCTTCACCGTCGACCCCGAGAACGACACGCCCGAGGTGCTCGCGGCGTACGGGCAGAAGTTCAAGGCCGACTTCGAGCGGTGGCACTTCGTGCGGGGTGAACGGCCCGAGCTCGAGAAGGTGATTCGTCAGGGCATGCTGCAGCCGATGGATCAAGGCGACGGGAAGGATCTGAACACCGTGGTGCACGGCAGCTACTTCGCGTTGGTCGACTCGAAGCTCCAGGTACGCGGGGTGTATCGCTTCACCGAGCCCGGTTCGATCGATGAAGTGCTGCGCGATGCGCGGCTGCTGCTCCCGTAGTCAGCCCCACTGAGCACCGTTCGCATCGAGCGCAGTCGAGATGCCACTTGATGCGCGAGCAAAGGTAATCCCTCGACTTCGCTCGGGATGACCGGTTGGTTGTTCCTTCGGGTGAATTCGAAGGCGGTTCCCTGCTCGGGAGGACCGGGGTTACAGCTGAAGCTTCAGCGTCAACGAGAGCAGCTGGCCCTGCGCGCCGCCGAGCTCATGGCGATACGCGAAGTCGATGCCGCTGCCTTCCGAGAACCAGCCGATGCCCGCCGAGAGGTACTGGTGGTTGGCGATGCCGTCGAACTGGTACCCGATGCGCACGGGGAAGGTCTGCGCGATCAGCCACTCGATGCCGCCGTGGTATGCGAGCCGGGGGTCTTTCTGGTTGAAGTCCATGCGCAGATCGAACGCAGGCGTGAGCTGCCCGAGGATCTGAATGCCGATGGAAGCGACGAAGTAGCGGGTGATGTCGGGGTTCCAGACGTGAATCAGGTTGTGACCCGAGAAGCCCAGGGTGATCCACTGCGCGGGCCTGGCGATGATGCCGCCGTTGAGGCTGATCGAGTTCGAGTTCGACGCACCGACCAGCACGTGGTGCCGGGTGGTCAAGCCGATGTGAATGAGATCGCCGAACGCGTACCCGAGCGCCACCGTGGTGAGGTGCGCGAACGCGCGGCCCTGCGTGCCGTCGGGCATGCCCTTGGTGAAGGTCGCGAAGTGATACGAGATGCCCATCGCCAGCGGGTTGGTCGAGTCAGCCAGCGCCACCGAGCCGAAGCCGTAACCCTGAGGCACGTCCCACGAGCCGGTCGCCTCCATCTGGTAGCGCTTGTAGAGGGTGAGCCCAGCAGGATTTCCGCCGATGGTCTCTGCGCCGTAGCCCAGCGCCTCGTACGCGCCGCCCATCGCCATGTTGCGTGAGCTCTGCAGGTCACGCAGATCGGGCCCGTTGACGGCCGACACTTGTTGAGCCGCGGCCAGCGACGACGCGAGAGACAGCAGGAGGACGAAGTTTCTTCTCACCGTGGGGGCAACCTCTACTACGGCTTGGGCATGCCTCTGAGTAATGTGCCGCGCGTCATGACTGGCCAGTTCCGACAAGGGTGCACGAGGGTGGGCCGATGAAGGCCGCCGTTCTCGCGTTGATCGCGGCGTACATCATGCCGTCGTACGGCGTGCTGAAGCGCTTCTCCAATGAGCGCGATGGGTTGACGGTCGTAAACCTGACGGCCGAAGGGGTGGCGGCGGTCTCGCCGGTGCTGGCCAAAGACGTCTCGGCGCTGATGGGGATCACCTGGAACAGCGGCGAGTTGATGCTCAACGCCTCGTTGGCCGTGCGATTCCCGGGGCGTTGCAGGTTGGAGCTGTCTTCCCCTGAATCCACCAAGGTCCTGGCGGCGGCGTCGACCAGTGGCAAGAGCCGCACCGAAGGGGGCGACGTGCAGGCGCTGCTCGTCGGCCTCGAGCAGGCGTGTGCGCTGCTTTCCCTCAAGTCGTCGGAAGACGGCGCGACGCGGGAAGCCGTCACGAAGTACCTCGCCTCGATGAAGGTCGACCTCAAGTCAATCTCGTTGGCCCGCTTCAACGGCACCGTGAGCTACCTCATCGGGCAGAAGGCCGAGGGGCAGTCGCAGGTGTGGATCTACAAAGAGCGCTTCCTCCCCTCGCGCGTGAAGTTCAACGACGCGTCGGGCACCGCGTGGGACGTGCGCTTCTCCGACTACAGCTCGCAGGCCACCGGTGAAATCTGGCCGCGCGTGCTCGAGATCTACAAAGGCAACGAGCCGCAGCTGCGGGTGATGGTGCTCAACGCCAACCCGAAGGCCGATCTCAACGCAGTGAAGTTCTGAAGTGGCCCAGCTTGAAATACTGACCTCCCTCTCCCCCGAGGGCGAGAAGGCCTACGCCTGGGTCGCCGTCGGTCGACCCGTGCGAGGCGAGTACACCTACTCCGTGCCGCCCGAGATGGCCGCGCAACTCAAATCCGGCCAACGAATCCGAGTGCCCTTCGGGCGAAGCATCACGCTGGGCTTCTACCTCGCCCCCGCACCCAGGCCGCCGCCCGACGTGGTCAAGAAACTGCGCCCCATCGAACGCATCCTCGATCTCGAGCCCGCCTTCCCCCCCGACATCGTCGAGCTGGTGCGCTTCGCCGCGCACCACTACCGCTACCCGCTGGGTGAAGCCCTGCGCGCCGCCCTGCCCCCGGGCCTGACCAAGGCCGACGAAGGCAAGACCGCCAAAGCCGACGTCATCGTCTTCGCGCGGGCGCTGTCTGCCGCGACACTCGATCCGCTCACGCGAGCCCCCGCGCAGCACGCGACGCTCAGCTACCTGCTCGCCGTCGGGGGGCGCGCCCCGGTGGAAGAGATCGCCCACGCGATCCCCGGCGCGAAAGAGAACCTCAAGAAGCTCGCTGCGCGCGGCTTCGTGCAGCTCGAAGAAGAACGCGTGGTGCACGGCGTACGTGAAGGGCTCCAGCAGTCACGCCCGGCCGCCTTGACGCCCGAGCAGGAAATCGCGGTCGCCACGCTCTCGAAGTCACTCGATGCGGGGGGCTTTGCGCCGTTCCTGCTCCACGGGGTGACGGGCAGCGGCAAGACCGAGGTCTACCTGCGCCTGGTGGAGCGCGCGCTCGAGCTGGGCAAAGGCGCGCTCATTCTGGTGCCAGAGATCGCGCTCACGCCGCAGTTGGTGGGAAGGTTTCGCAGCCGCTTCGGTCAGAACGTCGCGCTGCTGCACTCGGCGCTCAAAGATCGTGAACGGCTGCGTCATTGGCAGG
>JAYVFP010000355.1:0-7055 GCA_043773025.1 Archangium sp.
CGAAGCGATGGAGTTCATCGGCGGCTTCTCGCCGGTGGCGATCGCCGCGCCCAGGTGTGCCGCGGAGACGACGAGCACCTTGGCGAATTCGGCGCTCACGCAGGCGCCTCCTCGCCTTCCTGCGGGCAGAGCTTCTCTCGTTGCTCTTCAGCCCAGCTGTGGGTGTCGAGGAACGAAATGCTGCGGGCCGTGACGAAGGCCGCGCCACCGCCGAACTCGCCGGAGCGCATCTTGCTGCAGGTGAACGCCCACGCGAACCAGAGCGAGCTCTCAGTGTGGAATTTCTCGAGATACTGCTGAAGGAACGCCGCGACGAGCTCGGGGGTGCCTGATTCTTCAGCGTAGATGTGCATCTCGGTGGCGCTCGCTGACCATTCGAAATCGATGAAGTCGTAGCCCTCCGACATCACGACGTGCCCGAGCGCGCCGAGCTCCTTCGCGAGCTGCTGCTTCTCTTCGGGGTCTTCGGCGTTGCACTCGAGCAAGTCGGTGAGCGCGTTCATCGTCTTCGTGCACCAGTCCTGCTCGGCGCGGGTCTTCAACGGGAAGCTGAGAGCGAATTGAAGAAAGTTGTTTGCCATGGCGGTGCCTCTGCGCTGGGGCGCGGTTGATGGTGGTGGTGGTTGAAGCGGGGGACGACGTCGAGCAGGGCCTCGCGGTGTTCAGCGGGGCAGCGAGACGAGGGCTACGTAGACTTATACCCGGGGAGGGGTGGGGATTTCGGAAGGCGCCTTCGAGCGCTCACTGCAGTCCTTCGACCCCCGCGTCGGGGAGCACGAAAATCCACGGGAACGTCACGTTCACCGTGCCTCCCCCAATGGGGCGTGGGAACTGCCAGGTCTTCACGCGCGCAACTACGCAGAGTCCAACGGCGGGAGTGGGCATCGTCTCTCTCTCGATGTTGGCCTCGATCACTGTCCCGTTTGGGCCGATGACCCATTTCGCCCAGACCTGGCCGGTGAGTCCCGGCGTCGCCACCAGTTGTCTCGAGTAGCAATCACGCACGTCCGATTGGTGCGACTTGATGACGGGAAGGATGACTTTCTTGTCGAGCCCTCCGCGGCCGGTGAAGTCACGCACTTCGACCCCACCATCGCTCCCTATGAGAAAGGTCTGCGCCCGGTATCCCTGCACTGCAGGAGGAAAATGCCATCCCGACGCGAACACTTCCACGCACCGCCCGACCTTCGACGGCTCGTTCAGCTGTCGGATCCACTCGACCCCATCGCCTTTGACCTCGAAGTCGATGGACACCAGTGCCTCGCCGCCGTCAACCGCGGCTGCACAGTTCGCCAGTCGCGACGCCAGTGTGGCGATGACGGGTCCAAAGAGATCAGGACCTGCGTCCAACGTACTTCCTCCATCCGTGGCCTCGGCGCCGAGCATTGCGGTGATCGCCAAGGCGAGCAGCATCAGGCGACTGTCAGTGGTTCCGTCGCGCCACGCAACAGGGACTTCGCTGAAGAGTTGCCGACGCCGAGGGCCAGGTGCACACCTCGGCCACGCGAGATGAAGAAGATGCAGCACGTGGTCATAGGCGACCGGTCGCTGCGGGTCACCGAGGCGGCGCTGGAGAGCTACGTCAGGAATCGAACGAAGGTGGTGGCCTTGACGACTATTCCGAGAAGGAGCCGAACCATCCCGGCTACGCCACCCGGGCCATCACCAGCGGCTCGCAGCGCTAACGGCCGACCGACCCTCCGCATTGTGCAACCCGGAACCCGACCCGCTCTGCAACAGGTGAGCGCCCCCTAGGCGGCAGTCGCTACTCTTCGGCCACCCAGAGCGGAAGGCTGAACAGGGGCGCCGGCATTTCTCGGAGGAGCAACTTTGGCGCGGGTGCGCCCAGACTAGTTGCGCAGACCTGTCCGTTGGTCAACAACGAGCCTCTCGCCATGGAAACCACTTGAAGCGGCTGCACTGGCGCGAAAAACCTGTTCGTCGCTCCCGCTTCGTTAGGGTTCGGCAGGCCGCGACAGTTGAAGAGGTTTGCGTCGAAATTTCCGTATGCCGCGCCAGTGCAATCGCTCGACTCAAACTGAACGAGACCAAAGCCCGTCAGCGCGTTTCGGGTGAGATCGATGTAGGCGTAGCAGTTGGCATCAGCGACAAATACCTGGTTGGCGTTCATCGCTCCGAGCACGCCGCCGTCGCTCTGGCGGAGGACGACCCCCCGCTTCGGTTGGGAGACGATGACAACGCCGCCATCGAACGAGAGGGTCCCGCCATCGGAGAAACCGATCAACAGCGCGTCCCCCTTAGGGCCTTGATCGCCCTGCGGCCCCTGCGGTCCCTGCGGCCCCGAATCCCCCTGAGACCCCTGAGGTCCCGGATCGCCCTGAGACCCCTGAGGTCCCAGATCGCCCTGCGCGCCCTGAGGCCCCGGACTACCAGTTTGGCCCTGTGGACCTACGTCACCCTTCGCCCCTGAAGTGCAACCGACGAACGTTAGGAGGCAGAGGCAGCCTATGGGTCTCAGGATTTGCATAAGGCGTCGTAGAGCAGTCCGGGGGCGCTGTCGTGCGAATCCAAATGCGCGCGGTCACTTGATTTGGAGCGACCTCAACGGCGGCCCTCGGGGTTCACCATTGCCCCTTCTCGCTGACGTCGGCGACACGGATGATGTCTGCTGCATCGAGGAAGACTCGCAGGCCAGAGACCACTGCGCGCCGCTTGGCTGACACTCTGCACCTGTGATCGCCGACGGCGTGGTCAACGACTCGGCCTCGGCACCACCGCCGAACGCGAAAACGCCGCCGGCACCTCGGCGAGATACGCCGCCGCGTCACCGGCCAAGAAGAGCGTCTCGGTGAAGCAGTGGTACTCGTTGTCGCTGCTCTGGGTCAGCACCCGGTCCACCAGATGCAACTGGGGGTGAGCCCGCAGCCACTCGGTGATGCGTTCGCCCAGGACTTCGCGCTTACGGGCCATGGTCGCGCTGAACACCTTCACTGCGGAGAACGGCTGCATCGGGGTGGTGTAGTGCGGCTAAGCTCCGCAGTCCGGTCGCTTCATGACGGCATCGATTGTGCCCGTACCCACGGCAGCGGTGCTCAGCGGTAGCAACGGTGCGAGTCCGAATTGTTCAAGGTGAAGGAGCAAAACATGTCGAGGTTTGTGAATGGTTCGTTGTTGCCGGGGATCTTCATTTTGGTGGCGGTCTCCTCCTGCAGCCCGCAAAGCGGGCCGCCGCAATGCGTCTCCGGGTCCAGTGTCGAATGCACTTGCCCCTCAGGCGCCCGCGGCGCCCAGATTTGCGGCGTGGATGGTTCATTTCAATCCTGCCTCTGTGTTCCGGCCGGAACCGATTCGGGAATTATCCTCGACGGCGGCTCGGATGGCGGGGCCCCCGATGGAGGTGGGGCGGACGCGGGCGGCGACTGCGGCGGCCGCGTGTGTTCGAGCACTGAGACTTGCGTCCTTGCGACTTGCACGTGCGCGGTCGGCTTCAATCGGTGCAGCGGCCTCTGCATCGCGGAGGACAGCGTGCTTGCGTGCGGCGCCCAGTGCACGCTCTGTCCGGCACCGCCGCAAAATGGTGTCGAGAGCTGCGTAGGTGGCACGTGCCAGTTCTCATGCAGAAGTGGTTTTCATGCGTGCGGCGCGAGTTGCGCTGACGATACCAGCCCGCAGACTTGCGCATCGATGTGCACCGCCTGTCCGCTCCGAGCAAATGCTGCAGTGGCAACGTGCGCGGCCGGCGCGTGCGGCTTCACATGTGTTTCTGGATTCTTCGACTGCAATAGCGACCCGGCCGATGGTTGCGAAAGCGACCTCAGTGATTCTCTCAACTGCGGAAGCTGCGGACGCTCATGCGGAGGGGGCGCCTGCTCGGCTCAACGATGTAGTCCGGTGACGGTCGCCACGGGGCTGGGCAGTATCCAGCCCGCTGGCCTCGTGCTCGATGGCGAAGACCTCTTCGTTGCCAACTATGGAACGACAGGGTCCACTGGTGGCATTTGGCGAGTTCCCCTCGATGGCGGCGCTGCCGTAGCCCTTGCCACTGGACAGGACATGCCGTGGGGAATCGCCACCGACGCAACGTATGTCTACTGGACGAACAGCGCTGACGGGACACCTGATGCCGGTACGGTCCTTCGGGTCGCGAAGAGCGGGGGCGTGCTAACGACGTTGGTGGTTGGCCAGTCTTTGCCCGCCAGCCTGGCTGTCCGGGACGGCGTCCTCTATTGGGCGGTGTTCGGGACGGGGCAAAGTGACGGCTTGGTGATGAAGTTGACCCTCGACGGCGGAGCGCGAGTGACACTCGCTTCGGCGCAGGGGGGGACGCAGGGGTTGGCTGTTGATGCCACGCACGTCTTCTGGACCGATGCACTGCGTGGGTTGGTCATGAAGGTTCCGGTGGCGGGAGGTCTTTCAGTTGAGCTCGCCGACGGTGGCTCGACGTTGCTTACCCTCGACCGTGATTTCGTCTACTGGACCAACAATCGCACGAATTCCCTGGGCCGCGTTCCCAAGGCAGGCGGAGTTGGTGTGTCTATGGCTGCAACCGTACTTCAACCGAGTGGTGGAGTCGCTGTGGACGCTCGGCATGTTTACTGGACCATGCCCAACGGCGTCGGCGTGATGCAGGTACCGCTTGACGGTGGCGCAGCGACGCCAGTGTTTGGCGCCTCGACTGACTCAGCCACCGCCATCATCCTTGATGACAATTGGGTCTACTGGGGTACCGGTGGCACGGTCCGACGTGTCGCCAAGTAGATTCACCTCTCCGTGGCCGACTGAGGAAAAGGCCCGCTGCCCGGCGCCCCGAGTTCAGGGCCGGCGGATCGACTCACCCTCGACAACCTCCCTCGCCCCGCAGGCGTCGTAGGTGCGCACGGGCCTGGCCACCACGCCGGCATCGTCGGCCTGGAACATGTACTCGCGTGAGGGCGCTTCGAAGCCCAGGCACAGGTAGCTGCCTGCGTCGGGCGAGCACTCCGCCTGGCAAGTGAAGAACGTGCCGCGGCCCGCCGGGCCCCACTGCACGCCGCCGTCAGATTGCACGGCGAACACGAGGCCCTTCTTGTCGTTGAAGGCGCCGGTCAGCTGGCGCGATGCGAGCGTGATGCCGTAGGCGTCGCGGCGGTCAGCAGGCGTGGTTTTCTTGCGGCTCGCGATGCGCTCAACGCCGCCCCACAGGTCCGTGGCAGCGCGGTCGGCATCGAGCCAGCGCCAGAAGCGAACCTGCGACCTGCCGTCGGTGCCCTTCACGGTGAGCACGAAGCCCGATGCATCAGGCTTGGCGGTGAAGGTGAATCGCTCGGCTTCACCGTCGTGGCTCACCACCACGCCGCGCGACGGAAATTCGAGCGTCGGCCAGCCGCGTTGGACAAGCGCTTCGTCGGGCAGCGCCTGCGCGAAGGCCTCGTCGTAGAAACTCACGCCCTTGAACGACGCGGGCGAGGGTGGCGTTGCACCGATGAGCAGCGCGAAGAGAAGTAAGTGCATGTTGCTCACCGCCCCTGCAACTCCACGCTGAACTGCTTCTCGCCCTTCAACCACGGAGGCGGCGGGCCAGCGACGCGCAGGCCATCCCAGGTGTCGCTGCCGGCACGCAGCGTCGAGCTGGTGCGTCTGCGGGGCGGTGCGACGCGCGTCGTTCATGGCTCTGCGACCATCCGACGAAGCGTCAAGGCACCGGGCACTTCACCTCGCTGACCACGCGGGTCGCCACCTGGCAACGACGCTGATGCGGGACTTCGGAGTCGAGTGCCCCAGCCGCGATGCTCGCCGTGCGCTGATTGAGTGGAACGACGCCGAGGGACGGGACCGGGGCGAGGTGGTGTTGCTTTACCGGCGCACGTTGGGGTTCGAGGTGGCGAAGAGGCCGCAATAGCTCAGATGTCCGACGACGGTTTCTTCGCCTCGGGCTTGGGTGGCGGGCTCAGGGCGTTAAGGATGCGTCGCAGCGCTTCATCCTCGCTCAGGTTTAGCGCCGGCTCCGCTGGCCCACACCGCGGAGTCCCGTTGTGGTTGTCGCGGCAGATACTGACCGACGGTGAGACCGTCGCCTCATGGGTTCCGACGATCGCGGTGATGACGCACCTGCGGAAGTAGTCCGGCGGCGCCGGACCCCCGACCCAGTGATCAGCCCTCTCTTCGGTCAGCACCGCATCGAGCAGCATGCGCTCGACCATGAAGAGGCCTGTGGCCGCGTCCGTCTTCGTTGCCTGGAACCCGTCGGTGAGTGCTACCTGAAGGGCGCGATTGAAAGCACCAGAGTCTCGAACACTCACGGTGGCGGGCCGAGCTGGGTACGGCGTAGGCGCGGGAGGAAGCGGCGTCGTGACGCATGCCGAAAAGCTCACCAAAATAAGAACCAATCGCATGCTCGGTACCCTGTCACGTCGGAAGGACAGCAGCGTTCCGCACTTTTTCCTGCGATCGCTGCGGGCAAAGCCTCGACTGCGCGGACGCAGAATTCTGGGCTCCGGCTGGGCCCTGAGTCTACTTCGCCTTGCCTGCCGCCAACGCCTTCGCCCCAGCTCTCCCACGGGGCAGCGCCACGTTGGTGACCGTGCCAGGCGCAGCGTCGGCGACCCAGTCACGCGGGAGACGCTCGGTTTTCTTGAGCATGTTGAACTTCTGGTAGTGGTTGTTGCAGTAGCCCTTGCTGCGCGCTGGCTCGCCGCAGTCGATGATGGCGCAGTCGCGTGCTGCACCGGGCTTGCGGCCACGCTTGGCCTCTGTCTTCACGGGGCCCACGGCGTTCTTCGGCGGGCGACCGGGGCCACGTTTGGTGGGCTGACCCAGCGCAGCGGCAAGGCGAGCGATGATGTCGGTGTTTCCACGAAGCTCAGCGAGAGCAGCGTGCACGGGCCGGAGAGCGTGGGCGATTTCGTCGGCCACGATCTGCTGCAGCATCTTGTCGACTGACATTGATTGTTCTCGGTACGTGAAGGTTGATGACTAGAAGCGGAGCACGACGGTCTGACTTACCGGAAAGTGCAGCAGCGGCGCTGCAGCAAGCAGAAGCTGCCTGTCGATCTGGCGGACGCGGGCGTTGACGCGAGATCGTGCGCTGACGTTCACGCCCAGCACGATCGCATCTA
>JAYVFP010000356.1:0-7019 GCA_043773025.1 Archangium sp.
CGAGACGCCGAGTTCGATGAGGCGCGCCTCGGCCTGCTTGCGGGTGGAGTGCACGGCGCGAATCGAGCGGCGGCCACCGCAGGGGCAGCGCAGCACGTCCGTGCCGAATGTTTTCTGATGGAGCAGAGCCCAGTCGAGGCGAGGCGGCTTCGGCCGCTGCTGCTGCGCCAGAATGCGAGCCACGTCGTCATCACCGGGCGGGGCCACCGGCACCACCGTGCCGTCGTCCTGCCACAGCGCCTCCGGGACGAGGAGGTGGAGGTGAGGCGTGAGTTTGTCGGGCTGACCCAAACCACTGCCAGAAGCAGACGCCACCGCCCGTCAGCGCGCCGAAAGCGCCGTGACGCCTGGCCTCGCTGCGTTGCCACCGCCCCACGGCCTTCACCAACCGCACCTCGAGGCGCTTGAGCAGCCGCGGCTTCTTCACCACGTTAAAGCGCACCGAGAAGGGAAGGCTCAACGTCCACTGCCGGTGCGCCACGCGCGGCAACACCGCCTCGAGGTGCACGCCCATGAGGCCCAGAAGCCGATTGGCGGTGTCCTTCCGGTGGGTCTGAGGGTGAATTGGTCAGCAGCCGAGACTGCGGAGCACCCAGGTCAGTCGCCATTCCGCGCAACAACACGATGCGATCCGTCAGATCGCGAACCGAGATCCCGCGGCGTCGATGCGCCAGCAGGGCCGAGGCCAGCAGCGCGTGCGGCGTCACCGTGGACACCTTGCTGATGCCGTACATGACCCGATGCTCGAGCGCGCGAACGAGCGCCTTCTTCTGATCCTCCGTGGCCGTCTCACGCACGACGCCACGCTCGGCCATCAGCTTCGCCAGCGAGCTTCGACATGAACGTGGCGTGTTCGTCGGCCACCTTCGGTTTCAAGACCGCCGTCGACTTCATCGCGACGAATCCCTCCAAAGCGGTGCTGATGGTCAACCCCGAGATCTGCTGCCTTTGCTCATGAGGGCTCGCTCCTACTCCCGGGTGGCCGGCGATGGTTGGCCGGTGATTCGTGCGCACGACCCAGCGGAAACGTGAAGCGGGGCGGGCTTTGGGTACACTGCGCCGCTGGCTTCATGAGTGATCCCACATCCGGCGCAGAGCACCACAGCCATGCACTGGGCAGCTCGAGGAAGCGCGCGTGGCCGTCGACACGTGCGCACGTGCGAGATGAGGCTTTGTTTACGGTGCTCGTAGTCGGGGGCAGGCCGCTTGCTCGACTCGATGGTCTGTTCGTTGATCAGCCGGCGCAATCTTTCCAGCGTGACGTCGACCGTATTGCCTGAGCCCACGATGGAGGTTGCGGCGCCCATCGGCACCACCTTCGCCACGTTCGGTACGGCCAGCAGCTTGGCCTTGAGGCCCTTGAAGTCGTCGAGGGGCGCGAGCGAAGAGTCGCTGCCGTCGACGCGGCCGTAGATCTCCAGGGGGTCTTTGGAGCGCGCGCCGTAGACCTGCAGGTGGCCCGTGATGCTCCCGATGATGCTCTTGGAGAGGCCCTCGTCGAGCGTCGAGAAGATCGACCCGCCGACCACCAACAGCGCGGCGCCGAAGAGCAGGACCAGCCCCACGAACACGTTGAGCATGCTCGAGGTGATGTTCGCGAACGCGATGCGGAGCTCCTGGCGCCGGACTGAGGCGGCGACGGTGCCGGCAGCATCACCTCAGCACGCAGGCTGGCGTTGGGCGCGAAGACACCGTGGAAGCACGATCAACGTCGGCACGGCCGCGCGCGCGCTCCATGGCTCGTCGGTGATCGCCATCGCTGTTCCCGAACTGGTTGTCTTTGCTCTCGAGCAGGTCGACGCAGCCGTTCTTAACGCTGCCGCGGTAGTCACAGCTCATCTGCTGCGACACGCAGAAGCAGCCCGCCAACGAGCTGAGCATCGCCACCGCAAACAACGCCGGAGTCTGGTCTTTACGAGGAAGCGCTCGCCCGGCGGCGCAACATGAACGCCACGCCGAGCAGCCCGAGCAGCCCGGCTTCGCCCGTCGTGCAGCCACAGCCCGTCTTCATCGGCGCAGGCACCGGCACGACTTCGCACATCGCGCTGCAGCCATCGCCGTCGAGCTGGTTGCCGTCGTCGCACGCCTCGGGGCCCGTCTTGAGGCCGTCACCGCAGGTCACGTCGATGAGGTTGACGCCCGCCGTCGCGTTGGCCCCGACGGCCCAGGCGGCACCGGCGCTCAACGTCACCACGGCGCTCTCGGTGGTCTCTGCGAGACCGTCCGCGGTGGCGACGATGGACAACGTCGCGGTGGCTGCTCCCGCGGCGAAGGTGATGCTGCGCGACGGCGCTTCGTAGTCGAGGCCAGCGACCGCGGAGCCCGTCAGCTCGAAGCGCACCGTCAGCGCTGCCGTGAGGTCGCCCGCGCGGGTGAAGACGATGGTCGCCGGCGTCGCGTCTCCTTCGACGGCGTCGCGGGTCCCGGTCGAGACCTGAACGCTCGGCACCTGGAGCGTGCAGGGGAGCTCGAGGCCCCAACCGAGCAGCACGCCGTCAGACACACCCTGCGCGTCGGCCGCGACCAACTGCCACAGGCCGTTGCGCTCGAGGCCGTCGAACGCGGCCAGGGGGTTGAACGGCTTGATGGTTCCGCCGATGGCCGGAATGGCGAAGCTGCACGTCACGCTCGTGGTGGCGTCGTCAGACCACGTCGCGTCGACGTCGTCGTAGAGGCAGCTCGGGGTGGTTGAGCTCAGGCCGGCCCGGAACTGCAGGTCGACGCGCTTGCCGCCCGGGTGAACGAGCGTGAGCGTCAGGTCGCCCACGGCGGTGTGCACCAGCTTCGCGTGTACTTTGACGTCGACGATGCGGGCCGCGTCGTCGCAGGCGCCGGGCTGCACCAGCAGCGTCGAGGTCAGCGTTGAGCGGTCGGCCAGCACCGCTTCACAATTGGTGCCCAGCGAAGTCGCGCACTCGTACTGCTGTGCGACGGCGGGGACCGAGAGAAACACGAGGGCGAGGATCACGTTGCGGTTCATGGGTGTCCTCCTTTCAAGGGGCGCAGGGGACAGTGACGTCGCCCGGGTTGAAGCCGCTGAAGTTGGAATCGGTGGACGTCACCGAGCTGCTGACGATGAAGGCGTCGCCCGGGAAGTTGCAGACGGTCATCGCCGCGGTCGCGGTGACCGTCACGCCGGTGTTGTAGTTGCTGGCGTTCAACGTCACCGTGCTCGGGGTCACCGTCATGCCAGACCCTGTGAGGGTGAAGGTCACGTCGGCGGTCGGGCTTCGTGTCGCGCGCACCCTGAAGGTCGCCGAGCCGGCGAGGCCCTTGAAGAAGCCGTCGGGCTGCGAGAGCTCGACAAGCACCGCGGCGGATGGCGCGTAAAACATGTCTGGCGGGACAGGGTGGCCGTTCTGCACCCAGCCCGTGCCGTCCATCGAGTCACGGCGAACGGCGAGCACGACCCCGCCGCGGAGTGCCGCACTGTTGGGCGGGCCGCCCGTGCCCCCCTGGAGATCGAGCTGCACGAAGCCTCGCTGGTAGGGCACGTCGAGCCCACCGGCTCCGACGGCGATGAAGGTCGAGACGCGCGAGAAGGGCGTTCCAGTGATCATGCTCGCCTGTTCCTGGTCGTCGAAGGCCACCGCAGAGCCGTGCGCGCTGGGCTGACCCGGGGGCGTCGTGCCACACGTGAAGGGCGTCACGGCGTCAGGCTCGCGCCACACGATGAGCGAGGTCTTGCCGGACCCCGTCTCATCGAACGGCACTTCCCACGTCGTGGGCAGCGCTTCACGCCGGTCGGTCGCGTTCCATCCGCGCGAGCGGCCATAGAAGGTCGGCGTGCCTGCCGGCGCGTACCCGTTGCGCGCGTGCAGCGGCACCAGCGATTCCCCGTACATCGTCTTCTGCGTGCGGTTGGTGATGGCCCAGTCACCGCTCAACAGGTTCCGCGAATCGAGGAGGTCCGGGTAGGACGGTGCTGAGGCCGGAAGGTTCGGGCACGCGGTGACCTGATCGAACGTCATGTAGCCGCGCACGACGCGGTCACTCCGATCGGTCCCCACGCACTTCCCCTGCAGGGTGGCGACCGGCTTGCCGAGGTGTGAGTCGACCAGCGCCTTCAGCTCGTCCGTCTTGAGCCGTGCCACCGGGAGCCGGCCCGAACACGACCCCCAGTTGATGTCCTGTGAGAAGGGGCCCTTGGGCGAGTTGGTGTCTCCGGGATCCTGCCCCGCGCTCGCGGTGCGATGAAACGCTCCGCCCGTGAAGAGCACACGAAGGTTGAGCTCAGCCTGGTCGTAGCCCGTCAGGTACACCGGGAAGGAACGCGTCGGCACGCCGACGTCGGTCCAGAAGGTGACGTTGACGAGCACCGCCGACGCCGCCGCGGTGCCCACGCGAACCACGGTGTTCGACCGGTTGGGGTCATCGAGGTCCACCTCGAAGTACGGCAGGAGCAAGGTCGCCGCAGGCGAGCGGTCCATCGTGCTCATGGCCGTCACGGGGTACTCGTTGGCTTGTGGCTGGCCCGGCGAGCCGAGGTTGGGGAGCGCGGCGTTGTCGGCCTGCGTCCCCACGAGCGCGCTCGCGAACTCTCCGGCCTCGGCGGTTTCCATGCTGCCCAGCCAGAGCTGACGCGGCTGGCCCATGCCGAGGCTGCCGCCGAAGTTCACGAGGCCCGCGCGGTTGGTGTCGGGCAGCTCGGGTGAGCCCACGCGCACGCGAGACGCCATCACCGGGAACGGCGTGAGGCTGCCCACGTCGGTCGCCGCTTCCTGCTGGTCGAACAAGAACAGCGACGTCTGCCCCACGGGCGCCGGGCCCTGGCCACAGTCGTAGCTGCTGGCGGGCCAGTTCACGTCACGCCACGCGATGATGGACGCGCCGGCGCGGTAGGGCACCGACCACGACGTGCCGAGCGGCTCGCGCTGGTCGGCGAAGTTCCCGGTGAGCCGGGAATAGAACGTATAGGCCGTGCTGCCGCTGACGTAGGGCCCGCTGCTGATCGCCTGCAGGTGCACCGCCGAGAACGCGCGCGTGGTCTTGTTGGCGCGATCGGCGAGCGCAAAGTGCCCGGTGAGCTCGTTGCGGTTGCTGGCGACCACTCCGAAGTAGTTGGGCTGGTTCGGGAGCAACTGAGTGCACGAGTTGGTGCTGTCGATGGTGAGAAAGCCGCGCGCGACGTTGTCGCCGATCGCGCGCCCGCCACACTTGCCCTGCAGCGAGGTGCTGGCCTGACCCGTCATTGCATTGCGCGCCCCGGCTGCCACCGTCGCCGACAGCGGCATCGGTGGCAGCACGCCGGAGCACGAGTTGAAGTTGATGTCCTGGCTCATCGAGCCCTTCTTGCTGATGGTGTCGCCCGGGTCCTGCCCAGCGCTCGCCGTCGCCGGGAGCGTGCCGTTGAGCACGTCTCGCAGGTCGAAGGTCACCGCGTCGAAACCGGTGAGGTAGATGTCGAAGCCGAGCACCGGCAAGCCCTGGTCGGTCCACAGCGTGACGTGGGCGAGCGATGCGCCTGCCCGCGCGGCGCGCACGTTCACCACCGTCGTTCGTCCTGTCGGTGACGCGAGGTCGACCTCGACGTAGGGAATCAACAGCGTTGCCGCGGGCTCGTCGTCGTAGACGCCCACCTTCGCGAACGACGTGCTCGCAATCAGCACCAGCGCCACACCCAAGCTCGAAGCAATCCGCATGGCGCGGCACAGTACGCGAAAGCTCAGCGCCAGTTCGAAACTTCAAGCCCTCCCTGTGAGGGACAGCGGTCAGGCGCGTCTTCGAACGCGAAGCTCGCCACCACCTCGAGGCCTGGCCGCGCATCGAGCGCCCCCAGCTCGAGGTGCGTCACGCGACACCCGGCGCGCCACGCAGGCACGGGCTGGGCGATGGGCGCGCCTACCGCAGCAACGAGCAGCCGCAGCGTGCCCTCGTCGTCGCCGGTGACCACGTCGCTCTTCCCGTCACCTGTGACGTCGCCCACCGCGACGGCCCACTGCTCGACGCCTTGTGAATGGAGAGCGCGCGCCTTCCACGCGCCGTCCTCGAAGTCGAAGCGCCACAGCTCCGAGGTGAACGCCTTGTCGCCGGGTACGGTGGCGACGAGGAAGAGCTCGGCGCGGCCATCAGCATCGACGTCGGCTGCGGCGACTGAGCGCACGAGCGCCCGCGCCGGAATCGGGACCGGCGTGACGCCCTTCGCGGCGCCGCCAAAGTCGACGAGCCTGGTTTCACCGATGGTGTGCGAGGCCGTCGCGAGGTCGAGCCGACCGTCTCCGTCGAAGTCTCCGACGGCGAGGTCGTCACCGAACCGCTTGTCGTCTTCACGCACCGGGCTCACCTGCCACCCGGCGTCCGAGCGCGCGAACACGCGCACCCCGAGGCCGGAAAAGCCGGGGCTGCCCGGGCGAGGCCCGTCGCTGAGCGCGAGCACGTCAGGGCGGCCGTCACCCGTCCAGTCTCCGACGGCCAGCGCGCGTGATGAGAAGCCGCCGCTCGGCAGCCCGGCGGAATCGTCGAGCCACCCGCCATCGACGCGCAGCACGGCCAGGCTGCCCGAGAGGTGCACGCCGAACACCAGCGAGTCGGCGCTGAGGGCGACGGCGTCGCCGTAGTCCCAGGCGAGGGCGGGCAGCGACAGCTCGAGCGGCGTGAGCGTGCCGTCACCGGTGCTCTTCCATGCGCGAGGGGTGCGCGGGCCCTTGCGGGACGCGCCGTGGAGCAGATCGACGCGCCCATCACCGTCGAGATCGACCAGCGAGAAGCCTGCGCGCCATTGGCCGCTGTTGGGGAGGCCTGCGTCGAGGGGGCGCAGCGTCGTGGGCTGGCTGTCCCGACAGGTGCACCCGGCGAGGAAGAACGCGAAGAGCACGCCTGCGACCCGAAGCACGGCCGCCTTGTGTCGGAATCGTCTCGAGTCGGCAACAAGGCTGGTTCGCCCGGCCCGTAAAATCGCGTTGGCAGGCAGTCGGCGGCGTCAGAAGAACAAGAAGAACAACCCGGGAAACCGAGAACCGGGCTTGGTGACTGCGGGCGACTGGAGGTGGACGACGAGGAGGAACACGAGCGTGGGGGGT
>JAYVFP010000357.1:0-2505 GCA_043773025.1 Archangium sp.
CCCGATGACGTGGCCTCGTTGCTCTTCACCTCGGGCACCACCGGCACCCCCAAGGGCGTGATGCTCACCCACCGCAACTTCTCGGCCCTGGTCGCGAAGCTCGGTGGCGCGTTCGATTTGGGCGTGGGCGACGGCGTGTTGTCAGTGCTCCCGCTGCACCACACCTTCGAGTTCAGCGCAGGCTTCCTCACGCCGTTCTCTCTGGGCGCTGAAGTGGCGTACCTCGACGAGCTCACCGCCGATCGCATCGGTGACGTGCTCGAAGGCGGCAACATCACCGGCCTCGTCGGCGTGCCCGCCCTCTGGCAGCTCTTTCATCGGAAGATCACCCAGGAGTTCGCCGCCCAGCCCAGGTTCATCGAAGAGGCCATGAAGGGCCTCATGTCGATCAACGCCGAGCTGCGAAATCGCCAGGGCATCAACTTAGGCAAGCTCCTCTTCTGGCCCGTGCACCGGAAGTTCGGCGGCAACATCAAGTTCCTCATCAGCGGCGGCTCGGCCCTGCCCGATGACGTGCACAAGGCGTTTCACGCGCTCGGCTTCACGCTCGATGAAGGCTACGGGCTGACCGAAGCGGCGCCCGTGTTGACGGTCACGCACGCGGGGAACAAGCGGCTGCCGGGCACCGTGGGCAAGGCGCTCCCGGGCGTCGAGCTGAAGATCTTCGAGCCCGATGGGGAAGGCGTAGGCGAAGTCACCGCGCGCGGCCCCAACGTGATGGCCGGCTACTTTCAGGACAGGGAGTCGACCGCCGCGGTGCTGAAGGACGGCTGGCTGTTCACCGGCGATCTCGGCCGCATCGATGGCGAGGGCAACCTGTACCTCGTGGGGCGCCGCAAGGACGTCATCATCGATGCCAACGGCAAGAACGTGTACCCCGATGAGCTCGAAGAACTCTACGCGGCGCACCCGCTCGTGAAGGAGTTGAGCGTGGTCGGGCTGCCCGATGAGAGCGGCGGCGAGAAGGTCGCGGCGCTGGTGGTGCCTGACTACAAAGAACGCCCACGTGCTGAAGTGCGCCGCGAGTTGGAAGAGCACTTCCGCGTGGTGTCCAACGAGCAGCCGTTCTACCGCCGCGTGAAGGTGCTGCGGTTTCAGGACGCCGAGTTGACCCGCACCAGCACGCGCAAAGTGAAGCGCAACATGGTGGTCGAGGAGCTCAAGCGGCAGGAAAAGGCCGTCGAGAAGGCCAAGAAACACGGCGAGAACACCGACTGGCTCACCCAGGTGATCGCCGACGTCATCCAGAAAGACGCGAGCGACGTGCGCGCCGATTCGCGCCTGCAGGTGGATCTCGGGTTCGACTCGCTCATGCTCACCGAGCTGTCGGCGGCCTTGGAAGCGCAGGGCGTGCCGGTCACCGCGGTCAGCGATCTCACCAAGATCACCACGGTCGATGACTTGCGCCGGGTAGTCGCGCAGTCGGGCCGCAAGCCGGCCGCTGAAGTGAAGGCGCGGGAAATCTCGAGGGAGGTCGCTCGCAAGAAGGACTCCGAGCTCGAGCTGAACCTGCCCGACGGCGTGGCCGACGCGGGCCGGGCGGCGCTCTCGGCGGGCCAGCGCGCCATCTACGGCGGGCTCTTCGACGTGAAGGTGAAGGGGAAGAACTTCATCCCCCAGAACCGGAACTTCCTGGTGGTCGCAAACCACGCCAGCCACCTCGACATGGGCCTCGTGAAGGTCGCCATGGGCGAGCAGGGGGAGCGGCTGGTCGCGCTCGCTGCACGTGACTACTTCTTCGATTCACCCTTGAAGCGCGCGTACTTCGAGAACTTCACCAACCTGATTCCGATGGATCGTTCGGGCTCGCTGCGCGAATCGCTGCGGCTTGCGGGTGAGTCGCTCACCCAGGGCTTCAACCTGCTCATCTTCCCCGAGGGCACCCGCAGCCCCAACGGTGAGCTGATGGAGTTCAAGCCCACCACCGGCTACCTCGCGCTCACCTTCGGCGTCGATATTCTGCCGCTGTATCTGCACGGCACGCACAACGCGCTGCCCAAGGGCGCGTGGTGGCCGAAGTTCGATGAGCTCGAGGTGCGCATCGGGCCGGTGCTCGAGCTGGGCAAGCTGCGCGAGAAGGTCAAGGGCCTCGCCAAGAGTGAGGGCTACCGCATGCTCACCCGCATGGCCGAAGAGTCGGTGCGCGCGTTGAAGGATGGGCGCAGCGTGCGGCAGGAAGATTTGAGCGTGCCGGCCATTCCGACGCGCGAACGTAGAACGAAGGCGCTTCCGTAAGCCCTCTCCCCGACCCTCTCCGCCGCGGGGGAGAGGGAGACAGGACTGAAATGAACATTCTCATCACAGGCGGCACTGGTTTTCTCGGCACCCATCTCGTGCCGCTCCTGCGCAAGCAGGGGCACGCGCTCACGCTCATCTCGCGCTCGAAGCCACCGGCCGCGTGGCTGACCGGCGAGCACCCCATTCGCCACGTGCAGGCTGACTTGAAGGATCGCGAAGCCGTGCGCGACTCACTGCGCGGCGTCGAGGCGATTTATCACCTGGCAG
>JAYVFP010000358.1:0-22559 GCA_043773025.1 Archangium sp.
CCTACCTGACGCCTTCGCAAGGCGGCGCGATCGCCGCCAACACCACGCCCGTGCGCACGGAGAAGGTCTGCGCCACGCTCACCACGCCTCTTGGCACTCCGCCCGCGGGTGGCTGGCCGGTGGTGCTCTACGCGCATGGCACCGGCGGAAGCTTTCGCAGCCACGCGGGTGATGGCGCTGCGGCGGCGCTCAGCAACATCCTGCTGCTGGGCAGCGCGGTGCAGGTCGCGGTGCTGGGCTTCGATCAAGTCGGTCACGGCCCACGCCGGGGAGCTGGCGGTCAGACCACTTCGCCCGATGACATCGTCTTCAACTTCGCGAACCCCTCTTCAGCGCGCGGCACGATGGCGCAGGGCGCGGCCGACCTTCACAGCGTCACGCGGTATCTGAAGAGCCTCGCGGCCACGCCGGCGCCTGAACTGCCAGCGCTCGACGTGAGCCGGCTCGTATACTGGGGCCACTCGCAAGGTGCGACCGAAGGCGCGCTCTTCCTCGCGCAGGACCGCAGCATCGAGGGCACCTTGTTGTCAGGCGCGTCGGCGTGCCTGGTGAACTCGCTCACCTCGAAGAAGGCGCCCATCGACATCGCCGGTGGCCTGTGGGCTGCGTTGGGTGAAGCGAGCCCGCAGTCGGTCAACGGGTACCACCCGGTGCTCGGGTTGTTGCAGGCGTGGAGTGACCCGGTCGATCCGCTGCACTTCGCGGCGAACGCGTCGTCGATGCCCATCGAAGGAACGTTGCCGGCGTACTCGCGGCACGTATTTCAAATCTGGGGAAAGGATGACCTGTTCACCGCGCAGCCCGTGCAGTCGGCCTTCGCGGCGGGCGCGCGGCTCGGGTTCGTGGGGCCGAAGGTCGATGCGTTCGAGCCGACCCCGCTCACCAGCGTGTCAGGCAACGTCACGATGCCTCGCGTGGTGACCGCGGCGATGCGGCAGTACGTGCCGATGGGGTACGACGGGCACTCCGTCGTGTTCTCCAACGTCACGGCGACGACTGATGCGACCCGGTTCATCGGCCGCGTTCTGCGTGGTGAGGTTCCGACGGTGCCTGAGCCCTGAGGAAAACCTCGCCGTAGTGAAGGTCCTGCTCGATACGAATCGGATGGGACAGCGCCGACCGGTTCGGCCGCATCGCCACCGCCTTGCGCAAGCAGGGCACCCCGATTCCCACCAACGACGTCTGGATTGCAGCGCATGCCATGGAGACGGGCGCAGATTTGATCTCCTTCGACCGGCACTTCGCACACGTTCACGGGCTGGCCTGGGTCCTCCCGGGCGCGTGAGCGGACTCTCGCGAACAAAGAGCGGGCTGATAGGGTCCGCCCCGTCATGCGCGCAAAGGACAAGTGCCCCTCTTGCTTCCAGCCCGTCTTGCCGACGGACTTTCTGTGCGCGAACTGCGAGCTGATCCTCGACGCGTCGCAGGTCATCGAGCGCCCGGTGAGCGACGTCAGCGTCGTGCGCCGCATGCTCGAGGCCCCGCAGCGCGGCATGACTTCGGGCAGGCCGAACCCCAAACCGCCCCGCTCTTCACCCACGGAAGGGCTCGAAGGCCTGACGCGCAAACTCGATCTCGGGCCTGAGCTCAGCGGCGTACCCGTGGTGATCGCCACGCTGACCGGCAAGTCAGTGCAGCTCAGCGAATTCGAAGCCTGGGTGGTCTCGCTCATCGACGGCCTGAACGACGCGGTGGGGCTCGCGAAAATCGCCAGCGTACGCGAGCTCGAGCTGCGCGTGGTGCTGCGCACGCTGCAAGAAAAACACATCATCGACTTCGCTGACGAGCCGCTGAGCGACGCCGACCTCGACATGCCGCAGGTGCTCGGCACGCTCGGCGAAGAAGAAGAGATGCAGACCGCTCCGGGTCTTCCTGATCCGCGGCTGGGCGCCAACGCGGATCGCCGCGACGGCCGCTTCGTAGCGCCCCCGTCGAAGGCCGCGTCGCATTCGAACATTCCACCGATGCCGGAGAACCTGCCGCTGGCTCCGCCTCGTGTCGCAGTCGTCATTCCGCCGATTCCGGCGAACCTGCCGCTCGCTCCGCCTGCTCAGGAGCCCCTCACCGGCAGAAGAGGTCCGATCATTCGCGCGGGGCGGGCGGTGATTCAACCGGTGGCAAGTGTCCCCTCGACTTCGCTCGGGGGGAACGGTTCCCCGGCGGTGGCAAGTGCCCCCTCGACTTCGCTCGGGGGGAACGGGGTGTCCACCCGTCCGCGTGCGCCGCCGCTCCCGAAACCCGAGCGCACCGACCCGCGCATCGCCTACTCCGGCAACGCCAACCGCAAGGTGCTCGACGCGCTCAAGAAGGTGAAGCGGGTCGAAGGCACCGCCCCCGCCCCGGCCCCTCACAGAGAGCTGTCGGATCACGCGGTCGCCGACGTGCTCGCGCGCGACACCCTGCAGGTCGCGTTGCGCATGGAACAAGGTGGCCGGCTCGACGAAGCCATCCGCTTCCTCGAAAAATCCATCGCGCAGAGCCCCGAGGCTCCCTCGCTCTACAACCGCCTGGGCATCATCCTCATGCGCGAGCGCGCCGACTATCGCCGGGCCGAGACGCTCATCCGCAAGGCCATCGAGTTGGCGCCCGACAACACGGTCTATTCGACCAACCTGCAGCAGGTTCTCTCGAACCAGGCCCTGCGCGCCCACCGTTGACGCCGATGTAGGCGAAGATTTCGCGAGCCGTTCAGTGGGGCTGAAGGCTCTCCTCGAGGTACGCCCATGGAACTCCGCAACCCCCGGCCAGCACTGCGAATCGTCGACGGCGCCACCGCTGAAGCGGCGCTCGTGCGGGCGGCAGCCACAGGCGACAACAGCGCCAGCGAGCGGCTCTACCTCACCTGCGCTCCCGACCTGACCCGCTGGGTATCGCGGGTGGTGCTCGGCTCAGCCGACGCGCAGGACATCGTGCAGGACACCTTCGTGGCGGCCTTCACGCAGCTCAAGTCACTCAAGCAACCCGAAGCGTTTCGCGGCTGGTTGCGCACCATCGCGTTGACGCACATTCGGCGGCGCTTTCGCACGCAGCGGCTCTTGCGACGGCTGGGTATTGGCGCCGCCGAGCCGTTCGAGGTCGAGGCCATCATCAGCGACGACGCGCCGGCCGAGGTGGTGACCGAGGTGCGCCAGGTGGCGAGCCTGCTGCGTCAGTTGCCCGCCGATGAAGCGCTCGCGCTCGTCTTGCGGCGCGTCGAAGGCTACCGGCTCGAAGAGATCGCCGAACACTTGAACTTGTCGTTGGCCACCGTGAAGCGGCGGCTCGCAGCGGCTGAAGCCCACTTTCAGGCCCTGCAGGAGGTGCAGTCATGATTCCACGACGCCCACTCTCGGAGTTCGTGAACCCGCCTGAGGTCAACTCGGCAGAGCTGCACGTCGAATGGCACGAGGTGCGCCGCCGCGTGCGCCGTCATCGCCAGGTCCGTGTGGCTGGTATCTCCGCTGCGTCGTTGCTGCTCGTCGGCCTCGTCACCTTCGTGGTGTTCCGCTCGAATGAAGTCACTTTCTTCTCAGGTCAACAGGCGCTCGCCCTCGACACGCCCCGCACGCTCACCCTCGTCGAGGGTTCTGAAATTCAGCTCACCGCTGGAGCGCAGCTCGAGCTGACCCGGGCCGATGAACACGACGTGGTGGTGGTGCTCCAGCGGGGGCGCGCGTCGTTCGACGTGACCAAACGGCCGTCGCGCCAGTTCGTGGTGCAGGCCGACTCCATCGAAGTGCGCGTGGTGGGCACGAAGTTCGCGGTGCGCCGTGAGGGCCGCGCGGTCGAAGTCGAGGTCGAGCGCGGCATCGTCGAGGTGCGTGAGGGTGACGTGGTGAAGCGGCTGGTGAAGGGTGAACGCTGGGCGCGCGGGCTGGAGCAGGCGCAGGCCACTGCGGCCCTGGAGACCGATGAAGAAATGGTCGAGGTGGAAGAAGAGCCCCGCACCACCCCCAAGCGCAAGGTCGTACGTCGGGTGCGCAAGCAGCCTGAAGCGCCGGTGACCGATTCACCAGCCGCGCCCGTCGCAGAAGAAGCGCCCATCACCCCAGTGGTAGAGAGCCCCGCAGCGCCCGAGCCCAGCCCCGCCGATGCGTTCGCCGCCGCCATGCGCGCCCGCGCCGAAGGTCACCCGAGAGAAGCCATCGTGGGCTTCCAGCAGGTCTGTGAGCGCTGGCCCTCGAGCGCGTTCGCCCCGATGAGCGCCTTCGAGTGGGGCCGGCTCGCCCTCGATTCTCAAGACGATCCCCGCCAGGCCGCGCGCGCCTTCGAGCGCACGCTGGAGCTGGCCACCTCGGCCTCACTCGTGGAGGACGCATTGGCTCGTTTGACCGAGGCCTACGCGAGGTACGATGCCGTTTCCTGTCGCCGGGTGCAGAGCGAGTATCTGCGGCGTTTCCCCGGCGGCCCGCATGTGCGAGGCGTGTCGAAGGCGTGTCCCCCCTGATGTTGGTCGCATCGTTGTCGATGACCGCTGCCACGTGTTCGGGTGCGGAAGGCGAGGTGCCCGCACGCTTCGTCGCGTTCAATCAAGACGACGCCGCGTGGTTGGAGAAAGAAGTCACGGCGTGGGTCAGCGAGCGCGGCCGCACCCTGTGTGCCGCTCGCGAAACCGACGACGCGCTCACGCTCGACGGCAGCGCGCAGCTCGAGGCCGTCATCGAGTTCGACTTCAAAGGCGCGCACCGCACCCGCACCGTCTTGCGCGGCACCGGGTCGGCAGAGCTCTTTCGGTACCAGGTCGCAGCCACCGCTGAAGAGCTGGTGCGCTCGACGTGGGAAGCCCCTCCGCCCCCGCGGTTCAGCGTGTTGCTGCGGGGTGAGCTCAATCCGTTCAGCTCGGGCACGCTGGGCGCGGGTGGTTCTCTGGGCGTGGGGCTCTTCGTCTTGCCGACCTTGTGTCTCGAGCTGATGCTGGGCGGCGGCGCGTTGACGCCGCAGACGATTCCCACCGGCGGCACGGTCGCGGGGGCTCTCGCGCGAGGCACGCTCAGCGCCTCGTGGCTTCCCGTGCAGCTGGGCCTCTTCCGCGCAGGCCCGCGCGCTTCCGTGCAGGCCGGCGTGTTGTCGACGAGCGTGAACGCAGACGCGGTGCCCGCCCGAACCGGCCTCACGCCGTGGCTGGGCGCAGGCGGTGGCCTGACCCTGGGCATCGCCACGCGGCACGTGATGGTGCAGCTCTTTGGTGAAGTGGGCGCATTGCTCCTGGGCACCACGGTATTGTCCGAAGGTGTGCCCGTGCACCAGGTGCGCGGGTTGTTCGGCACAGCCGGTCTGCAAGCGGGGTGGCTCTGGTGATGTTCCGATTCGCGGCCGTGCTGCTGCTGGTGCAACACTTCGAGGTCGTCTCGGATTGTGGGGGTGGAAAGGCGCCGCCCGTGAACGACCCTCCGCTCACGAGCGTGGTGGCGGGTTCTTTCTACGGCTGCGAGGTGAAAGCAGGCGCCGTGCGGTGCTGGGGCGCGAACGAACGAGGCCAGCTCGGCCGCGGAACCACGAGCGCCCGCGAGAGCACAGGCGCAGTGAGTTTGCCGGAGCCCGTGGCCCAACTCGCGCTCGCCGCCAAATCGGCCTGCGCGCGCACCGTCACGGGCAAGGTGTGGTGCTGGGGCGACAACGCGGGCGCACAACTCGGCATCGCAGAGCCGACCTTCATCGCGACGCCCCGTAAAGTGGTGGTGCCTGTGCCGGTGGCGAGACTCGCGACACACTCCGACTTCGTGCTCGCCCTCGGCAGTGATGGGCGGCTCTTCGGCTGGGGCAACAACCACGAAGGCACGCTCGCGCGCGACGACGCCGACCCGATGAGGGTCTCGCCTCAGCCGGTGCTGCGTGCGGCCTTTGAGCTGCGTTTCACCGACATCACCGCGGGTCAGGGCAATGCGTGTGGCCTCACGCGTGAAGGCACGTTGTGGTGCTGGGGCCGCAATCTGGTGACCCGTGATGGAGTGCGCACGCCGCAGAAGGTGCTCGAAGGCGTGAGCTCGGTGGTGTCGGGTGCGTTCGTGGGCTGCGCCATTCGCACCAGCGGCGAGCTGTGGTGCTGGGGTTCGAGCCCGACCAACGCCGGCCTCACCATGGAGTGGGCCACGCCCACGAAGCTCGACCTCGGAGGCGCGAGCGCCCGGCAGGTCGACTCCCACTGGTTCCATGTGTGCGCCGTGACGACCACCGACGCGCTCTGGTGCTGGGGCCGCGGCATCGAGGGGCAGCTGGGCCTGGGCTCGGCCGCGCCGTTCTCCGTGCCGCAGCCCGTCACGACCGAGGTGGAGTCGGTGGCGACCGGCTTCTTTTTTACCTGCATTCTGCGTAAAGATGCTTCCGTGGCGTGCACGGGGACCAACGAAGAAGGCGAGCTGGGGCTGGGCGATACGGGCCGCCGGTACGTGCTGACGAATCAGTGAAGTTCAGGTGAGCCGAAGTGGGGGCCTGGGGGCTCTCTTCTCCGCATGCATGCTCGATTCGTAATCCTCGCCGCGATGGGCTTTCTGGCCTCGGGTTGCACCGGTCTCGCCGGGCCCATGACAGGTGACGAAGACGCAGGCTCGCAGACCGACGCGGGCGCGGTGGGTGGTGGTGGAAGTGCTGCCGGTGGCGGCGCGGCGACGGGTGGTGGCGGCATGGCGACCGGCGGAGGAACAGCGACCGGTGGTGGTGGCGGCGGCGGAATGAGGGAAGTCGATGCAGGCCCCACGCGCGTTCCGGTCTTCGTGGCCGTGGGGAAGCAGGCGCGCCGGGCCATCTCGTGTGACGACGGCCTGACCTGGAAGAACGACGTCTCGGTCGACGACGCGTGGCCGATGGATGAGCGGTATCGCTGCTTCTCGGGAAACTTCGTGCTGCCCGATGGTGGCTCCCAGAGCACCGACTGCGATCACAACGCGTACTCCTCGACGAGCCTCGCGTATGCCGACGGTGCGTTTCTGCAGAGCACGGGCTGGGGCGCGCCGGGCACGTTCTACCGCTCGACCGATGGCGTGAGCTGGTCGCAGGTCTTCACCGGCGCGAACGTGACGGACCTGATGGTCGGCGGTGGCCGCATCATCGCGGCGACCCGGCAACCGCGCGTGAGCGACGACCTCGGCCTGACGTGGGCCAACGGCACCGAGATTCAGCTCGCCAACGGCGCGAACCAGATTTGGAACGTGCGCGGCGGTGTGTTCGGCGGCGGCGTGTTCCTCGTCACCTCGCAAGACGGCCCCAACCTCGACTTTGCGTACAGCGACAACGCCGGCATGACCTGGCAGCGCCCCACGATGGTCGGCGGCGGCCGCGTCGATACGTGCGGAGCGGGTCACCCTGCCTTCGGCAACGGCCTCTTCGTCACCATCTCGCAGAACATGAGCACCATCACCCTCTGCCGCAGCAATGACGGCGCTCAGACGTGGTCTTCGAGCACCCTCACCAACGAGTACTTCGAGTCGCGCCCCGTGTGGACCGGCTCGGAGTTCATGTTCTGGGGCAACGGCAAGGTGTTCCGCTCGGTCGATGGCCTCGCGTGGACGGTCGCCAATTCGCAGACCCGCCGCGCGGGCGTGCTCTCGTCGGGGCCGAACATCGGGCCGGTCGCGGTCAACGCCAACGGCACTCTGGTGGCGGTGAAGGGCGGTTGGCAGACCTGGTACGAGCAGCAGCGTTTCTACCGCAGCACCGATGGCGTCATCTGGGATGAGCTTGCGACCGGTTCGTACGAGCAGGGTCATCCGATGACGGCGATGGTGGCTGGCTTTGCAGATCGGAGCACCGTGTGTCCTTGAGATGGATGTCGCTGATCAGTTGCGCGCTGCTGACAGGGTGCAGTGGAGAAATCATCGGTCCGCGCTCCGATGAAAAGCAGGTGAGCCCCGAGGTCATCGAGCCCGAGGTGGTGCGCCCCGATTGGTTCACCTGCGAGCCGCAGGCAGATCCTTCCCCGGAAGTGGTGCTTCGCCTCACGCCCACGCAGTACCGCAACACGCTCGAAGATCTGCTCGGCCGCGCGTTCACGAGCGCGCAAATGCAGACCTTGTTCGCCTCTTCTTCAGTCGCAGCGGGGCTCACCGCCCTGCCCGTCGACGGCAGCACCCATCGCAGCGAGGTGACGTACGACTCGATGGATCAACGCATCAGCCCGCTGCTGGTCGAGCCGCAGTTCGAGCTCGCGACGGCGCTCGGCTCGTGGATTGAAGGCGATCCCGCACGATTGCTCGCCTTCACCACCACGTTCGGCCACTGCACCACGCCCACGCAGAACAGCTGCGTCGACGCGGTCATCGAGGGTTTCGGCGCCCGCGCGCTGCGACGCCCGCTCGAGGGTGACGACCGCAGCAGCTACCGCGGCGCGTACGACGACACCGCCTATGGCGGTTACAAGGCGCTCATCGCGGCGCTGCTGCTTTCACCCGACTTCCTCTTCCGCGCGGAGTTCCGCGGCGAGGCGATCGCCTCGCGCACCGACTTCACGCGGCTGACTTCGTATGAGCTGGCGAACCGCGCCTCCTACGCGCTGCTCAACTCGATGCCCGATGACGCGCTGCTCACCGCGGCGGCCTCGGGCTTCACCGGCGACGACCAGACGCTCGAGGCACAAGTCACGCGGTTGCTCGCCACGCCACGTGCGCGCGCGCAGAGCGAACACTTCTACCGGCAGTGGCTGCGCCTCGACCGCGTGCCCGGCTTCAACCCTTCGGCGGTGAGCGCGCTCGAGCTGCAGTACCCCGACAGCTCCGCGCCTCCGCTGCCTGCCGACACCAACCTCATGCAGCTGCGGCTCGACGCCTTCGAGGAGTCGGTGGAGCTGATGACGTATTACGCCGAGCGCGGCTCACTCAAAGACGCCGTCTCGAGCGACGTCTCCTTCGCGCGGGCCCCAGCCCTCGCGCAGCTCTACGGCGTGCAGCCGTGGGACGGCAGCGCCACGCTGGTGCACTTCCCCCCGGGCCAGCGCGCCGGGCTCTTCAACCGCGCGGCGTATCTGCTCTCGGGGTACCCCGACACGAACCCGGTGATGCGCGGCGCTCGCCTGCGCGTCGAGTACCTCTGCGATGCGATGGAGCCGCCCGCCGACATTTCTCCGCCGGGGAACTACATGCCGCCTTCGGTGCCCACCGTGCGCAACGTGGTGACGGCCAAGACGGAGATCGCCGGCAGCGCGTGCCAGGGCTGTCATCAGCATTCCATCAACCCGCTCGGTTTTCCCCTCGAGAGCTACGACGCCTTCGGCCGCTACCGGAAGCAAGAGCCGCTGCACGACATGAGCGGAGCGGTGAGCAGCTGGGTGCCCGTCGATGCTTCGACCATCCCCAGCATCGATCGCAACGGCACGTCGGCGCGCGTGACCGATGGCGTCGGGCTCTCAGCGCTGCTGGCCGATTCACAGCGCCTGCACGCCTGCTACGCGAAGCACACCTTTCGCTACGTGCTCGGCCGCCATGAAAAGAACGCCGACAACTGCGCGCTGGCCGGCATGGAGCGCGCCGCTGGTACCGGCTCGTTGCGCGACGTGGCACGCGGGCTCACCCAGTCCAAAGCCTTCGCACTGCGGCGCATGCCGGCGGGGAACTGACATGAAATTCCATCGACTCAGCCGCCGGCACTTTCTGCAAGGCGTCGGCGGCGCATCACTGGCGTTGCCGCTGCTCCCCTCGTTGATGAACCGCGCCGAAGCGCAGACGATGACGGCGCCCCGCTTCTTCGTCAGCACCTGGGTGGGGCACGGGGGCATCAGCGCCGAGAACGCGTACCCCATCGACTCGACGGTGAGCCTCACCGATGACACGCTGACCCCCGCGGCGGGCACTGAGCTCGCGCACGTGGCCAGGTCGGGCCGGCTGGTGGATCTCAAACGCACGCACGCCGCGACGCTCTCGGCGCGCAGCCAGAACCTCACCGACTTCGATGGGGGCGCGGCGCGGTTCTCGCCGTTGCTCGGCTCGTTCGTCGAAGACTCGTTGCTCGCGAAGCTGAACGTGCTGCGCGGCATCGACTTCCTCCACTCAGGCGGCCACACGCGCGGCTACCTGGGCAACTTCACCAACCGCGATGGCGGCGTCGACAACGGCCTGGCCGACTCGCCGGTGCCCACCATCGACGCGGTCATCTCGGCGAGCTCGAAGTTCTATTCGACCGGTGATCGTGCGCTGCTCAAGGCGCCGGTGCTCAACGGCGCGAGACCACACCTCAGTTCTTTTCGCAGCGGCACCGGGGTGGCGAACAACCCGTACCGGGTGTCGCGGCTGGGTGAGTTCTACGACCTGCTGTTCGGCGGGGTGAACACCACGCCCGGCATGCAGGTCGACCCGCGCGTCTCGTTGTTGGATCGCGTGAGCCAGGACTACCGGCGCTTGAGCCGCGGCGCGTTCGGGCCCGGGCGGCGCATCAGCACGGAAGATCGCCAGCGCCTCGAAGAGTACGTCTCGGGGGTGGAGACCATCGGCGCCCGCATGCGCGCGATGGTGTCGGCGGGGTGTTCGTTGCCCACGGTCGCGACGGGTCAACGCACGCTGTACCTGCGTGAAGGTGAAGCCGATTGGGATTGGGACCAGGCGTCTCCGATGCCGCAGCAGCGGGTGGCTGATCAGAAGACCGTGCTCGAGCTGCGTAACCAGATGCTGGTCAACGCGTTCCTCTGCGGCACCTCGCGCATGGCGGTGATGTCGTTCAGCTCGATCCGCGATCAGTGGGATCCGCTCGTCTTCAACACGCCCAGCCAGTGGGAAGCCCAGCGCACCGACGCGCACGGCATGCTCTTTCACAACCACCCGCTGGTCGACCGACAGCAGTACCTGGTGGCCAGTCAGCGGTTCTTCATGCAGTACGGCTTCATCGATCTCGTGCGGCGCATGCAGGCGACGCAGGTGCTGCCCGGCGTCACGATGCTCGATCAAGCGCTGGTGTACTGGAGCTCAGAGAGTGGCCCCCGCACGCACGACGCGAAGTCGGTGCCCGCCGTGCTCGCGGGTGGTGGTGGTGGGTATTTTCAGACGGGCAACTACGTCGACTACACCAACCGCACGCGCGCGATTCGCGGGCGCTACGGGAAAATGTGGCTGGCGGGCATTCCGCAGAACCGCGTGCTGGCGAACATCGCGCAGGCGATGGGGCTGGTCCCGGCCGACTACGAGCTCGCCGACACGGCGTATGCGACGAAGTTCGCTTCGCGGGGCGGCAAGGTGCCGGGCTACGGCGATCCGTTCGTCGAGCCGGGCGACGATAAGGTGCCCTACCCGCCCGCGATGGTGGCGGCGATGAGCGACAAGCTGCCCCTGCTGTAGAAATCCGCAACAACAACAACTCTCTGCCTCCCCCCGAGGGGGAGAGGGTCGGGGAGAGGGCAGACGCTGTAACCTCCCCGCCCGATGATCATCACCCGCACGCGCATCGTGCTCATCCAGCACGTGCTCGAACTGAGCGAACGCAGCAACACTGGCCGTCACGCGGCCGCTGCGTTGAACAAGGTCGACCTGCGCGTGTTCGGCGCGAAAGACGCACCGCTCCAGGTCGACGATCTCGAAGGCGCCTGGTTGTTGTGGCCGGGAGAGAAGGAACCCACGGGCGGCCCGCCCTCGACGCTGGTCGTGCTCGACGGCTCATGGAGTCAGTCTCGCAAGATGATGCAGCGTGTGCCGGAGCTGAGATCGTTGCGGCGGTGGTCACTGCCTGCGGCGCCGGGGCGAAAGAGCCTGCGGGCTTCTCCCCCGGGCGGCATGTCTTCGCTCGAGGCCATCGCTGAGGCGTTGGCTGTGATTGAGGGTGAAACGATTGGTGCTCGCGTTCGCGCCGTTCATGAGGCGCTGCTCATGAAGCAGATGTCTGAGCGCGGGTACGTGGGGCCTCATAAGGGCTAGGGGGCACTTACCGCCCGAAGGCGAGGTAACCCTCGACTCCGCTCGGGATGAACGGTGGGCGCTCCTTATTTTGGCCAACCCTCTCGGGCTGAACGGATTTCGGCCGGTTCCGTTCGTGCCGAGCGGAGTCGAGGCACTACTTCACCAGTCTCCCCGGGGAGGGAGAGGGAGTTCATTTCGTTTACGGTTGGGCCCAGCGACCGACGGTGATCGTCCCACCCGGCCGCAGCTCCATCAGCAACGTGCGCGCCGAATACCGCGAGCTGGTCAGCCACGCAGGCTCGGAGCTCCAGGTCACCTTCGAGCTGGTCACCTTACCGGCCGCATCGACCTGCACCGTCACCTCTTCGGTGTAGTTGTTCACCTCGCCCAGGCTGTTCGGCGCTGTCGACCCATCTGCGTCTTTCATGTCGTCGAAGCTGCCGGTGGCGAGCACGAGCTGCGTGACCACGCCCTCCGCGTTGCGCTCGATCTTGATCACGTTGGCCATGTGATCGACCCGACCATCACCGGTGTGGTCGATGAAGATGACGTCACCGGGCGTCAGCTGCGCCACCGGGAGCTCCGGCTTGCTGCTGTCCCCCGCGTTGTCGCGCGGCGCGGCCCACGGAATGGTCACCTTCACCGCGCGCGAAGCCATGTTCGCGTCGACCCCGGCGTAGCGCACGTTCACCCCGGTCAACATGCTCGCCTTTGGATCCAGCAGCTGAATCGCCTGCGCGTTCTCGTACCCCGGTCGCGCGCCAGGCAACGTCTCGAAGCGGCTGAAGAGGCCCTTCGTGTTCGAGGCCGTCGCCGCCACCCAGTTCACGTGGGGCAGCCCCGCAGGCCGCAGGAGCTGCACGCCCAGGTCGCTCTTCACCTTGGCGCGGAACTGATCCATCACGAACAATGAGAGTGTCTTGCAGTCGGCCTCGAGGCGGTTGGTCTTCAGGTGCTCCCAGTAGTTCGCGGCGAACTCGCCGTAGGCCTTCTGAATCTCAGGGTGGCTCCAGTCGGCAGGCTTGCTGCGATCGACCAGCGGGTTCAGCTTCGCCATGCCCAACGCGGCGTGGTTCGAGAGGAACGCGAGGGGATCTCCACTCACCTCGGCAGGCGTACGCAGCTCGGTGGCGGCCAGCTTCAGGTCGAGCGCGCTGAGCGTCTGCTGGTCGACCACGCCCGAAGCAAGGAGCCGCATCGAGCTCTGAAACGCCTTCACCGCGCGCTCGGTGCCGGCCCCAAACTGCCCATCGACCGCGCCCACCGCGAAGCCCAGGCGAGCCAGCCCGTACTGCACGGCGACGGCCGGATCACCCCGGGCCCCGCGCGCGAGCGGAACCGAACCAGGCGCTGCGAACGCCGTCTTCAGCGCGGAGTCCGCCAGCGGATCGCGCACCTCGTACATCGCCTGGCTTTGCAGCGCGGTGGCCAACACCGAAGCCTTCGTCGAAGCACCCGCGGCCGTGGTCAGCGCGATCGACGCCGAGTCGCCGTTCTTGTCGAACCGATCCACTTCGCGAAACAAGGCAGCGGCCTCGGTCGCGCCGGCGATCTTCCCGTCGGAATTGAGGTCGGCCCTGGCGACGTTCAGCCCCGCCAGCTTCGGATCAGCGGCGGCCTCGGCGACGTCGATCTTCTTGTCCTGCAGGGACTGCGTGAACTCGGAGCGCGTCAGCCGGGAAACCATCGCAGCGGTCTACCATCACGCCCGGGCGTTCGCCTCGCGCTCGAGCCAATCTTTGAGGAAGGCCAGCACCGCGGGGTGCCGGGAGGCGCGGAACGCCTCAGGCGGCCCCACCTCGATGACCCGCCCCTCGAACAGCAGCCCGACTTGGTCCGCGATGCGGAAGGCCGTGGGGAGATCGTGCGTGATGATGAACGCCGTCACCCCCAGTTGCTCCTGCGCCACCTCGATCGCCTCATCGACCGTCTCGGTGGTGAGGGGGTCGAGCCCCGCGGTCGGCTCATCGGCGAGGAACACCCGCGGCCGCAGCGCCATCGCGCGCGCGAACGCCACCCGCTTCTTCATGCCGCCCGACAGGTCGGAGGGAAAGAGGGCCGCCGCGTCGCTGAGCCCCAGCAACGCCAGCAGCTCGTCGACGCGCGCCTTCACCTCGGGCTCCTTCAGGTGCTGCAGCTCGCGCAGCGGGAAGGCCACGTTGTCGGCGACGGTGAGCGAATCGAACAAGGCGTTGGCCTGAAACTGAATGCCGATCTCACGGCGCACCGCATCGAGCTGTGCAGGGTCTCCTGCAGACAGCTCGTGCCCATCGACCACCACCGAGCCCTCATCAGGCTGCAGCAGCCCTTCGAGGTGTTTGAGCAACACCGTCTTGCCGCTGCCGCTGCCGCCGAGCAGCACGAAGGTCTGCCCTTCGAAGACGTCGAGATCCACGCCCCGCAAGACCGGCTGGCCATCGAAGGCCTTCTTCACGCCGCGCATCGAGATGAGCGGCCGGGCGTTCACGTGGCGGGCTCGACTTCGACCTTGTCCTTCGAGCGGAAGCGCAGGTTGAGCAGCTCGACGACCACCGAGAAGGCCATCGCGAAGTAGATGTACCCCTTCGAGACGTGCTGCCCGAGGCTCTCTGCGACGAGCAGCGCGCCGATGAGCAGCAAGAACGAGAGCGCGAGGATCTTCATCGAGGGGTGCCTCTCCACGAAGCCGCCGATGCGGCCGGCAAAAAACATCATCGAGATGACCGCGATCACCATCGCCACCACCATCACGGGCACGTCTTCCACCATGCCGACCGCGGTGATGACCGAGTCGACCGAGAACACCAGGTCGATGGCGATGATTTGCACGATGGCGCCCACCGAGCTGCCCGACTGCTTCTTCGGGCCGTCGTGCTCCTCTTCTTTGTGCTCCACCTTCTTGTGGATCTCGGTGGTGGCCTTGAACATCAAGAACAAGCCGCCCAGCAGCAGAATCAGGTGGCGCGCGGTGAACGGGTGATCGCCCACGTGCACCAGCACGTAGGACAACTTCATGATCCAGCTGATGGTGAAGAGCAGGCCGATGCGCAGCACCAGCGCTCCGCCCACGCCGATGCGCGTGACCAGCTTGCGCTGAGCGGCCGGCAGCCTGGCGGTGAGGATGCTGATGAAGACCAGGTTGTCGAGGCCGAGCACCACCTCCATCGCGGTCAAAGAGACGAGAGCGGTCCAGGTGGCAGGCTGCGTGAAGAGTTCGAGCATCGCGCGTGCTTGTAACCGCTCCAACGAGCGCCCTCACCGTTTTTGGGGCTACTGGGGAGACGACTCCCCGAATTTGGCAGGCAGACAGGCTTGTGGGCGGCGGCCCAGCGGCCTAACTCTGATCGGGCGCATTCCATGAGAGTTCTCGTCGTCGATGACAATGCCGATCTCCTCAGCTCGATGGATCTGATTTTGAGCGGCGCGGGGCATCAGACCCGCACCTGCGATGACACGCGGCGGGCGATCGAGCTGAACCGTGAAGAGCCAGCCGATGTGCTCATCACCGACATCTTCATGCCCGGTGTCGACGGGCTGGAGACCATCACCGAGTTCCGCTCCATCTGGCCCAACCTCAAGATCGTAGCGATGTCGGGGGGTGGCATCATCTCGAAGCGCGACTACTTGAGCGTGGCGCTGAAGGTCGGCGCCGACGCGATGGTGCGCAAGCCCTTCGAGCCGAAGACCCTGCTCGAGCTGATGCTGCAACTGGCGCCCCGGCACTCCTGAGGCGAGCAGGGAACCAGCTTCGCCCGAAGGAACAACCAACCGGCCAACCCTGTCGATGCGAACGGTGGTTTGTTCCTTTGGCCAGGCCGCCTTCACAGCCGTTCGAGTTCTTCGCGGCTCATCATCATCAGGTGAATCGGAGTCCCCACCTGATCCGCCACATCGCGCACGTAGTGGAAGCCCGCCTTTTCATACGCGCGGATGGCGATGAGGTTTTCTTTTTCAGGGTCGATGAAGCAGTCGGTGTGCCGCGCATCACGCAACGGGAGCTCGCGAAGGAACCGGGTGAGCATCGGCCCGCCCAGCCCGTGATGCGCGAAACACTCTTCCCCGATGAGCACGTCGCAGCCGACCGCGTCTTCGTCTTCGAGCCCGTACGCCTGCATCAAGCCGGGGAACTGGCCGAAGCGCACCCATTCCATCAGGCCGATGGGCGCCGCGTCGTAGCAGACCATGTACGGGTGAATGGGGACTAACCCGGCGACTTTGGGGGTGTACTCGGCGATGACGTCGTCGACCGACCGGCCCCGGCCCCACCAGCGCTCCGCGTGGGGCGCGTGCATCCACCGGTGGACGAGGGGCAGATCCTCACCCTCGAGCGGGCGGAACCGAAGCGCAGCGGGTGTCAGTCGTGCGTTCATGGCCCATCGTTAACGACGCTCCCCTGGCCCGCGCCTCTTCGTCACCTTGTGGAAACGCACTAGAAAGCGGTCATGTCGAATCAGCTCGAGCTCCTCGCGCTGGCGCTGCTCCTGTGCACCGCCTGCAAGGTAAAGGAACCCGGTCTCACCGTGCTGGTGACCGCCGAAGACGAAGCCCTCGTGAAGGAAGGGCTCGCCTTCATCGGTGACCCGCGCATTCACACCACGGTGGTCACCGCGCCAGAAAAAGACATCGCCTCCCGTGAAGGCGTGGTGGTCGCGCTGAGCACCCAGACCTCGTGCTCCGAGTGTTACCGAATCGAGGGCAGCGGCACCGTGTTGCACGTGAAGGGCGGCGGTGCGCTCGGCCGACAGTACGGGCTGTGGCACGCGCTCGAGGGGCTGGGCTACCGCTTTCCTCACCCGCGCTACACCAAGCTTCCCACCGACTTCACCGCGGCGCGCGGAGACCTGCTCAACGTCGACTACGCGCCCGACGTGAAGCAGCGGCGTGGCCTGCACCTGCACACCCTGCACCCCATCGAGACGCTCTACGACTTCTGGGTTCCTTCGCCCGAGAACCTCGAAGGCGCCAAGCGGGCCATCGACTTCTTGATCAAGAACCGCGGCAACTACCTGCAGTGGTGCGCGCTCGACGACATCGTGAAGACGCCCTCGTTGCTGCCCGCGTGGCAGCAACACACCCGGGCCATCACCGGCTACGCGCACGCGCACGGCGTGGGCACGGGCATCGCGCTGCAGTTGTTCGGCGGCGGCAACCTGCAGAACGCGTACGACCTCATCGATGACCTCACCTCAGATCCCGTGCCGGAGATGGAGCGCCGCCTTCATGTGCTGCTCGACGGCAACGGCTTCGATTCGTTGGCCCTGAGCTTCGGGGAGTTCTTCGCCGAGGAGCCCGCACGCTTCGTGGCGAACGTGGACGCGACGTATGCGGCCATGCAGCGCGTGCAGCCCGGCGTCGAAGTGACCGCGTCGATCCACGTGGGCAACTACGACAACCTGCGCATCGACTTCATGGGCGAGCGGCAGCTCTATTACTTCCTGGTGCGCTACGCGAACCCGGCCATCGTTCCGTGGGTTCACACCACGATGTACTTCAACCTCTACGAAGACACGGGCTTCGCGTACCTGCACGAGCAGTTCGACGAACACCGCGCGTACCTCGAGAGCCGCATCCGCGAACGCAAGCGCGTGGGCTACTTCCCCGAGTCGGCGTACTGGGTGGCCTTCGACATCAACATTCCCGTGTTCATTCCGCTCTACATCCGCTCGCGTCACCTCGACCTCGAGCGCATCGCGGCGGTGGGTGAGCTCGATGATCACGTGCTCTTCAGCAGCGGCTGGGAGTGGGGCTACTGGCTCACCGATGCCGCCACGCTGCGCATGAGCTACTCGCGGCCCGCGAAGTGGGAAGACGCGGTGAGCGACATCTACGGCGGCTGGGGTGCGCAGGGCGCCACCGCGGCAGAGCTGATCGCCAAGCTCGGCGAGGCCCAGCACCGCGCGCTGATCATCGAGCGCCTCGCGGCCTACATCGCCTCGAGAGATCAGATCATCGACGCGGGTGATCGCCTGGGCATCTTCAGCCAGCCGGATCGCCCCGAGTTCGCAGAGCTGCTCGCTGCCACGCCTTCGGTGCGCGAAGACTTTCGCACCCGGGTGGTGGAGAAGCTCGCGGTGCACGCGGCTGAGCTGGCCGTGCTGGCGGTCGAGGCAGACAGCTTGCCTTCGAATGATCCCGTGCTGGCTGAGCTGAAGGAGGGCGTGCAGGTCACCGCCGCGCGCGTGGCCTTCATTCATGCGCTGTACGCAGCGACCCTGTCCTTTGCATCGGGCGGGACGGATGGTGGGTTCATCGGTCGAGCTGAGGCGCAGCTCGCCGTCGCCAAGGAGCTGGTCGCCAAACGCCGCCGCGCGTTGTGGGATCCGGACCCCAAGAGCATTTTGCGCAATACGGTCAACCCGACTTTTTATCAGTACGGCTACCTGCGCGAAGGCGACACGTTGTGCTTCTGGGAGCGGGAACGGGCGCAGGCTCGGAATGCGGTGCTGCAGGCCGGTCAGATGGTGCCTGGGTGCGTGCTTTAGATTTCGAACGGCCCCTCACCCCGCTTCGGAGACTGGTGAAGTAGTGCCTCGACTCCGCTCGGCACGAACGGAACCGGCCGAAATCCGTTCAGCCCGAGCGAAGTCGAGGGCGTACTTCAACACTCTCCTTCGCAGGGAGAGGGAGCACTACGGGCAGATGGCAAGGTCCCACGAGCCGTTGAGCGGCGAGGTGCCGCCATCGATGCTCGAGGTGAGCGTGGTCTGAAACGTGCCCGCGATGCGCGTGGGCGTGACGGTGTTGACGGTCGCCGTGCCTGAGGTGGCGACGCCGAAGCCCACGTTGAACAACGTGCCCACCTGCCCCACGCGCGGCTCGCCGCCGGTGATGATTCGGTAGGGCCCCAGGTTCAACATGCCCGCGTCGACGTTGTCGAGCTCCAGGCTGACCGCGCGCGCGCCGTCGGGAAGGGCGGTGTTGCAGCCGGCATCCCGAGCGTCGTGCATGACGATGGTGATGGAGTCGAAGCGGCGCCCCGCATCCGACGCCCAGGATGCCGTGGCGGTGACCGGCGTGAACGAGCTCTGACCCATCAGGTTGAAGCTCGCACCACCATCGCTGCTCGTTCCACCCGCGCCGCCGGTACCACTGGCGATGCTGCCGCCATCGGGGCCCGAAGAAGAACACGCGCTCAACACCACGACTGCGAGAACCCGAAGGTGCATCGAAGCACCGTGGCTTGCGTGTCGTGCTCACACAAGACGGGACCCAATCTCGGCGTCAGGCGCTTCCCGAACAAAGGGGAGCTCTCGCGTATGCTCTCGCGCATGCTCACGCTCCTGGTGACGATTTTTGCGACCGCGCCAGTTCACGTCATCGCCGTGCACGGCCCCCGGAGCAGCGGAGCGCTCGAGACGTTGAGCGGCCTCTCAGGCGCCACCACCATCGACGCCACCGCGCTACACACCTACCTGCTGCGCACCGAAGGCCTGTTACCCATGCAGGACTTCGAAGGCTTCAGCGCCGCGCCCATCGCTGAGTGGGCACCCGCCTCGGCCGACACCTGGAAGCAAGGCGTCGCGCATTGCCAGAGCGTGGTGGGTCCTCCGCCCTGGAAGGCCGGCCTCGGAGGCGCGCTCGCGTGCGCGAACCGGCTGTCGGTCTACCTGTGGCAACAGTTTGCCTCGCAGCAAAAAGCGGCGCGCATTTTCGAGGTCGACGTAATGCTCGACGAGCGCAAGGGCAAGGTGAACGTACGCGGCTCGGTGTGGGAGCCCCACTCGCGCGACCAGCTCTTCCTCGACGAGACGGTGCCCGTCGCCCAGCTCGATCAAACAGTGGAGCGCGTGGTGTCGGCGCTCATCGCGAAGAAGGGCAAGCCCCAGGCACGCAACGTCATCGTAGAGCTCGCCTCGGCGCTGCTGGGAGATCCCTTCGCGGGCCAGACGAAGGCCACCACGCCCGTCGCCTTCAAGAAGACCTGCGCCGCGATGCCCACCACCTTGAACATCACGCCCAAAGGAATCCTGGCCGACTCGCTTTCCGCGCGGTGGACTCCGGAAGGCGCGGCGGCCCCGGCGATGCCTTGCACGCTGACCTTCAACGAGCACACCGAAGCAGGCGTGGGCGAGGTGTTGACCATCATGACCACGCTGCTGACCTGCAGCTCGAACATCGTCTCAGCGGAGTTCGCCAAGTCGCCTGCGCTCAAGCGCCCGATGGTCGACCTCGTCTCTGAGCGCCTCGTGCAGGGGCTCGCCACCAGGCTCTGCAAGTAGTCAGTCGACGTACTGCTGCGGCCGGTCTGTCGGGTGACCCAGGCCTTCCCCCGCGGGCGCCGGCGTGGGCACGTACGTCAGCTCGAGGACGCCACCGAAGTTGTTGCCCGAATACGGGCTGGGCAGCTGCGCGCCGGCAGAGAGCTGGAAGTTCTTCCCGATGAACACCACCAGGCCGACCACCGCCACGCTCACCGCGTTGAGCCCGATGACCCAGTCGCCTTGCGCGTGCAGGTAGTGCTCGATGAGCGGCAGCTCGAACCCGAAGAGGCCGCCCGCCGGTGGGCCGCCGCCGAGTGATCCACGCGTGCCGGTGTAGGCGCCGAAGACGTACGAGCCGAAGCGGCCGGGCGCGTCGAAGCGGGCGGTGGCCCAGCCGTAGACAACGGGCTCGAGCACGGTGGTGTTGGGCACGAAACCGACGCCTGCCTGCGTGCCCACCTCGACGGCGAACCACTCTGCCGGTGAGAAGTAGACGTTCGCGTTGAAGGTGGTCGACGAGCCGGCGGGCGACTCCGCGGGCAGCTCACCCACGTCGTAGAGCGGCATGTGAAACAGGTTCATGCCCAGCTCGAGCCACTTGAAGATGCCGAGTTCGAGCGTGGTGTTCACCTCACCGCCCTGGCCCGTCGCGCCCACCTGCACCTGGCCGAAGAGGCGCCCCTGCACGGTCTCCTGCGTCGAAGGCACGTTGAAGAGGCTCTGCTGCGCGAGGGCGGCGGAAGGCAGCGCGAGGAAAAGGAACAGAAGACTTCGCATGGCGGCGCAACTGAGTTGATCGCGAGCCGCACCACCACTCATTCCTGCGCGTTGTGGTGCCCAGACCTCGAGCCGCTCGCGCCAGCCGCGCAGGCGATTGCGCGCCCGAAAGCCGTTGGAGGCGCCCGTGATGACCACGACCTTGTCGTGCCGTTTCGACGGTCTCAGGGTGGAACCCTGATTTCTAGCGCGGGTCCACTACGTGCCCCATGAAGAGCAGCGCACCCGTGGCGTGGTCGCGAATGAAGAAGACGAACGGACGATCGATGCGCACGGGCCTGGTGACCGGCACGGAGGTCACGCCGATGACCACCGCCGTCGCACCGGCGGCTTCGGTGCCCTCTTCGGTGACCTTGATGACCGCGTGGTGCACCACGTCGCTGATCGACAACGAACGATCGCCCGTCATGCCAGAGAAGTCAGCGGCGCTGCTGAACGCAACGCCCAGGCCCTGCGTCTGGAGCGGCGCGGTGAGCATGGTCTCGAGATCGATCTCGAACTTCGGCATGGAGAACTCGAGCTGGCCGGGGGCAAGCGCAGCCAGGTAGCCGTCGAGCTTCGCCACGTCGAGCGTGTTCTCGAAGGCGGCGAGTTGACCTGCGGCCGGCGCCAGCAGGAGCATGGAGACCTCGTTGCCCTGGTAGGGCAGCTCGACCACGTCGACGCCGGAGACCGTCACGGAGCGGGCGGAGTGTGCGCCGTCACGCAGCATGGGCACCTGCACCTTGCTGCCGTCGGCGAGCGTGAACGGGCCCAGGCTGGTGGCGCTCTTCTCGAAGGGGCTCTGCCAGCTCGCGTTGAAGTAGACCGCGTTCGCCAGCACCACCCGGGTGTCGGTGGTGATGATGCCCTCGGCCAGCAGCTCGGGAATGAGATCGGCCGTGTGGTAGCTCACGAAGGCGTTGATCGACTGCCGCGCGGGCTCGGGCTGGGTCTTGAAGTCGAGCAGCTTGAGCCCCGTGCCGTACTGGCGCGCGAGGAGATCGAGGTAGCCCTGCTCGAGGTGAAAGCCCTTCTGCGCGAAGGTCTGGTTCACGATGGCCAGCTTGAAGGGGCGGCCGTTGGTGCCCTGCTGCCCCTGGCCTCGGCTGGTGAGCGCGCGGTCGAGCGTGTTCATCGCGGCGTGGAAGTCTTGTTGCGGGAGCCCGATGTTCAGCGTGCTGCGGAAGGCGTCGAGCGTGGTGCCCGCGGCGCCGGCAGAGGCCATGCTCAGCGCGGTGGTGATGGAGGCGGGTGAGGTGATGACGTTCTTCGCGGCGTTCGTGGTGTTGCGGTTGAGCGTCAGCGTGAACTCGTTGAGCCCGGCGACGGCCTGGGCCACGTCGCTGGCAGGGGCCTGGGTGGTGAGGCGCTCGACCGTGCTCTTCGCGTCTTCGCCGACTTGCGGCTCGGGGCGCGTGCAGCCGACGGTCATCGAGAACAGCACCAACGCGGACAGGAGCTTCGTCTTGAACATGAGTTTGTTTCCTTCGTGGAGAACTGGGCAGGTGGGCGCTTGAGCAAGTCTGGGGCCGGGCGAAATGGCCGGAAGGTCGCGAGGTTGCCGCGCTGTGCCCTCACGGATTTCTGTGAGCGACGGAAGAAGCACGAGGAAAGCGTGAGTGTTTGTTGGCTCAGCGAGGGGGTCGCCCCGGTCAGGCCCTCTCGCCGGGCAAGGATCGCCAGGTGACGTCGTGCCCCCCCCGGTGACGGTCTTGAGCGCCGTGTCATCGATGAGTACACGCGTGAGTTTGCCCGGTTCGGTGGACACCAAGTGTTGTTGTCACGCAGTCCGGACCATCCGAGCTGCTTCTTCCGTCGTCGTGCTGCCGTTTGT
>JAYVFP010000359.1:0-6978 GCA_043773025.1 Archangium sp.
ACGGCAAACTGAGTTTCAGAAAGCTATCGCATGGCTTCCCTCCATTCAGACCAGCCTTTCCTGGTCGCAACCGACTCCGCTCGGGATGAACGGTGGGCGCTTCTTATTTCGATCAACCCTGCGAGCCCAGTCGAGGGGGCACTTGCATTGCGAAGGAGAGGCAATCCCTCGACTGGGCTCGGGATGAGCGGTGCCCGTTCGCTATTTCGTAAAACCCTGCGAGCGAAGTCGAGGGAGCACCTGGGCCCCTGAGCGGCAGGTAGCATCTCGACTGCGCTCGATGCGAACGGTGATGGGAGAGTTGCTTCGCAGGCCAAATAGCAGCTCGACGCGAACGGTGGACCTGCCAGGTCAGGCCGTCTCGTAGTCGATGCCGCCGCCCCGAATCGCAGAGCCCTCTTCCGACTGCAGCGTTACCGGCTTGGGCGCGTTCGGCTGATAGCTCGAGGCCAGCATCTCTTCGGGTGCGCCCGCTCCGGAAACGACCCGCGGAACCGCGTGGGCGATCTGCGGAATGCGCCCGCGAATGAGCTGCTCGTAGTGCTTCGCGTGAGGGCGGTTGCGACCACCGTTACCACCGTGCCACGCGCGCACGGCCTCCCACTCGCGGCCCCCGAACTTCGCGGTGAGCTGGTCGAGCTTCATCGCCAGGAATTCGATCTGCTTCTCCGGCGCGATGGTGTTCGCGCGATGGCCGCGCCCCACCGGCGTGCCGCTCCACTTCTCGAAGTCGGGCAGCAGGCCGTTGTCGTCGAGCCCGATCAGGCCGTGCCCGGTGCCGTCGCGGTGCACGCCGTGGTTCACGAAGCTCGACTCCTGAGCCACCACCGCGGCGACGATCTGCGGGTTCACGCCGTACTTCTGCGCGTACTTCGCGATCCACGGCGCGAGCGTGCTGACGTCGATCTCAGCGTCACGAGCGCGGGGCAAGCTGGGCAGCGGGCGGGGTCCACCGATTCCGGTCGTCACGGGGGCGATTGTCGCGAGCTGTGAGGGCAGTTCGCAAGAGCCATGAAAGATTCCTCGCACGAACGCAGGCCTTGCGGCTTACTCCCGGCGTGGCTCGCGAAACGCGGAAGCAGACCGACCCGAAGGAAGCCCGGGAACTCGTCTCGTCGCTGGACAAGCGACGCTTTCTCGAGGAGCTGGGGCGTCTGACCAACAGCTTCGCGGCCGACCCGGGCAACCCCGGCAGCTACGCCTGCACCGACTGTGTGCGCTGCGCGAACTGCATGTTCAGCGTCGAGTGTGAGGGGTGTTACGGGTGCACGCACTGCATTCGCTGCGAGCTGTGCAACAACTGCACGCATTGCGTCGATTCACGATCGCTCAACGCCTGTGCGTACTCGGTCGAGAGTGAGAACTGCGCCAACAGCGCGTACGTGTACTACTCGCGCAACCTGTCGGACTGCACCTACTGCTTCGGGTGCGTGGGCCTGACCAAGAAAGACTTCCACATCTTGAATCAGGGCTTCGGCCGCACCGAGTACTTCGAGCTCGTGCTGAAGCTCAAGCGAGAGTTGGGCGTCAAGTAGGGAGGTCGTGAGGCCCTCACTCCAAGCCGCGCGCCGCCAGTTCCGAGTCGTCTTCACCCCGCAGGTGACCGACCTCGTGCAGCAACGTCACGCTGATCTGTTCCACCAGCTCGTCGCGGGTCTTCACCGCCCGGGCGAGGTTCTTCCGGTAGAGCGCGATCGATCGGCACGGTGAACCCGGCTTCGCCTCTGGCTCCAGCTCGCACGGCTCACTCAAAGGCGTGCCTCGAAAGAGCCCCAGGATGTTCGGAGAGAGCGGCGGATCACCCGAGGTCAGATCGAGCACCGCCGGCAGATCCTCCATCGCCACCGGCACGCCCTTCAGGTCCCTCCGCATGTCGTCGGGCAATTGAGAGATGGCTTGGTCGAGCTCAGCCTGGAACTCCTGCTTCGAGAGCAGCACCGGTGCGGGGAACGCCTCCAGGTCGAGCGCGCGCGCCTTACCGAAGTGCACGTCAGCCTCTTTGTCCTTGCCCTCGCGCTCGAGCAGCAACGCCAGGTGGTGATGCGCCCAGGCCGCCCGTTCGGGGTCGACCAGCAGGCGATTGAACGCCGTCTTCGCCTCGGTAAACCGGCACAGCTCGAACAAGGCCACCGCCCGCTCGTAGAGCGCCTCGGGATCGTCTTTCTCGCGCTGCAACACCCAGTCAGCCCGATCGAGCGCGTCTTGCGGCTGCCCGGTGTCGTTGAAGCCCATCGCCGACAACCGGGCGAACGACAACGCGAACGGCTCATCATGCTGCGAGGTGGCGAGCTCGAAGCCACGTTCGGCGTAGGTGCTGCCCAGCTCATCGAGCTCGCGGCTCGAAGGCATCAGCACGATGTAGAAGTGCGCCGCTCCCGCAAGCGCCTCGAGCGAGTCGGGATCGATCGCCAGCGCCCGCGCGTACGCGAGCACCGCCTCATCGTTTCGCAGCAACTGCGCCAGCGCGTTGGCCCGCTCGGTGTGCGCCAACACGTCGCCCGGAGAGAGCGCCGCCGCCTGGGCCGCACACGACAACGCCTTTTCGTACTGGCGCGCGTCGAAGGCCTCACGGGAGGCATCGAGCGGCAGCTGCCCCTGGCCGTCACACAACGCCAGCGGGTGCACATGCGGGGCGGCCGCGGTGGGCTCCTGCCGCACGATGTTCTTGGGCGGCGGGTGGCTTTCGGTCACTTCAGGTTGCGGAGCACACGCGCAGGGCCCCGCGTCGGCCATGGGCGCGCTCGCAGGGCTGCGGCAGGTGCAGCCACAAACCATGAGGGTGGAGAGAAGAAAGAGAGACCGCATCGCTGTGATGAGGAACCTACCTGCTCAGGCCGACTTCTTCTCTTTCTCGAACGTCACCTGGGGAGGTTCCTTCTTGAGGATGACCCCGTCGGTGATTCGGCACTCTTTGACGCCCTCGCGGAAGGGGACGTCGTACATGATCTCGAGCATCGAATCTTCCATGATGGCCCGAAGCCCACGTGCGCCGGAGTGACGGCGCAGCGCCTCTTTGGCCACCGCGCGGAGGGCTTCCTTGGTGAACGACAGCTTCACCTTCTCCATCTCGAAGAGCTTCTGGTACTGCTTGGTCAGCGCGTTCTTCGGCTCGGTGAGGATGATGATCAGATCCTCTTCCTTCAGATCGTTCAGCGTCGCGACCATCGGCAGACGCCCGATGAACTCGGGGATCATGCCGAACTTCATCAGGTCATCCGGCTCGACCAGCGCGAGCAGCTCACCGACCGACCGATCTTCCTTCGCGTCGATCTTCGCGCCGAAGCCCAGGCCCTTCTCACCCACCCGCCGCCGAATCACCTGCTCGATGCCGTGGAAGGCGCCGCCGCAGATGAAGAGGATGTTGGAGGTGTCGACCTGAATGTACTCTTGCTGGTTGTACTTCTTGCCGCCGCGCGGCGTGACGTTGGCCCGGGTGCCTTCGATGATCTTGAGCAGCGCCTGCTGCACACCTTCGCCGCCGACGTCGCGGGTGGCCGAAGGGGAGTCACCGTTCTTGCGCGAGATCTTGTCGATCTCGTCGATGTAGACGATGCCCCGCCCCGCCTTCTCGACGTCGTAGTCGGCGTTGTGGAGCAGGTTCTGAATGATGTTCTCGACGTCTTCACCCACGTAGCCGGCCTCGGTGAGGCTGGTGGCGTCGGCGATGGTGAAGGGCACGTTGAGGAAACGCGCGAGCGACTGGGCGAGCAGCGTCTTGCCGGAGCCCGTTGGCCCGATCAGCAAGATGTTCGACTTGCTCAGCTCGACGTCTTCGGGGCCCGGGCCTTTGACGCCGGGGCGCGGCCGAGAGGCGGGCTTGCGCTGATAGATGCGTTTGTAGTGGTTGTAGACGGCCACCGCGAGCACGCGCTTGGCGAAGTCCTGGCCGATGACGTAATCGTCGAGGAACGTCTTTATCTCGACCGGGGTGGGGAGGCTGACGGCCGGCTTGGCCTCTTCCTTCTCTGCCTCCTCGGCGATGATGTCGTTGCACAGCTTGATGCACTCATCGCAGATGTAGACCGTGGGGCCCGCAATCAGCTTGCGCACCTCTCGCTGCGACTTGCCGCAGAAAGAACACGAGAGGTTCACGTGATGCTCGCCCTTCTTCACTTACGTCCTCCTCACGGTTTGTTGCTCCAACTGTAACGCCACGGTCGGGGTGATTACCAACCTAGCAACGCCCGACCCACTTCTCACGAAAGTCCCTGCCTCTTCAGGCGTCGGCTGCTGCCTTCGCCGAGACCAGCTCTTCCAAATCGCTTGCCAAGGCGTCGGCCCGCTCCCGAATCGCCGCAGGCACCTTGCGGTTCGAGTGGAGCTCAGCCGCCAGACGTTTCGAAGTCGCCCAGAGCTTCTTGAGCTCTCCGGTGGAGTCGACCTTGACCTCGGGCGCGGGGAACTTCTCAACCAGCTCTTTCTTCAGCTCGCTGGTGGGCTTTTCCTGGTTCCAGATCGAGTCGCGTATCGACTTGTACTCGGTGGCGCTGAGCTGACCGCGCTCTTCAGCCTGGGCCAGCACCTCGATCACTTCGAAGGCGGGCGCCGCTTCCGCGAGCTCGGGCGTGCGCATGACCTGCGGCTCGTGCTTCTCGAGGAACCCAAAGTTGCGCGTGAGCTTGTCGGCCGTCTGCTTCTTGATGCGCAGCTCCGAGAGGCAATAGGCGTCGAAGGTGGGGTAGCCCCACTCGGTGAAGGTGCCGTCGTTGCGCACCTTCGCCAGCAGCTTGCCCAGCTCGACCCATGACGACTTGAAGCGCTTGGCCGCGAGCAGCACCGTCTGACGGAGGCTTCCCGGCTCGACCTCAGACATGTTGCGGCTGATCACTTCTTCGACGGATGCCATGCGGCTTCGCTTCTTTCAGCGCAGCCCACATTGGGCAACTGGAAAGGGAGCGTAGCCGGTCCAGCGGAACGCTGGGCGTGCGCAGCTGGAGCGCCAGCGGAAGATGCGCCGAGGCGAAGCGACCCAAAAAAACAGCTAACCTTTCTTGCCGACGTTGAAGGAGAGGTTGACCGAGTTACCTGAGTGAGCCGACTTGAACGGCCACTTCTGGAGCTCCTTGAGCAGGCACTCCTGCAGGCCGCTGTCTTTCAAGTCGGGGTTGTCGACCCACACCTTCGAGACCTTGCCCGCTTCGGCGATGGAGAACTCGATGGGGATCTTCAAGTACACGCCGGGCTTCGCGACGGTCTTGATGCAGGGAATCAGGCTCGACTTGTTGCGCGCCACCACCGCGTTGATGCCGGCCTCGTCGACCTCACCCATCGACATGCCGTCGGGGTCGGAGTTGCCGAGCGGCGGCTTGCTCGTCGGGTTCTTCGGCGGGTTGTTGCCGACGGGCGGCCGGTTCGCGATCGGCGCGTTGCCCACCGGCGGCTTCTTGGTCGAGCTTTGGTAGTCGACCAGCTCGTCATCCACCCGGCGCTTGGCCTTGGAGATCGACGGCGCGTCGATGGTGATGTCGCCCCAGGCCAGCTCTTCGGCCGTCTTGCCGTTGGGCGTGTGCACGGCCAGGTAGCTGCCCAGCACCGCGACCACGATGCCCAAGGTGACCAGCACGCCTGCGCCGATGCCCAGCGCGCGGGTGAGCTTCTTCTTCTGTTCGGATTGGTGCTCGTGGGCGTGCGCGTCGACGCGCTTCTTCGCCTCTGACTTGGCGACGTGCACCTTGAAGTCGGCGATGTCGCAGACCTTCTGAAAGTGCCCCGAACCGAGCAGCTGCACTTCGCTGTGCGGGAGGAGTTCACCCGCGTACAGCTTGTCGATGATCTGCTGCGAAGCGACGGGACCTAAAATCAGGTCACCTTCGCGAAACAACCAGCCTTGATCAGTCGGCCCCATGGAGGCCGCATTGTGGAGTCGGCGACCTGGAGGCGCAACTGGCGAAAGCGGCAGCGATCAATCGTTCAACTTCTCTTCGTACTTCTCGAGCAGGTCGCTGATGGCCTCGCGCAGGTATTCGCTCTGACGAATTCGCGTCTCCTTCGAGAGATCCTTGAGCATCTCGAGGCGGTCACGGTTGAGACGAAAAACCACGGAGGTGAGACGGGCGTTGTCGTTCATGTGCACACATGGTCTCACATGAAACAACGTGGTCAAAAAAACACGCAATCCTGATCAGCTGATCACCTCGGCGATCACTCGAAGACGTAGGTCCGAAACTGGACACCGGCCATGAGTTCGAACGAGAGCCGCAACGAGGTCGCGCCTCCGAGCTGACCGCCGAGCTGCGCGTACACGCCCATCACCGGCAGAAAATCGAACTGCACGCCGAACGCGCCGCGCACGCCGAAGGCGAGAAACGGGGTGACGTGCGCCGCGAGTTCGAGATCGAAGAACGTCTTCCACTGGTCGTAGCCGATGCTGTTGCGAAGGCCGGCGTAGAACGAGCCACCGAGCGCCGTGAGCGGGCCCACGCCCGGGCTCAACCGGCCGGCGATGCGCAGCTCGTTGTGATCGCTCAAGGAGAGCGTGCCGCCCACCTCGATGGGCAGACGCACGCCTCGTTCTCCAGTGGCGTTGGTGGTGACCGCCGCGACGAGCTCGCCCCCGAAGGCGACGGTGAGCCCGAGCGAGCCGCGGTGATCGTAGCGCTCCTCAGCGAGCGCCGGGCTCGACGCGAGCAGCGCCAACACGAAGAGGCCACCGGTCCTCCCGAGCAGGGAACGGGCTTCGCGTGCGAATTCACCCCAAGGAACAACCCACCCGTCATCCCGAGAGGGTTGGCGGAAATAGGAATCGGGTGCCATCACCGGTCTCCCCGAGCCCAGTCGAGGGGCCACCTGCTGCGCGAGGCAGAGGTACTCCCTCGACTGCTCTCCTAAGGAACAGCCCACACCGTTCGCATCGAGCGCAGTCGAGATGCCACCTGCCGCGCGAGCAAAGGTAATCCCTCGACTTCGCTCGGGATGACCGGTTGGTTGTTCCTTCGGGTGAATTCGAAGGCGAAGCTGGTCCCCTGCTCGGGATGAGCG
>JAYVFP010000360.1:0-6971 GCA_043773025.1 Archangium sp.
CCCGCTTCAAAGCGCTGCCATGTCGACCGGGTCTGGGTGTCCCGAGCAGGGAGGAACAACCAACTGGTCATCCCGAGAGGGTTGGCGGAAATAGGAATCGGGTTTCATCACCGGTCTCCCCGAGCCCAGTCGAGGGGGCACTTGCAGTGCGAAGGAGAGGCAATCCCTCGCGCCAAAGGTGGCATCTTGACTGCGCGCTACGGCGAGCTGCAACCCTGCCCGTGAGGCCAGTGGCGAAGGCCCCCCGAGCGGGTGATTCTCATTTGGAGCGCTCACTGCGCCGGGGGAATCACCATGAAGACCTTGAGTCGTCTGACCGCCCTCATCGCGTGCTGTTCAGCCGCAATCAGTCTCGCAGCGCCGCCCCCGCTGTCCGTCTCCACCTCTGACGCGCCCACGCCTGACGTCGCCTCTGACTATCCACTGAGCTGCGCCGACATCGCCAAGCCGATGGTGTTCAAGGCGTGGGCTGCGATGGCCAACGCCCGGGTCGACGAAGCGCGCGAGACCCTGCAGCTCGCGTTGGTGGCTGACCCGAAGTGCGTGATGGCGCGCGCGAGCCTGGGCGCGGTGACCCCGGGGGCCGCAGGCAAACGGCTGTTCGACGCCGCGGTGGCACGACTGTCGACCGTGGGTGAGGTCGAGCAGCTCGACCTGAAGGTCATGCAGGCCGCGCGCAATGGAGAGCTGAGGAAAGCCTTCACCCACGCGCAAGAGCTGGCCGAGCTCGCGCCCGACGTCTTCATGGTGAACCTGAGCCTGGCCCACGCCGCGCTCGCGCTCGAGGCGTGGGACGAAGCCGAACGCGCCGCGCAACGGGCCACGTCGCTGAGCCCGGGCAATGGCGCGGGGTGGAACCTGCTGGGCTACGCGAGGCTGCGCGCGCATCGCACGGCCCAGGCCATCGAGGCGTTTCGCAAGTACGTCGAGGTCGCGCCAGATGAACCGAACGCGCACGACTCGTTGGGTGATTCGCTCCTGGCCGACAACCAGCTCGAAGCGGCCGCCGCCGAGTACCAACGCGCCATCGACGGCTCAGCCGGGAAGTTCTGGCTCGCGTGGAGCGGCCTGGCTTCAGTCAAGGCGCTGCAAGGTGATTGGGTGAGCGCACGCGCGGCCATCGAAGGTGAGAAGGCGGCGGCCATCGAGCCCACCGACAAGCTGCGCGCCGACACGATGATGGCGTGGTCGTATGCGGCGCAGGGCCAGTTGCCTTCGGCGATGAAGGTGCTCGAGGCAGCGAGGCGTCAGGCCGTGGCCGCGAAGGTGGATGCCGCGACGGCGCGCACCGTCTTGTTGCGGGCACAGCTCAACCTGGCGAGTGGAAAGTACGCCGCTGCGGTGAAGGACTTCACGGCCGCGGACAAGCTGCAGGTCAACCAGCTCTCGACCGGTCAGCGCAGACGGTATCGGGGGCAGGTGCTGTTGGGGCTGACCGCTGCGCAAGCGCGGCTGGGCAAGTTGCCTGACGCGGCTCGCACCCTGGCGAGGCTCGATGAGTTCGCGCAGGAAAACCTCTCCGGGCCATTCGCGGTCGATGCCCCCTCGTACGCGCGCGGCGTGCTGGCCCTGGCGCAGGGCGATGCGAGGGCCGCGGTGCAGGCGCTCAGCAAGTGCAGCGAGCCGGCGTCGTTGTGTCAGATGACGCTGGCCGAAGCGCAGGAGGAAGCGGGCGAGACAGCCGCGGCGGCGAGCACGCGTGAGGAGCTGCGCAAGGCCAACTCCCGCGACCCTGAGTACTGGTTCGTGCGCGCGCGGCTCGACGCGCGGATGAAAGAGTCGGCGATGTAGACCGGCTTCGCCAGCGACTTCACCCGAAGGAACAACCCACCGGTCATCGCGAGAGGGTCGGGTTCCATCACCGGTCTCCCCGAGCCCAGTCGAGGGGGCACTTCCGCCTCGCTCATGACCAGCCCGCTGAAGATTGAAAGATGCCTCGATGAGCGCGCGGCGGGCTGGTCTACCCTTCGCTGATGACCAGCCTCGTCCTTCTCCTGCTCGCAGCTGATCTCTCCTACGGCTCGGGCACGCTGCAGTTGCAGAGGCTCGCTGCGGTGCCCGACGCCACGCTGGCGCAGCAGGTAATCGCCTGCACCAGGGGCTACGGAGTCACCACGCTCGAGCGCAGAGGCGAACCGTCGAAGGTGGTGTGGAGCAAGGCCGACCCCACGACCGACGCGCTGACCGACACCAGCCGCGCCGAGCGCATCGCGCTGGTCTCGATTCTCGGCCGCAAGATGGTCGGCGCCGAGGTCGACGTGCTCGTGCCGCAGCCCGATGGCACCAGCGTGCCCGTCACGGTCACCTGGGAACCCGACGGCGTGGTGACCTTCGAGAGCGGCCCCCCGGTGAAGTCGCTCGTCGACGAGACGATGACCGCCGAGAAGATCCGCGCGCAGTTCGACGTGGGCGAGTTCACCGACCTCGACGCGCCGTGGGATGGTCGCGCGTACTCGGTGGTGCACCAGGCGCTGTCATTGCTGAGCAAAGAAGAGCTCGCGCTGCTGCGGGGCCTGCCCTTCCGCCGCGCGAAGAAGGAGGGCATTCACCGCGCGAAGTACGAGCGCGGTGACGCGACGAACTGCGTCTTCGTCTACGACGCCGCCTTCTTGTTCGCCGACGAGCTGTTCACCGGCACCCCGCAAGCGCCGCGCGCCGAAGCCATCTCGGTCATCATTCACGAGCTGGGTCACGCGCTCGTCGACGTGCGCTTTCGCGAGAAGGGGCTGATCGCCAAGGCCGCCGCCGAGGAATACAAACGCCGACAACCCGACGTCGACGCAGCGGTCAAGGCGTTCAACGACAAGGCGGTCGAGCTCGAACCCAGGCCCGACACCAGGGGCACGGCAGAGCTGAAGGCCCTCGCCGCGGCGCTCACCAAGGCCAGAGCAGAGACCGACGCGCGCTTCAAAGAAGCCGATCGCCTGGTGAAGCAGATGCTGGCCAACGACCGCGTCAATGCCCAGGCCGGCCGCCCGGCAGAGAAGGCCCTCTCAGCGGTGCTCAACATCAAGCAGTCACCGACCAGCTACGGGCGGTCGAGTGTGCGGGAACACTTCGCCGAGTGCTTCAACATCTTCAAGAACGACCCCGCCGCCTTGCGCCGCATTTCCGCCGCAGCGGCTGATTGGTTTGCGGCTGGTACGCACGTCAGCGCGGCCGGCAAGGCGATCGATCCCTGAGCTCACCGTGAGACGAGGCCTGATTTTCCTGACGTCGGTCTGCCTGCTGGGTTGCGAGCCCGTGCCAACCGAGAACGACGCGGGCCAGCCCCTGCCGCTCACCCGGGTGCGCGTGGCCACCTTCAACGTGAAGCTGTTCTTCGACTCCACCTGTCAGTCAGGTGCGTGCGCACCGGCCGACTTCGAGCAGGTGCTCGCGCCGCAGACCTTCGAGGCGCGCGCCGCGGAGCTCGCCGCCGCCATCAGGGGCTTCGACGCCGACGTGGTGGCGCTGCAGGAGCTGGAAACGCAAGGGTGTCTCGACGCGTTGATCAGCCGCCTGAGTGACACGTTGCCGCACGGCGTGTTGGGCGAGATCAACACCGCAGGCTCGGTGGACGTGGCGATCCTCTCCAGGACGCCGCTGGAAAAGGTGATGGGGCATCGGAACCTCGAGCGCTTGACCCGCCCCGACGGCAGCCGTACCAACTACAGCCGGGAGTTCCTCGAGGCGCACGTGCGCGTGGCCGAGGGCACCGAGGTGGTGTTGTTCGCTGCGCACTTCCGCTCGAAGTCGATGGATGACCCCGGCCGGCGTCTTGCCGAAGCGCAGACCTCGCGGCGCATCGTGACCGACGTGGCCACGGCGCTCCCCGGCGCGTTGGTGGTGATGGCGGGCGACCTGAACGACGTGCCCGGTTCAGCCCCGATGGAGGCGTTGACCGGGGATGCGGGCCTGCTGCGCGTGGCGGCGGATCTCCCGGTGGCTGATCAATACACGTATGTCTTCAACGGCCGCGGCGAGGCGATCGACCACATTCTCCAGGGGCCGACACCCGCGGGCGCGCCGGTGCCCCGTTCAGCCATCGTCTGGAAGAACAGCCGCGGCTTCGCGGGCAGCGATCACTACGCGCTGACCGCCGACTTCGAAATCGCTCGCCCTGCTCCGTGAACGTGGCGCTCCCCGCCCGATAACCCCCTCGCCCTGCGAAGCGGGGCGCAGGGTCGGGGGTGAGGGGCCGCGCTACTCCCGACTCAGTCGAAGCAACCCCCGCTTCAAACCGCTCGAAGGATCCACGGTACCCATCGCCGCAAACAGGCGCTCGCTGGTGACCAACCAGGGGCCGAAGTCTTCGTTCACGTCGAGCACGAAGACCAGGTCTTCCGCTTCGAGGTACCCGCCGACGGGCGAGTGATGGCCGCCTCCTGCTCCGAAGAGGGGCCTGCGGGTGAAATTGATGATCAGTCTTTGCGCGGGGTCGTTGGCCTGGCGCAGGGCGGTGCGGAAGTCTTCGAGGGTGGCGGGGTGGAGCTCAGTCACGGTCCAGCCTGGGGCCGAGGCGCGCGCGGCTTCGGCGAGTTGAGCGAGGGTCAGGCCTCCGAAGCAGATGCCTCCGAAGCAGCCAGAGCCGTGGGCGGCGACGGCGTCAGAGGTCGTCATGGTTCCCGACGAGCGCAACACGTTGGCCACGGCGGTGGGACCGCAGGCGGAGGGATTGGTTTGGGAGATCAACGGATGGGGGAAGGTCCTGGCGGCCGGCAGGGCCCAGGCTCTTTCGAGCAGCGCGCGGTCCTGGAACGAGGGAGAGCTCTTGATGGAGACGAAGTTCGCAGGCGGCGGGTCTTGCCGGAGGAAGAGCGCTGCTGCGGCTGCGGTGAGCAAGAGGACCGCGCCGATGATGCCCTTTTTCATGTTCACGATTCACGCATCAGGACGACATCGAGCTGCGCTCGCACGGAGGCTGGGAAAGAACCTCTGCCATGAAGCTTCACTTTGCAGGTACCCACCACCGCGTTGATCAGCAGAATCGGCCAATCACTCTCGACCAAGACGCGCGCGCGGCGTGGTGAGAGCTGCGTGGCGATGCGGCGCTCGGCGACAGAAGCGACCGCGGGCGCATCGACCGGCGGCAGCACGAGCGACCCTCCATCCCAGGCCACGATGCCCGCCACGCACGCTTCGTAGATTTCTTCGCCCAGGGGGTCGGTGAGCAACGAGGTCATCCCCTCCACCCGCACGCTGTCGTACAGCGAAGGCGGCGCGGGTTTGGCGAAGCGACCGCGTCGATCAGCGAACGGCGAGACCACGAACCGCGTGGGCGCGCCGTCTTTCAACCGGGAGTCCGAGCGGCGCGTGGTCTTCAGCTCGGTGCCGTCCCAGGTGACGCGGTACACGCCTCCCTGGGCTTGCGTGACGAAGTGGCGCAAGGGCGCGCGGCTCGTCTCTCCCAATCGCTGCACATGCTCTTCGAACAAGGGCACACGCTCGTCGGTCACGCGGAGCACGGTGTAGTGCGCAGTCACAGTGGAAGAATGCCACTCCACCAGAACTTGGGTACGGGCCGTTACCGAAGGTCGGGTCGCCATGGATCGAAGGTCGCGCACCGGACTGAGGGAGTAGGCTGCCTCTCCATGCCGCACATCGCACTGGTCGCTCCGCATTTTCTCGAGAACACCAACCGCTACGTGAAGGCCTTCGTGGACCTCGAGGGCGTGAAGCTCTCCGTCATCAGTGAGGACGCCGCGAAGAGCCTGCCCCCTGAGCTGCGCGCGCGCGTCGCAGGCCACTACCAGGTTGCGAGCGTGGGCGATTCGGGCGAGCTGGCCAAGGCGCTCAAGGCGCTGCAGAAGAGCGTCGGCCCGGTCGATCGCCTCACCGGTGCGTTGGAGCAGCTGCAGCTCCCCATGGCTGAGGCGCGCGCGCTGGCCGACGTGCCCGGCATGCGGCCCGACATCGCCCGGCGGTTTCGCGACAAGGACGTGATGAAAAAAGTATTGCGCGCGAGGGGCGTGCCGGTCGCCGCGAGCGTGCTGGTGTCGTCGGCGGCCGAGCTGAAGGCCTTCATCGATCGCGTGGGGCTGCCCATCATCGTCAAGCCGCAGGCCGGCGTCGGCTCACGCGGCACGCACCGCATCGAGTCGAGGGAAGACCTGGCCGCGCTGTTGAAGCAGGGCCTCTCGCCGACCGCGGCCAACCCGCTGCAGGCCGAACAGTTCATCCGCGCGCGCGAGTTCACCTGCGAGACGGTGACGGTGCACGGGAAGACGGTCTGGCGCTCGGGCACGCGCTATTTCCCGACCCCGCTCGAGGTGCTGGAGAACCCGTGGGTGCAGTACTGCGTGATGTTGCCACGTGAAGAACAAGCGCCGTGGACGGACTTCGCGGGCATCAACGAGGCGGCGCTGCAGGCGCTCTTCGGTGACGACCCGCGCGTGGTGGGCACCGCCATCACGCACATGGAGTGGTTCCTACGCGAAGACAACGCGATGTTCGTCAACGAGGTCGGCGCGCGGCCGCCGGGCGTACACATCATGCCGTTGATGAGCATCGCCAATGAGGTCGACATGATCTCCAAGTGGGCCGAGCTGATCAGCTTCGATCGTTTCACCCCGCTCACCCGCAAGTGGGCAGGCGGTGCCGCGTGTTTCCGGGGCCAGGGCACCGGCCAGCGCATCATCGAGGTGAAGGGCCTCGAGAAGGCGATGGAGATCGTGGGCAAGTCGCTGGTCGATCTGCGCGCACCGAAGGTCGGTCAGCCGCGCGCGCCGGGGTACGAAGGTGAAGGCTGGGCGCTGGTGAAACACGCCGAGACCGAAGGCGTGAAGCAGGCGCTGCTCGCGTTGATCGAGAACGTTCAGGTTCGTTACGGCTGAGTAGAAATGAGTCCAATCACCGGTCTCCCCGAGCGCAGTCGAGGGGGCACTTGCCGCCCGAAGGCGAGGTAATCCCTGTCGAGTAGGCCCGGGGCGTTGATTGGCCCCCGGGCCCCTCACCAGATCCGGACGAGGAGATTTCCACCATCCGGCTCC
>JAYVFP010000361.1:0-22438 GCA_043773025.1 Archangium sp.
TGCGCCAGCTCACGTCGACCGGCACCGTCATGGGCAGCGCGCCTTCTTTGCCGTGCAGCGAAGGATCGAACTGCAGCGTCAGCGCCTGGTCGAGCGGCAACGCGGTCTGCGGCTTCAAGATGTAGCGGGTCTGCCGGTTGCGGTAGCCGCGCTCTTGATCGTCCATCGCCTCGTAGCTGCGGCCGCTCTTCTTCGCTTCTTCGATCGCTGCGCGGCGCTCGTCCTGAATGGAGATCTCTTTTTCCACCTTGAGCGAGATCGCCGTGGAGCCGGCAGTGAACTTGAGCGCCTTCTCCAGATCGGCTGCGAGCACCGGCTGGTTGAAGAGCAACGTCACCGTGCTGTCGGGGCGCAGCCAACGATCGCCGCGCGCGGGCGAGACGTCCTGCAGCTCGAGCCGCGGGGTGGTGAAGGTGAAGGTGTAGTCCTCAGCGAGCCTGGCGCCATCGAGCGCGGTGAGGCCCTTGAAGACCGTCACGGTGAAGGTGGTGGAGAACGGCACCAGGCCTTTGGGCACGAACTCGGCAGACGCGCTGCCCAGCCAACGCCACTCACCTTCGATCGCGGGATCGAGCTTCGCGAACGGCTTGGCAGCGTCCTTCGCGCGCGTGTCTTCCACCTCTTGCAGGCCCTGCACGGGCCGCGAGAACGTGACCGTGGGCCGCACTTCACCCTGTTGTTCACCCTGGGGGCGCGCGGCCACCACCGACAGCTCTTCACCGGCACCGGGCATCGACTCGTGCGGCACGTCGAGCGAAGGCGCTTGCGGCAGCGGGCTGAGCTGGCGCGTTCCGCCCTGCCCCTGAGGGTTCATGAGGTCGGTAGGCGTCTTGCCCTTGTCGCAGGTACAGCCCACGGCAACGACCAGACACAACGGCAGCAGCTTTCGGAAGAACACGGCATCCCCCAGAGGGAAACGAGTTGAGCGCCTTGTAGCTGAAGTCTTCCGGAGCGACGCACCAATCCACACCTTGTGGGCATCGACGTGGAGCGAGGTCGGCTCACCACCAGCGTCACGTCCCTGACCCACCGACGCAGCAGGAAGCGCCTTGAAACTCGGCGAACTTTGCCGGGCATGCGCGTTGCTCAGGGCAGCCGCATGCGAACTCCCCTGCTCCTCGCCGCGTTTGTGCTCGCCGCGTGCAATCAACCGGCATCGCCCGCCCCGGAAATCACCCTCGCGCAGTTCACCGTCGAAGTGCCGGGCCAGGAATTCCCTACCCACACTGCGCTGCAGCTTCGGGCGATCGCGATCTACAGCGACGGCAGCAAGCTCAACGTCAGCGCCAAGACCGATTGGACCACGCTCGACTCGAACGTCGGAGTGATCGGCCACAGCGGCATCGTGCAGCTCAACGGCGTCGGTCTCGCGGGTTTCGAAGGCGTGTTCGAAGGCCAGCACGTGAAGGTGAACCTTCAGGTCACGGGCGCGACGTTGGAGTCGCTGAGCCTCTCGAGCGCTGACTCGGCCGAGCTGGCGCGCGGTGACACGCGGCCGTTCACCGCACGGGCGCGTTTCTCGGACGGCAGCATCGTCGACGTCACCGAGCACGCGAGCTGGAGCGTGGAAGGCACGTTGAAGCTGGAGCGCGCAGGCGTGGTGAAGGGCGTGGACAAGGGCTTCGGCACGGTGCGCGTTCAGTATTTTTCGCAAGCCGCCGGCCTGACGTTCGAGGTCGTGGGTCCGCGTTTCCTGGCGCTTTCGCTGAACGGGCCGTGGGTTGCGCTGAGCCCGGGTTCGACGTGGCCGCTGCAGGTGGAGGCGAGGTTCTCCGACGGCTCGCGTCGTGACGTCACGCACCTCGCTGCGTGGACTTCTTCCAGGCCCAACGTGGTCGAGGTCTCCGCGAGCGGCGCGCTCTTCGCTCGGGCAGATGGCCGCGCGCGCATCACCGCGAGCTGGAACGACGCGGGGGCCACGATCGAGCTGGTGGTCGATCCGCGGCCGGTCGTCGCGGTGCACTTCACCCTGCCCGCACTTCACCTCCCCGCGGGCCGCTCGGGATCGCTCGAGCTGTTGGCAGACTTCGAAGACGGCAGCAGCGAAGTGGTCACCTCCGCCGCGCAGTGGGCCTCGACGCACCCTTCGTTCGCTGAAGTCGAAGCGGATGGCACCGTCATCGCGCACTCGATGGGCGCCGCGACGATCATCGCGTACTACGGCGGTCACGAAGCGGCGTACGACGTGGTGGTCACCGCTCCCGTGCTGACCGCGCTGAACGCGACGCTGAGCGGCGGCCGGCTGGTGCCGGGCCAGAAAGCGACGTTGATGGTGAGCGGCACGTTCTCCGACGCAGCGGTGCTCAACCTCTCGCCGATGGTCTCGCTGTTCCACGGCGGCGCGGTGACGACGAAGCAGGCGAACAATCAGATCGAGGTCACCGGCGCACTGCTCGGCACCGCGCAGCTCGAACTCGCGCTCGGCGGCGTGAGTGCTCAGGTCACCTTCGAAGTGAGCGACGCGCATGTGATCTCGCTGGAAGTCCACGAGGCCCCCCGCCGCATGTGGACCTCGACCGCCTCATCTCTCGTGGGGCCGAGCCGTTTTCACGCCGTAGCGACCTGGAGCGACGGCGCCGTGCTCGACGCGACCGAGCTGTGCACCTGGTGGCTCGGTGACGAGGCCATGGCCTCGATCTCGGACCTCCCCGGCTCGCGTGGTCACTACGAGCTCTCGACCGGTGGTCAGACCTACGTGGGGGTGACGATGGCAGGGCTCACCACCGCCATCGACTGGGACTTCCCTGCCCAGCCGTGAGCGACAGGAGCGCGGTCCACCCCTCGCCACATCTCAGTCGGCCCGCTCGATGACCTCGGCGATCATCTGGCGATTGCTGCGCACCAGGCCCTTGATTGAATAGGTCTGCTCGACCGGTCCCGAGCTGTAGGGCTTTGCCTGCTGAACCACCCGCTCCTGCTTGGTGCCGCGCTTCACGTACAGGCGCAGAGGAAGCCCGCCGCTGTCCGTACCGTCAGGGCCCGTGGCCATGAAGCAGAGGTAGTCTTCCTTCTTCACGTCATCGAGCATGTACTGGTTGTCGGTGCGCTGAATGACGAGCTTGAGCGCGACGCGTTTGCTGGCCAGCTTCTCCCAGGCGTCCTTGTTCTTCGCGACGTCCCAGGTGCTCTCGTCGTAGTCGTACGCGGCCTGCGCTTCGGGGGTCTTGCCGGTGAAGGTCGCGGGGAAGGTGCTCATCTTCGCGCCCGACTTCATCTTCGGATTCTTGGGAAAGAGCAGCACCGCCTTCGACCACTCGTACGCCGGCGCGAAGCCCGAGCCCGCCTTGCTGCCCGTGGCGATCACCGGCTGACCGATGAGCTCGCGCAGCTCATTCCAATCATCCATCTGCACCTTGCCCGGCACCGGCGCGACGCGGTTCAAATAGACGTCGAACCACGCACGCTCGAGCGGCACGCCTGAGACGGCCAGCTCGTTGCCCGCGACCTTCTTGAACTTGAGGTCGGCCAGCTTCGACCATTCTTTATCGTCGACCGACACCCAGTCGCTGGGCCGCTGAATGTTCGACCAGAGGTTCTTCGAGAACGTGTTGTTGGTCAGCTCGACGTCTTTCGCTTCGGTGGCGAGGCGGATCGCATCGTTGTCTGCGAACTCGAAGATGTTGCCATCGACATTCGCCACCACGCTGCCCTCGAGCGTCAGCAGGTGCCCATTCGAGCCATGGCCCTGCCCAAAACGAATTGGATCCCACGAGAAGAGCACCGTGTTGTTGCGGAACACGAAGGTGCCGCCGAAGCCGCCCGTCGCGCGCACCGTGCGGTACACGTGGTTGATGAAGATGTTGTTCTCGACGGTCTGACCACCCGCGACGCGCAGCGCACCTTCGGCGCCGTTCAAGAACACGTTGTTGCGAATGATGCAGCCCGGTTTGGCCAGCCAGATGTGCTCGGTCTTGTCCGACTCCGAGTACATGAGGTCGCCGTCGGGCTGGTATTGGTTGTTCAGCTTCTTGTCGAAGACGAAGCCATCGACGACCGCGCCCGTGTGATCGTCGGCGCCTTCGATGGTGTAGCCCCCGCGGGTGCCCTTGTACTCTGCCGGCGTGAAGAGCCGCGTGGGGTGCTTCCACGGATTGCGCTCGGTGAAGTTCGTGTCGTAGCCGCCCAGCAGCGCGATGTTCGAGGTGTCGATGGTCCAGCGGCCGACCTTGAGCTTGCCGAAGTATTCGCCCTCGGCCACGTGCACGGAGTCACCCGCCTCGACCTTCTCGAGCGCCTGCCAGGGATCCTTGAAGGGCTTGGCCTTGCTGCCATCGCCGCCGCTCGCTCCGGCGCGCACGAACCAGTCACGCCCCACCTGCCGCGTCGCCACGCCGCCGCCCGCTTCGTACGGCTCGATGCTGTCGATGAAGAAGCCGCCCTTGGGCAGCCAGTTCATCGCGTACGCCGTGCCGCGCGCCACGAAGACCTTCGAGGGGTTGCCATTCCCGGTGTACCAACCAGAGTTGTCTTCCACGAAGCGCTGCGCCGACGAGCCCTTCTTGAAGAAGCCCACGATGGTCTCGTGCTCGCCACCGCGCGCGTAGAGCGTGTTGCCCGCGTGTTCGTCCTTCTTGAACTGCGAGGGGATGCCCCCGATGTTCGTGGTGTTGCCGATGGCCACGATGATCTCGAGCGCCTTGCCGTCGACCTGATCAGGCTTCTTGGCCCAGGTCGAGACGTCGCTGCTCACGTAGCTCTTCGCGGGGCCCGAATCGGTGGCGCCCTGAAACTTCGCCTCGAGCTTCTGCTTGCGCGCGCCCGCCTTCACGTTCGCTTTCGGCTGCAAGAGCTTGAGCGCCTTGTCGAGGTCGTACGCAGGCGCGACGCCGCTGGCCGGTGCGCCACCCTTCTCGATCATCGGCAGGCCGAGCAACTGGCGGGTCTTGTTCCAGTCGTTCATCACCAGCTTGCCGGGCTGCGCCGCGGTGCGTTTGCTGAACGCGTCCATCCACTTCGGGTCGAACTCGAGCTGCGGGTTGACGACCTGGTTGCCGTCGAACGCCTTGAGTCCGACCTCCTCGAGCTCGTCCATCGCGGCGTCGTCGATGGCCACCTTCTGACCATTCGCGCTGGCCTGCAGGTTGGAAAAGAGGTTCATGAAGAACACGTTGTTGGTGACCGAGACCTTCTCAGCCAGCACCTCCATGAAGACGCCGTGGTTGTCGCTGTTGATGAGGATGTTGTTGGTGACGATCGCCGCGCCCTTCACCGCCACCGCCGAGCCCGCGTAACCACCCTTGCCCGCCGCGCGATCGTCTTGCGCGAAGGCGATGGTGTTGTTGCGAATGGTGGCGACCGACTTCGCCTCGCTGCTGCTGTTGTTCACCACCACGCCCCAGATGAGGGCGTTCAAGATGAGGTTGTTTTCGATGGTCGAGCCCTGCACGCAGGTGATGCCATTCTCACCGGGGTTGACGATGACCGAGTTGCGCACGGTCACCGGCTGGCTGAAGCGCATCGCGGCGGTGCGGCCGGGGTCTTCGGCGCGGCCCGTCTGCTCCTTGTCGGCGTATTTGTTCTGATCGCGCATGTCGATCACCACGCCGTCGATCACGGTGTTCTTCGCGCGCGAGGTGAGGCGCTCGTCTTTGGGCCAGTTCTTCGAGTTCTTGTCCCAGAGCAACTGGGTGAGGTTCTTCCAGGGGTCGCGCTCCTTGAAGTCTTTGTCGTAGCCGCCGATCAGCTGCACGCCGTCGAACGGAATTTCCCAGGTGCCCACGTTGCTGCGGCCGAAGTACTTGCCGGCGGCGACGTGTATGGCGTCGTTCGCTTCGCACTTGTCGAGCGCCTGCCAGGGATCGCCGAAGGGCTTGCCCATGGTGCCATCACCACCGCTCGCGCCTTCGCGCACGAACCAATCACGCGCCTGAACGGGAACCGCCAGCAGCATCACTGCGCAAAGGAACCAGGAGAAGGGTCGCATGGCCGCGCATTCTGCACGGTGAACGCGAAAGATCCCGCACTTCCAAACGCCGCCGATGACTGGCCACGCGGGACGGTGTAGCGAACAGAGCCTGATGCCCACGCGCGAGGTCCACTGCACCGAAGGAATCGCCTGGCTCACCGCGCAGCAGTTCGGCCCCGAGGTCGCGGTGGTGACCTCGATGCCCGACAGCTCAGAAGTGCCGGGGCTGGGGTTCGAGGGCTGGAGGAAGTGGTTCATCGACACCTCCGCGCTCATCTGCCGCCAGCTCAGCGATGACGGCGTCGCGATCTTCTACCAGACCGACGTGAAGCTCGACGGCCGGTGGGTCGACAAGAGCTTTCTGGTCTCGCTCGGCGCGGAGCACGCAGGCAGCTCGTGTCTGTGGCACAAGGTGATTTGCCGCGCGCCCGCCGGGCTCACCACCTTCGGCCGGCCGGCGTACGCGCACCTGCTCTGCTTCAGCCGCACCAAGCGCCTCGAGAAAGGTCAGGCCTTCGCCGACGTGTTGCCGCGCCTGGGCGAGATGACCTGGGCGCGCGCGATGGGGCTCGAGGCCTGCGAGGCCATCGCCTCCTTCCTGGTGAAACACACAGCCACCCGCACCGTGGTCGATCCGTTCTGCGGCGTGGGCACCATGCTGGCTGTCGCCAATCGACACGGCCTCGACGCGGTGGGCGTGGAGCTCTCGGCCAAGCGCGCTGAAAAGGCGCGGAAGCTCGAGATCCCCTCTCCCTCTGGAAGAGGGTCAGGGTGAGGGCCTCACTTTATCCTTCACCAGGTGCAGTTCTTCCTCCCGCACGATCCACCCGCGGCACTGCGGCGAGCCACACGAACACGGCTGCGCCAGCTCAGCGGGGAACTCGTAGTCGAAGGTGATCTCTTCGCCCGCCACGATGTCTCGCCACGCGTAGAGCTTGGCCCAGGGCTCGCCGGCTTCATCGAGCCCCAGGTCGATCTCTGCGTTGGCGGTGCAGCTGTGATTGATCCACCGCGTCTGATCGACCATGTCGAACGACACCGCATCCGTGATGCGCAGCGTATAGGTGTCGTCCCACCACTCGCCCTCGCGCCAGGTGACGCCTTCGATGTCGGCCATCATGTCGCCCTCCTTGAAGTCCTTCAGGGCGACCAGGCCGTAGCCATGCATCTTCGAGCGCGCGACGCGTAATCCTGGAATCTGAGCCATGGACGGCCTCATGCCAGAACTCGGGCCTCGGCTGGTCCAGGCTTTCCGGTCTCCCGTCGAGGTCTGCCCCATCGTTCGAAGATCGAAGTGTCTGTGTGTGATCGTGCTTGCGTCGTGCAAAGCCGATCTGGAGATCCCCCCGGCGCTTGTCTCCGTTTCGGTGATGGGAGCGGTCGACACCGACCCCGCCGAGACCAACGTCGCGCCCGGCGGCATCACGGTGGAGCTGATCGACGACGACGGCCTCGAACGCTCGAGCGCCGGCGCTGATGGCGGCTTTGCCCACGTCCTTTGGCGCAGTGGGCGCGGGACGGCGAGGTGGTGCCCCCGCCGCCGCCCAGCGACGAGGAGGTGACGGCGGTGCTGGCCCGGGTGCTGCGGCAGGCGAGGAAGGACTGGGCCGCGCTCGACGGCGGGTGGGCCCAGGACGAGTACGAGGAGATCCAGCAGCGCGCCATCCACGAGCGGCTGGGCCTGGCCGACGTGCACGGCCTCGCCCTTGCGCACGGAGACTCGCGATGCGGCAGGGCTTCTCGCTGCACGCAGATGGTGCCTCCGCCCCGCCGGCGCCTCACCAGCTTCCACGGCGTCTACGCACCCCACGCCGCGCTGCGGCCCCTCGTCACCCAGCCCCTGCCGTCACCTCCGACGAAGAAGCAAAAAGCGCCACCTGGATTGGGCCACGCTGCACCAGCGCACCTGGGGCACTGACGTCCTGCGCTGCCCGTGTGGCGGCCGGCGCTCCATCGAGAGCCTCCACTCCAGTAACGAGAGCACGAGACGACGAGTGCACGGCACAACCTGGCCACGCCGAACTGGTCCTCCTGGATGAATGCGAACCTCACGCGTTCTCCCTGGAGAGCCTTGAAGTCGTCGCTGAAGTTACGCCTCGTGCGTCGCTGCTTCTTCTCCTTGTCTTACGTCTCCATGGGACACCCTAACTTGCTTCAGAAAGTGTCCACGAGATTGGGTCAAGCATACTCAACCAATGGAAGCTCGAGAATGAGTCTAACTAACGAACTGATCCGCCTGCTGAAGAGCTGAGACTGTCTGAAGTGAAGCAGACGCTGGACCTCCGCATCAAGCAGGCGGCCGATGACGACCTTGCGATGCCTGAGTTTCTCTTCAGGCTATTTACCGACGAGGTGGAGCAGAGGGAGGACAAGCAGCTTTCGCATCGGCTGCGCCGGGCCACGCGCCCAGATCGCAGATTAGTCTAGCCGAGCCACACGCGATTAGCAGGGGCGAGCCTTGACAGGTGAGCGCCGGGCGGATCCGGCGTGCCTCAGGCGGTGGGTACGTCCTGTCTTCCCCTGCATTCCAAACCCACATCGAGATTGGCACAAATCCCTCGGGTCATTGCGGGGCCTCCTCCTCTGTCGCACTCATGTCTCGACTCCTGAAGCCCGCAGACGGAGAGTGATCAAAGAAAGCGAGTCCACCTTGATTTTCGAAACCATCGTTCAACGGCTAAAGCGGGAGACGCGCGTCCTGCACGAACAAGTCGAGGCCGTCGTCGGCATCATGCATCCTCAAATTGCCCGCGCGGACTACGTCCGATACCTCTCCACGCTCTTGGGCTACTACGCACCGCTCGAGCGTCAGCTGCGCAACCTCACCAACCTCTACCAAGACGTCCCTGATCTCGACCGGCGCTGGAAGGTGCCGCTCCTCGAACAGGATTTGCGTTCACTTGGGCTCTCAGAGGCGGCGCTGGCTTCGCTTCCGAACTGCCAAAGGCTGCCATCCCTTGGACACGTGCCTCGCGCGCTGGGCTTGCTTTATGTCCTGGAGGGGTCGACCCTCGGCGGGCAAGTCATCTACCGACGGCTTCGCGACCTCCTTCCCGAAGAAGTGGGCACTGCAGCTTCGTTCCTGCTGTCGTACGGCCCGGATACCGTACCGATGTGGCAGGAGTTCCGACGCTTGCTGACGGCCTGCGCTCGCTCAGTGACGGATGAGGACCTGATGGTCTCCGCCGCCGCTGAGACCTTCATCACTTTAAAGGATTGGTTCGTCACCTCGACGCATTACAACGCGATCATCGGGGAGGCTCCACGTCACGGAATCGGTTGAGTTGTGTTCGTATTATCAATTGGTTCGACACAGCAAAAGCCTGAATGCGCCTGCACGCTTTTGTCAGCGACGGACGATCGAGACAGTCATTCCTACATCCGCGGCCACCGTTCGGAATGTGATTGATTTTGCAATCAACAAAAAGGAATAAAATGAACACCACTACGCCCAATGTCGCCGGCCAACCGTACAGCACAAAACGAGACGGCTTGACCATTGAGAACTGCGACAGTGAACCGGTGCAAACGCCGGGCTGCGTGCAGGCGCATGGCGCGCTGCTTGTGCTTCGGCTATCTGACTTACGCATCGTGCAAGCCAGTGACAATACAGACACGATACTGGGGCACCCGGTCGTTCAACTTCTAGAGCAGTCGATTGGCGTGATCATCGGAACAGACGGTCAAGCCCAATTACAAGACTTGTTGACCAAGGAAAAAACGGATTGTAACCCGCTGTATCTGCTTACCTTGCCTTTGCGGGAGGGAGCCAAGGGCGCGCTCGACGTCACGATACACACAATGGATGGCGTGGTGGTGTTGGAATTCGAATCTACCAACCGCACCAGCGCTGATGCGACGGACTATTACGAGGTGGTCAGAAAAACCGTTGCGAGATTGCAAACAACAAGTTCGCTGCAACATTTTTGTGATGCAGTCGCCAATGAGATTCGGGATCTTACTGGTCTCGACCGAGTTATGGTTTACAAGTTTCACGCCGATGGGCATGGCGAAGTGCTGTCAGAAAGCAAACGCGCCGACCTTTCCTCTTGGTTCGGCCTTCACTATCCCGCCGAGGACATTCCTAAGCCTGCACGCGAGATCTTCACGAAGACATGGATACGCCCGGTTCCTGACGTATCAGATCCGTTGGCCGAACTTTGTCCGCTAGCCAATCCGGACACTGGCAAAGCGCTCAATATGACGTATTGCGCATTGCGCGGCGTATCAATCATGTACGCCGAGTATCTTCGCAACATGGGGGTCGCGGCGGCTCTTACGATGGCCATCCGCCGCGACGACAAACTGTGGGGCCTCATTGCCTGCCACCACTACTCCGAGCCTAAGCACATTCCGTATCAGGTACGTTCCGCCTGTGAATTTCTGGCACAGGTTGTGTCGCTCCAACATCAGGCTGCCGAAGACAAAGAAACTTTTGCCTACCGACTCAGGCTCGAGCGCGTGCATCAGCTATTATTGACCTCCGCTGCCCAGGAAGGCGGGCTGCTCGGCCTCGTCAGTGGCACGCCGTCGCTGCTGCAAGGCATTGAGGCGGGTGGTGCGGCGCTATACTACCTCGACCGCTGGTGGCGTGTTGGCAATACACCGACCGAGGATGAGCTGGACGAATTGTGTGCCTGGCTGACTGACTCCGCACTGCCTTCTGGCCCGCGCCCCCTGTACGTGACGGACCAACTAGTGTCGGACTACCCGCCTGCTGCGGCATTTGCCGATGTTGCCAGCGGGTTATTGGCTGTTTCGGTGTCTCCTGCTGGAAGTGATTTGTTGCTGTGGTTTCGGCCGGAAACCATACAGACTGTGAACTGGGGCGGCAACCCCAATGACAAGCCGACTACGCTGGGCCCCAATGGGCCGCGCCTTACTCCGCGACAGAGTTTCGAAGTGTTCACTGAGTCGGTGCGACAACGTTCTCTTCCTTGGAAAGCGGTAGAAGTTGACGCTGCTGCAGGGTTGAGGCTTCTGGTAGCCGAGTTAGTGGCTGGGCGAGTCGGTCAGCGTACTGTCTTGCAAGCCGACCTGGTTCGCAGCAACGAAGATCTTGATGCCTTTGCCTATATCGCGAGCCATGACCTAAAAGAACCCCTGCGCGGCATTCACCGATACGCGCATCAACTGCTCGAAGAGGTTGCGCCGGTAAATGAGGAAAATCGCGCGAAACTCGATGGTCTACTGAGACTTACGACGCGCATGGATGGCTTGTTAGATTCCATGTTGCGGTTTTCGCGCATAGGCGGGGATAACCTTTCGATTGAAGCCGTGAATCTAAATGAAATCATGGCTGAGGCGGTGGACTTTGTCGGTTCGCGCACCGATGACGGCAAATCTGAGTTCGCGCTGCCCCGGTTGCTTCCAACGATTCAATGCGACCGGATTCGGTGCCGACAAATCTTCGTAAACCTGATGTCGAATGCCATTAAATACACAGATGCGACCAATAAATTCATTGAAGTTGGCTACATTGCCGCTGGTGAAAGCCACTTACGGCCTGGCTGTCCGCCAGAGTCGAGACACCAAACCATCTTCTACGTAGCCGACAACGGCATTGGAATTAAGCCGAAGCATTTCAAGAATATTTTCAAACTCTTCAAGCGCCTGCACTGCCATGACAGCTATGGCGGCGGCGCTGGCGTTGGCCTGACAATCATCCACAAGCTCGTGAAACAACACGGCGGCCAGGTATGGGTTGATTCTCTGGAGGGGAAGGGGTCGACCTTCTATTTCACGCTGCCGAGCAAAGAGTCGTCAACGACATGACTACAATCGACCAAGCAGCAGGAACACATCCTTTCAACCACCAACCATACAGTACGAAACGGCATGGCCTGAGCATTGCCAACTGCGACAGCGAGCCAGTTCGGACGCCGGGTTGCGTGCAGGCGCATGGCGCGTTGCTCGTTCTGCGCCTGGTAGATTTCTGTATTTTACAGGTGAGCGACAACATCAAGGCGGTGCTGGGTCATTCGGTTGCGTCGGTTCTGGGCCGACCCGTCAGCGTGGTAGTTGGGATGGAGGGCGAGCGTCAGCTGTGGGCACTGTTGGCCAAGCAATCGACTGAATGCAATCCGCTGTATCTCCTGACGATGCCGGGCAGCCAAGACGAGTCCGGCAAAAGTGCCGTTCTGGATGCGACCGTTCATACCTTGGACGGCGTGGTGATTCTCGAATTTGAAGCCACTGGCCGCACGGACGCCGTCAGTCTTGACTACTACGGACTAGTCAAGAAGACGGTTGCGCGGCTTCAGACCGCAGAGTCTCTGCTGCAGTTATGCGGTTTTGCGGCGGAAGAAATCCGCGAGTTGACTGGGATGGACCGCGTCATGGTTTATAAATTCCATGAAGACGGCCACGGTGAGGTTTTCGCTGAAAGCAAGTGCCCTGAACTTGCGCCGTGGCTCGGCCTGCACTACCCCGCTGAAGACATTCCTCAGCCTGCGCGCGATGTTTTCGCCAGGACCTGGGTGCGGCCGATTCCAGACATGTCGGATGCGCTTGCTGAGATGGTTCCTCTGGTTAATCCGGATACGAATAAGTCGCTCGACATGACGTACTGTTTTTTGCGTGGCGTGTCGCTTATGTGCACTGAGTACTATCGGAACATGGGTGTCGCTGCCACTCTCACCTTGTCAATCCGACGCCGCGATCATCTATGGGGCCTCATTTCCTGCACCTACTCTGCGGGGCCCAGATACCTTTCTTACCAGGTCCGGGCGGCCTGCGAATTTTTAGCGCAAGTCGTTTCGCTGCAGCACAACGCTGCCGAGGATAAGGAGCATCTCGCCTATCGTCTAAGGCTGGAAAGCACGCATGAGCAGTTGTTGGGAAATGCCGCGCGAGAAGGCGGCTTGATGGCTCTCGCCAACAATTCACCTTCACTGCTGGATGGCATTGATGCCGCCGGCGCTGCATTGTACCATGATGGCCGCTGGTGCTGCTTGGGGAAGACGCCTACCGAGCCACAACTAAGGGGATTAGGAAAGTGGATTAGCGATGTCAGGCTTTCAGCAGATCTGACGCCGTTGTACGCGACTGATTGCCTTGCGCGCGACTATCCCTCCGGAACTGCGTTTGCCGATGTTGCGAGCGGCTTATTGGCATTGCCGCTTTCGCGTAGCGGGCAAGACTTACTCCTCTGGTTCAGGCCGGCGATCATGCAAACAGTAAACTGGGGAGGTGACCCGTACAACAAAACCATGACGGTGGGCCCCAACGGGCCCAGGCTGACCCCTCGCCGCAGTTTCGAGTTATTCACTGAATCCGTAAACGAGCGTTCTCTGCCATGGAAGCAGGTTGAGCTTGCGGCTGTCGTCAAACTAAGGCTTCAGTTGGTTGAAATCGTAGTCATGCACGCCGAGCAGCGCGCAACCCTGAGAGCGGAACTGGCACGCAACAACGAAGAGCTTGATGCCTTTAAGTACGTCGCCAGTCACGACCTGAAGGAACCTCTGCGTGGAATTCATCAATACGCTTTCCAATTGATGGAAGATGCCACGCTGAAGGACGACAAAGACCGTAGCAAATTGAATAGCATGCTGCGGTTGACCCTGCGCATGGACAGCCTGCTGGATTCGTTGCTGCACTTCTCGCGTATCGGAAAGTCGAGTTTTTCGCTTGAGTTGGTGAATCTCAACGAGATTGTGGCTGAGGCCGTGGAGTTGTTGGGCCAACCCCAGGGCTTCCAATCGGAATTCGTCATCCCTCGGGCACTCCCCTCTGTGAGATGCAATCGGGTTTGGTGTCGCGAAATATTTTTCAATCTGCTATCGAATTCAATTCGATATAACAATTCCACGCTGAGGCGTGTCGAGATCGGCACCATTGCGTCGGGTGAGATGAACGCAAGGCCCGGGTGCCCGCCGGGGTTGGAGACCGATATGATCTATTACGTGGCCGACAACGGCATCGGCGTCCCAGTAAAATACTTTGCCCAAATATTTAAGCTTTTCAAGCGACTTCATGCGCGAGATGAGTACGGCGGCGGCACCGGTACCGGTTTGACCATTGTCCGCAAGCTTGTGGAGCAGCAGCGCGGCAAGGTATGGCTAAATTCTTCACTCGGCAATGGAACAACATTTTACTTCACGTTGCCAGGCGAGGACGCTCACTGACATGACATCCACTTGGAATTGGCGAATCTCTGCAATCGAAGTCGCAACCGACTACCGTAAAAGGCGAGAAGTTCGAAGCAAGGAACAATTTCACCAGTTTCACTATATATCGGGCTCATGATCGCTTCACCTGCAACCCCAGCGCGCGGATGGCGTGTAGTCATCATCGACGATAGCCCGGATGACCGAAGCGAGGTACGGCGTCTTCTTCTTCGCGGTTCGGAACGCCGCTACCTTTTCACGGAAGCAGCTACCGGCGCGGCAGGTTTAGATGCCGTTCGCGCCCTTCAGGCAATGCCGGACTGCGTGGTGTTAGATTACAGTTTGCCCGACATGGATGCCCTCGACGTTCTTTCGGGGTTGGGGGGGGCAGACGGTCTTCCGGTCTGTCCAGTCGTGGTTTTAACCGGAGGCACGGCAGTAGAGGCCGGCCGTCTAGTGCTACGCGCAGGAGCACAAGACTATATCGCTAAAGATGGGCTCACTCCACTCGCGCTGACGCGAATCATTGAGAATGCAATAGAGCGCCTCGCAATGACGCGAGAATTATTGGGCCGGAATGCAGCGCTGCTGCGTACCGAACGAATGTTGTCGGAGGCTGATCGCCGTAAGGATGAATTCATTGCGACTCTTGCGCACGAACTACGGAATCCTCTTTCGCCGGTTAGCGCCGGGCTTCGCGTGCTTCGTCTGACAACGGACGCCGCGACATCGCTCCTGACTTTGGACATCATGGAGCGTCAGCTCGACCAGATGACGCGCCTGATCGACGACTTGCTGGACATCTCCCGCATTACGAGCGGCAAAGTGCTGCTTCGCCTCCAACAGGTTTCAGCAAGCGCCGTTATCGAAGCCGCCGTCGAAGCCTCGCGGCCTCTGATTGCAGTCGGCCATCACTTGCTGAAAGTAAACTTGCCGCCGCAGTTGTTATGGCTTCAAGTTGACCCCGCAAGACTGACTCAGGTGATCGGAAACATCCTGAATAATGCTGCGAAATACAGCGGCGCGAGGAGCGTCATTACGCTGTCTGCGTGCCGCGAGGGTGGCCAGGTTCTCATTCAAGTCAAGGATACTGGCTTGGGCATTCCAGAAGACATGCTCATTCAAGTGTTTGACATGTTTACTCAGGTAAACCGCACGCTTGAACGTGCACAGGGTGGCCTGGGCATTGGCTTGGCGCTTGTCAAGCAACTGGTTGAGATGCATGGCGGAACCGTGGTCGCCGAAAGCCCAGGGGCGGGCAAGGGGAGTACCTTTTCGATCCGGTTGCCTCTCGCTGCGGCGCCTGCGGAAGTCAAGATTGGGTCAACGAACTCACCGATAGTACGGACACCGCGTCGCATTTTGGTCGTCGACGATAACGAGGACGGCGCCACGCTGCTTGCCATGATGCTGAGTCTTTCGGGGCATGAGACACGCATGGCCTTCACTGGTCAGGAAGCATTGGCTATCGGCATTCTATTTTATCCAGAGATCATTTTTCTGGATATTGGGCTTCCAGGAATGAGCGGCTATGAAGTTGCGCAGAAGCTTCGCGCAACTCCGCTCTTGAAGAACGCGCTGCTCGTGGCCCTGACCGGATGGGGCAGCGAGGACGATCGGCGGAGGTCCAAGGAAGCTGGTTTTGACCTGCATTTGACTAAGCCGGTCGATTCTACGGCAGTTGATGCGTTGCTTGCGCGATTTGAAGCTGTCGGCAGGGGCGGTTGAAGCGGCGGGCGGATCGCTGCGACTGCATTGAAGTCCGCAATTAGAAATTAACACACATTGGCGCGGCAAGCCGCTGGGAACGTTCGGAGCCGTTGTCTAACTCATAGGTCACTCCCGAACGAAGGCCGGCCTGCGCGTCAAGTCGAAGCTCGACAGGCGAGAATACCCGACAGGTGTTGTCACCACGGACGCAGAGATGAAAGCGGTCGCGCTTCACAAGCACGACTTCCACTCGCGATCAATTGTGCCGGTCGCCCCGTCGGAGTGAGCGGAGGCGGCCCCGTAGACGCGTGCATTCTCTTCCAATCACGACTTCGCCTTCATTTTTTGGATCGACTCGCCGCTGAGCCTGAGCCCAGAACGATCGACTTGTTCATGACCGGTCCCTTAGCGTCGTGCTCCTGGCGGACCGCCTTCGCCTTCATCGTCTGCTACGTCGTGGGGGAGTTCCTGGTCCGAATTCGGGTCCACTTCTGCTCGACGTGCAGCGGCGATCGGTGAACAGTCTCAACTCAGATCACGTCCAAATTCCATGACGTTCTTTCGCCGAGTCCTTCACCGTGCTCGCGCGCCTTGCAACAAGCCCTCCCCAGGAGAAGCCATGAAGACCGCTTCGTTCGCCCTCATCGGGATCATGTTCTCGTCGTCGGCACTCGCCCAGTCGAAGGACGACAAGCGCGCGAGCCTCAGGGGCATCACCCAAATCGCGTTCCAGGAGAGCGGCGCCGCTGAACACGGCGGCACCGAAGGCTCGATGGCTGAGGCCACGCTCAAAGACGGGGGCCTGCGCGTCGTCGATCTCAAGAACGCGAACGCAGCGGGGCTGCCCATCTTCAACGTGCACTGCACCGAGACGACCGCGGTTTCCTACTCGAACGCGAACCCGAACCCTTTCGATTACGAAACCACGAAGTTGGTCGCGTGCGAGGGCCGCTTGCTGAGGAAGGTGTTCCTTACGACCGGCGAGAAGGCGAAGAACGTCTACGCGACCACCTGGATCTCGCCGATGACCATCGCGAGCTTCCCTCGAGGCGTGGTCGAGTTCGGGGAACTGCGCGAGAACCTTTCCGGTGCTGACGAGCAAGATCGAGGTGGCCAGCAATCCCACCGAAGGCTCTTGCAAGCTCAGGCCGACGACCGCCATCGCTTGTCGGAGGTCCACGCCGCCAGGTTCGTGGAAGACTGGCGCGAGGCGAACCCAGGCGTGAAGCCCGCCGCCCCCGCGAAAAAGAAATAGCGCACGGTCGCAAATTCGAACCCGCCACAGTGTCGTGCGCGATGGCGGCTTCGAATTGTGCCATCGCTGGTGAGCGTTTCGCGCGTGTACGCGCCACGCAGAGCTCACCGACGTGTTCATGTCGGTCGTCGAGGAGAAGCGAACGCCACACGCAGTGGCGTGGGTTCGCCGTGTGGGCGCTGCGCGCGCATCACGTGGCCGTGGCACGAGCCTCCGCAGGCGTCGAAGGCCTCGTAGCGCACGGCCATTTCGTCGTCGTAGTGCGGCCCGCGGCTCTGCTCAGGTCAGGCCTTCGTGGTTCATGATCTCCGAGACCCGGCTCCAAGGATCGGCACCAAATCCTTTTGCTCCATTCCTGCCTGGTCCAGTCGGAAGCGGGTGCGCTGAGCGGTCAGCCACCCTTCGGGTAGGGAAGCCTTGACCTGAACACCCGTTCCGGGCCAAGTCGATAGGGCGCTGGTCCCCCATCGGCGCTACTTCAAGGCAACCCCATGGCCGAACCCGATTACGTCAGCATTCGCGGCGCCAAAGAGCACAACCTCAAAGGCGTCTCTCTCGACATCCCCAAGAAGAAGCTCGTGGTGTTCACGGGCGTCTCGGGTTCCGGCAAGAGCTCGCTGGCCTTCGACACGCTCTACGCCGAAGGGCAGCGCCGGTACGTGGAGTCGCTCTCTGCCTACGCCCGCCAGTTCCTCGGGCAGATGGAGAAGCCCCGCTACGACACGATTCGCGGGCTCTCCCCCACCATCTCGATCGAGCAGAAGGCGGCGTCGAACAACCCGCGCTCGACGGTGGGTACGGTCACCGAGGTGCACGACTACCTGCGCGTGCTCTACGCGAACATCGGCGTGCAGCACTGCAACAACTGCGGCCGCAAGGTGGGCAAGCAATCAGCCCAACAGATCGTCGAGGAGATCCTCAAGTCGCCCGCGGGAACCAAGATTCAACTGCTCGCGCCGCTCGTGGTGAACCGCAAAGGCGAGCACAAAGACTTGCTGGTCGATGCGCTGAAGAGGGGCTTCAGCCGCGCGCGCGTCGACGGCAAGGTGCGCTCGCTCGAGGAGAAGTTCGAGCTCGACAAGAAGTCGAAGCACGACGTCGAGCTGATCATCGATCGCCTGGTGCTCAAGGCCGATCTGCGGCCCCGTCTCACCGACTCGGTCGAGCAGGCGCTGCGCGAAGGCAAGGGCGTGCTGATCGTCACCGATGAGAACGGCACCAAGACCGCCGATCGCACGATGAGCGAGCACAACTCGTGTCACCACTGCGCGTTGTCTTTCCCCGAGCTCGCCCCTTCGTCGTTCTCGTTCAACAACCCGCTGGGCATGTGCACCGTGTGCAGTGGCCTTGGCACCCGCGCGGAGATGGATCCCGATCTGATCGTCCCCGACAAGACGCGGTCGATCAAAGACGGCGCGGTCGAGGTGTGGGCCTCGGGGGTCTCTCGTGGCGAAGGGTGGACGGCGGATCTCGTCGACACGCTGTCGCGTGCGTTCGCCATCGATCTCGAGACGCCGTGGAACCAGTTGCCCAAGAAGCAGACCGACGTGGTGCTCTACGGGAGCAGCGGCAAAGAGCTCGCGATGAAGTGGGGCGAGGCCCGCTGGAAGATGGAGTGGGAGGGCCTGGTCAACAAGCTGTGGCGCAGCTTCAACTCGACGACCTCGGAGTCGATGAAGCAGTACTACATGAAGTTCCTGAGCGATAAGCCGTGCCCGACCTGCAGCGGTGAGCGGCTCCGGCCCGAATCGCGCGCGGTGAAGGTCGGTGGAAACAGCATCGTCGACCTCTCGCGCATGACCATCCGGCAGGCGTTGGATTTTCTCGCGGCGCTGCCGTTGAGCAAGAACGAGGCGACCATCGCCGCGGAGCTGCTCAAAGAGATCCGCTCTCGCCTCTCGTTCCTGGCCGACGTGGGCCTCACGTATCTGTCGCTCGATCGCGCGGCCTCCACGCTGTCGGGTGGCGAGAGCCAGCGCATTCGGCTCGCCTCGCAGATGGGCAGCGAGCTGACCGGCGTCATCTACATTCTCGACGAGCCGTCGATCGGCCTGCACCAGCGCGACAACGGCCGGTTGATCGCCACGCTCAAGAAGCTGCGCGACCTGGGCAACTCGGTGCTGGTGGTCGAGCACGACGAAGAGACGATGGAAGAGGCCGATTGGATCATCGACTTCGGGCCCGGAGCAGGTGAGCTGGGAGGCGCGGTGATCGCCGAGGGCACGCCGAAGCAGGTGATGGCCAACGAGAAGAGCGTGACGGGTGGCTACCTGTCAGGCCGGCTCGAGATCACCGTGCCAGAGACGCGCCGCAAGCCGGGCAAGCAGAAGATCACCATCAAGGGCGCGAAGGAGAACAACCTCAAAGACGTGAGCGTCGACATCCCGCTGGGGTTGTTCGTGTCGGTGACCGGCGTTTCAGGCGCGGGCAAGTCGACGTTGATCAACGAGATCCTCTACCCGGCGCTGGCGCGGCACATCTACGAGACCCGCGACGTCCCCGGGAAGCACCAGTCGATCCTCGGGCTGGAGTACCTCGACAAGGTGATCGACATCGATCAGCGGCCCATCGGCCGCACGCCCCGTTCGAACCCCGCGACGTACACCAAGGTGTTCGACGCGATCCGCGAGGTGCTCGCGCAGACGCAGGAAGCCCGCACGTACGGGTACACGCCGGGCCGCTTCAGCTTCAACGTGAAGGGTGGCCGCTGCGAGTCGTGCGAAGGCGATGGCGTGAAGAAGGTCGAGATGCACTTCCTGGCTGACGTCTACGTGCCGTGTGAAGTGTGCGGCGGCAAGCGCTTCAACGAGGCGACGCTGCGGGTCCGCTACAAGGGCAAGAACGTGGCAGAGATCCTCGACATGTCGGTGCGCGAGGCCATGGTGCACTTCGAGGTGCATCGCGACATCAGCCGCGTGCTCAAGACGTTGGAAGACGTGGGCCTGAGCTACATCAAGCTGGGGCAGCCCTCGACGACGCTGTCGGGTGGTGAAGCGCAGCGCATCAAGCTGTCGCGTGAGCTCGCCAAGGTGTCGACCGGCCGCACGCTGTACATCCTCGATGAGCCGACGACGGGTCTGCACTTCGAAGACATGCGCAAGCTGCTGATCGTGCTCAACCGGCTCGTCGAGGCGGGGAACACGGTGGTGGTGATCGAGCACAACCTCGACGTGATCAAGTCATCGGACTGGGTGATCGATCTCGGGCCTGAAGGCGGCAGCGGTGGTGGTGAGATTCTGGCCATCGGCACGCCGGAGGAAGTGTCCGAGGTGAAGGGCAGCTACACCGGCAAGTACCTCAAGCACGTGCTGAACAAGGCGCGGAAGCAGCGGGTCGGCCAGCGAGTTGCGGTCTAATCTGAGACAAGAACTGGCCCCCTCTCCCCGAGGAATCCGTTCAGCCCGAGAGGGTTGGCGGAAATAGGAATCGGGTTCCATCACCGGTCTCCCCGACCCCAGTCGAGGGGGCACTTGCAGTGAGCTGCTCCGGCTGCGGGCGCGTGGGACTTGTCGAACATGCTGCGCGCAGTGCCTTCGCTGCTGGCGTTCGCGCTGCAAACGATCGCGATGCTGTCGCTCGATGTGAAGCCAGCGAGCTAAGTCGACAAAAGGAAACAAAATCCATGAGGTCCACCCTTGCGCGGGGGAAGGCGGGGCTTCATGGGTGAGCGTCCGTGCGTCGAGAGAGCTGGCCTCGCGGCGCGCGGTATTGTCACTCGCTGCACGCGGCTTCGAGCCAGTGAACGCGCCACATGAGCCACTTTGCGCGAGGTCGAGAGGCCTTCGTGGTCCGAGCACCACCAGAACAGTGAACTCACCGCGCGCCCCGGGGCTGTTGAGGGGGCGGCGTATGGATTTTGTTTACTCTTTGCGACTTAGCGGGCGCGGCGCCTTCGCAACAACGCCGCCGCGATTCCCAGGAGCACGAGAAGATCAGGCGAGACCCCGGGACCACACCCGCAACCGACGGGATCGACCCCTCCAACGACCGATCCGCCACCCGTCGCGGAGCCACCACCACCGGTCGCAGAGCCGCCACCCGTCGCAGCGCCGCCACCCGTCGCAGCGCCACCACCCGTCGCAGCGCCACCACCCGTCGCAGCGCCACCACCCGTCGCAGAGCCACCACCCGTCGAAGAGCCACCACCCGTCGCAGAGCCACCACCCGTCGCAGAGCCACCACCCGTCGCAGAGCCGCCACCGCCTCCACCCGTCGCAGAGCCACCACCACCACCCGTCCCCGTCTGAGAAGGCGGCGTGCCGTACCGCCACGCACGGCTGATCGCGACCTCATCCATCTCCCCCGCAAACGCGCCATCACCCGTGGGAGGACATGCCGGCCGAACCCCAGGCCCACCAAACGTGAGCGACTGAGTCGTGCCCTCGAGCAGCGCCGGAGCGCGAGCAACCCGCGCCGTCTCAACCCCGTTCAACAGAAAGTTCATCACCCCACTGGCAGCGTCGTACTGAAACGCCACGTGACTCCACTGCCCCACCGGCAGCGTGGTCATCGACCGAAGGTCGTACTGCACCGCGCCCACCACCCGAACCCGCGCCTGTAGGCTCAAGTCATCCTCGATCACCAGGCTGTACGCGCCGTTGATGTTCGGCTTCCCAAGCAGCAGCCGGTAGTTGTTGTTCGCGTCACAATCTGGAGAGTTGCCCGGCTTGACCCACGCCTCGATGGTGATCGCGTTCACCGGCTGAAGGCTCGCAGCGTGCGGCACCTCGACCCGCCCGCTCACACCATCGAAGAGCACCGCCTTGCCCAACTTTCCGTTGTTGCGCAGTGGAAAGCTCGCCCCACCCCGCAGTGTGGCGGTGTTCGAGTACCCCGAGCTGTCCGCGGTCCGGGTGCGATCGTAGTTGCCCGCAGCGGTGACGAACTCGTTCAAGTGCCAGAAGCCCGCGTACCGTCCATCGAGGCCGTCATCGAAGACGATCTCTGCGTAGTTCTGCGTGTTGCTGCCGAAGAACGGCCACACGTCACGGCCCACCGTCGCCGGCAACGGCATCGCCCCCGCGGGCCCCGGCGAGGAGAAGAACAACCGCACCGTGTTGTCCGTGTCGGGGTTCACCGCGCCATCGATGTGCGCGAGCTGCCAGTTCGTCGGATACCCGATGATCGCCAGCGCATTGCGCCGCGGCCCACACCCCGGCGGATCTTCGTTCGGAGGCATGCTCCGGCACGGCATGTTCACCGCCGTGAAGTTGATCGCCTCTCCATCGGGGAAGATCCACGGATACCCGCCGTACACCAACTGCGTCGGCGTGAACGCGACGCCCGCAGGATCACGGAGCGGCCGCTCAGCCAATCGATACCGCCCCACCACGTTCGGATCCGTCGCCATGCCGGCGAGGCTCTTCGGCGCCGTCCACCCGCTCACCGCGCAGGCCGTCGTGTTGTACGAGTACACCACCGTGTCGATGATCCCGTTGTTCGCCGGCAGCCCCTGCCACA
>JAYVFP010000362.1:0-62805 GCA_043773025.1 Archangium sp.
CGCCCGAAGGCGAGGTAATCCCTCGACTCCGCTCGGGATGAACGGTGGGCGCTCCTTATTTCGATCAACCCTGCGAGCGGAGTCGAGGCACCTATTTCACCAGTCTTAGCCGGGGAGAGGGAGACACTTCCCCCTGTGCCGACTCGGGCAACGGCGTCATCGGTGGTCTGCCGATGTCGATCGCTTCGAAGGACCTGCTCTCTGCGCTCTAGGCGGCGTTCGACTGCACCAGCCGCTTGAACGCCATCCGAGCGCGGTCGACGGCTCTTCGATCCTTCAGCAGCCGCAGATACAGGTTCATCACCATCATGATGCCTTCGAACTCGTAGGCGACCTGCCGGGCATCAGCGTTCTTCGCGAAGTGCCCTTCAGTGATGGCCAACTGCACGGTCTGGGTGAGCGCCTCGACCAGGTTCTTCTGCGACTCGAGCAGCACGTCGTGCGGCCGGCCCTGGCGGTCGTCGAGCTCGGCGTTCGCCTGCTGAAAGATGCACCCGCCCGGCATCTTCGAGTCGGTCATCCAGGCGATCCACCCTTCGAAGATGCGCTCCAACCGGGGCAGGCCCCGCGGGGCTTTGAACGCCGGCAGCATCACCCGCTCGGTGAAGCGGCTCGAGGCCATGTCGAGCACCGCCACCTGCAGCTCTTCTTTGCTGCCGAAGTGCGAGAACAGGCCGCTCTTGGAGAGCTTGAGCTCGGTGGCGAGCGCCCCGATGGTGAGGCCCTCCAACCCGTCCCGCCCCGCAATCAGAAAGGCGCGATCGATGATGCGCTCTCGGGTGGCTTCACCTTTCGACATGACCAGAAAATAAGAACGGTCGTTCGAATGCGCAACCCCCCCTGCTCACTTACCGATGCAGAAGCGCGCAAAGATGGAGTCGAGCAGCGCCGTCGATGCGTCTTGACCCGTGATGACCGTCAAAGCCTCGAGCGCGAGCCCCACTTCACCTGACACCACCTCGATGGTGGACACCTCGAGCGCTGACCGCGCCCGGAGCAGGGCTGCTTCGACCTGCTCGAGGGCCGCGAGGTGACGTTGACTCGACGCGAGCACGGCGGCCGATGGGCCTGCACCCAGCCGGGCCGCGAGCGCGTCTCGCAGGCGTTCGAGCCCCTGCCCGGTCTGGCCGGAGACGCTGATCAGCTCGTCCTGCACGTGAGGCAAATCAGCCTTACCGCGCACCTCGAGGCGTCGAACGTCCTCACACTCTGAGCGCCAGGCGGCGCGTTGATCAGCCGTCGCCTCTGGCGGGAGCACCAGCACGCCGACGTCTGCGCCCGCGAGCGCGTCGCGGGTACGGCCGATGCCGAGCGCTTCGATGCGCGCCGTGGTCTCGCGCAGGCCGGCGGTGTCGATCAACGTGACGGCGAGCCCGGCCAGTTCCAGGCGCGCCTCGAGCGTGTCGCGCGTGGTGCCCGGCTCGGCGTCGACCAACGCGCGCGAAGCCCCGGCCAGCGCGTTGAAGAGCGTCGACTTGCCCGCGTTGACGGGGCCGTAGAGCACCACCCGCGCGCCGCGGCGAATGAGCGCACCGCGGCGGGCATCGGCGAGCAGGGCCCGCACCGAAGTCAGAGAGGCCTCGAGTCGCGGGCCGGTGTGTGAATCAGCGCCTTCCGCTTCTTCGGGAAAATCGAGTGAGCCTTCGAGGTCTGCGTGCAGCTCGAGCAGCGGCGCGTGCACCGCCTCCAACCGCGCGGTGAGCTCGCCCGAGAGTTGCGCTGCGGCGGCACGCACCTGCGCCTCCGATTCGGCGGCGACGAGATCCGCCACCGCTTCGGCGCGGGAGAGATCGATGCGCCCCGAGAGATACGCGCGCCGGGTGAACTCACCGGCTGTCGCGGGCCGCACGCCTTCTTCCCGCAGCACCTCGCCCAGCAGCAACGAGAGCAGGCGTGGCGCACCGTGCGCGTGCAGCTCGACCACGTCTTCACCGGTGAAGCTGTGCGGCGCCTGGAAGTACAGCAGCAGCCCTTCGTCGAGCACCGCACCGTCTGCGTCTGAGAACCGGGTGAAGTAGGCGTGCCTCGGAGTCGGAGAATGCGGCAGTTGCTGCGCGACCCGGCGTGCCGCCGTCAAAGACGCCGGACCTGAAAGACGGATGATGCCGATGCCGCCCGCGGCCGGCCCCGTCGCGATGGCCGCGATGGTGGACATGGCCTCCGCCTATCAGACTTTGGTCGCCTCTCCCTTTGGGAGAGGGTCAGGGTGAGGGGCAACAATTCGAACAATTCTCAAACCGCTCCATTGTCCGTGCGGACTGCAAGTGCCCCCTCGACTGGGCTCGGGGAGACCGGTGATGGAACCTTCTTGTTTCCGCCCGATGCGAACTACCGGCGCGTCGCCACCACCTGCACCCCACCCCGCGGCCGCAACGTAATCACCGGCTCAGGGTCGAACGTCTGCCCCGGCACCAACGACACCTGCACCTTCTGCAGAATCGTGGTGAGGATCAGCTGCGCCTCGACGGTCGCGAACGTGTCCCCGATGCACTTGCGCTGACCCATGCTGAACGGAAGATACGACCCGTGCGCGCGCCGCGGGTCTTCGGTCTTCCAGCGATCCGGGTCGAACGCGAGCGGGTCGCTCCAGAACTCAGGCAGCCGGTGAATCGCCCACGGGCAGATGAACACCAGCGCGTCTTTGGGCAGCAGGTACCCCTCGACCAACTCGTCCTCCAGCACCCGGCGCCCCAGTGACCAGACCGGCGGGTACAACCGCAGCGACTCCTTGATGATCGACATCGCGTAGGGGAGCCGGTGCACGTGCTCCATGCCGGGCACCGCGCCCCCGAGCACACCGTGCGCTTCAGCCATCATCTTGCGCTCCACCTCGGGCGCGCGGCCCAGCAGCACCATCGTCCACGCGAGGTTGTTCGCGGTGGTCTCGTGACCGGCCAGAAAAATGGTCATCACCTCGTCGCGCAGCTGCGCGTCGTTCATGCCTTCGCCCGTCTCCGGGTCGCGCGACTCCATCAACATGGCCAGCAGGTCGTTCTGCGGCCCGCCGCCTTTGCGCCGCTCGGCGATCAACCCCAGCACCACCCGGTCGAGCTCTACGAGCGCACGCTTGAAGCGCAGGTTGGTGGGCGTGGGCACCCACTCCGGCACCGAGAGCGGGTGCAGCGTGCGATGAATCAAATGTTCGAGCGCCACGGTGAGCGCCTGGCCCACGTGATCAGCCTGGCTCGTGACGTCTGCCGACAACAACGTCTCGCCCACCACCCGCAAGGTGCAGCGCATCATCTCGGCGGCGAAGTCGAAGGGTTTGCCCAGCTCCCAGCCGTCGACCATCTGGCTCGCGGCGCGCGTCATCACCTCGCCAAAACCCGCCAGGCGCTCGCGATGAAAGGCCGGCTGCGCGATGCGGCGCTGACGCTTCCAGAACGCGCCGTCGCTGGTGACGAGCCCGTTGCCCAGGACCATGCGCAACATGTCGTAGCCGCGCGTCTGCTTGACGTAGTTCTTCGCGTTGGTGACCAGCACGTGGTTCACCAGGCTCGGGTGGCCCAGCACGTAGCCCTCCAGCCGGGGAAGCGGCAGGTGCGTCACCGGCCCATACTGCAGCGTCGCGCGCTCCATCACCTCGAGCGGGTTGGCCTGCAGCTGCGGGAGCACCCCCACCAACGGCCGGGCACCGGGCAACGAAGGAGGCGTGTGGAGCGGCATGGCGGCGGTCGCGTTCATGAGGTCATGATGTGAGTAAAAGCTCGTCTCAACAACTCGCTTTGCCCGCAGCCCCAGGTGCCCATGCCGTCGATCCGCTCAGAATCCCCGCGCAAGAAGCCCACCCAGGCCCGCGCGCAACACACCGTCGAATCAATATTGCGAGCCACTGCTCACATTTTGAGGACCGCCGGGTGGGATGCGTGCAACACCAACGCCGTCGCCAGACGTGCGGGCGTGTCGATCGGCTCGCTCTACCAATATTTCCCCTCGAAGGAATCGTTGGTCACGGCGCTGGCCGAAGAGCACGCCGCGCGGGGCCTGGGCGTGTTGATGGAGGCGGTGAGCGCGGCGTCGGGGGGCAAGCTCTCGTTCGAACAGACGGTGCGGCACTACATTCGCGCGATGGTCTCGTTGCACGCCGTCGACCCGAAGCTGCACCGCGTGCTGATGGAGCAGGTACCGCGCCTCAAGGGCGGGCTCGACGTGATGCGCCGCGTGTCGACCCCTGCCGCGGCGTTGGTGCGTTCGTGGCTGGAGACCCAACGCAAACACCTGCGCGCGGTGGATCTCGACGTGGCGACCTTCATGCTGGTGACCGCGGTCGAGGCCGTCTCGCACCTGCAGATGGTCGAGCGCCCGGCGAAGCTCGATGAAGACCTGATGGTGGAAGAGCTGAGCCAGTTGGTGCTGGGCTACCTCAAAATCCCCTCTCCTTCTGGGAGACTGGAGAAATAGGTGCCTCGACTCCGCTCGGCACGAACGGAACCGGCCGAAATCCGTTCAGTCCGAGCGAAGTCGAGGGCGTACTTCAACAGTCTCTCTCGGAGAGGGTCAGGGTGAGGGCCTATTTCCGCCGAATGGTGATGCCCTGCGAGTACCGAAACAGCCCCCACGCGACGCAGCTCATCGAGATGAAGCCGCCGATGCGCAGCGCATAAAAGCCCACGTCTTCAGGCAGCTCGCGGCCGAGCGTCTCGGTCATGATGAAGCCCAGGCCCAGCGCGAGCAGAATCGCGGCTCCGAAGCCCATCCAATACAGGCCGACGGTGGCCGGTGGTCCGGTCAGGCCGATGTCGGAGAGAGTGAAGGTGCCGGGCGAGAGCACGTTGGTGCCTGGCGAGAGCTGCGCGTTGGGGAGCTCGACCGGCAGGCTGCCGCTGACGCTGTTGATCAGCACCCTGGCTGATTCGTCGTCGAGGCCTCGGGCCTTGAGCTTTTCCAGCGTCTGCTCGCGGGTGGCGCCCTCGGCGTGGAGCTTCTTGACCAGATCCCAACTGGTGCCATCGGGCACGGCCTCGAGCGGGCCGGTGGCCAGCACCCGCGGCTGGGGCTCGCTCGTCGGGGGGCTGGAATTTTCCGGGGTTTGGCTCACCCGGCGCACGCTGCGGGACCGCGGCGAACCTGTCAACGCATCTGCCTGTAGAATCCTGTGGAGAGCTGCGGCGAGTCAGCCTGTTCCGCTCGGTGAGTCCTCTGGTAGAGCAGCAGGCGCATGGAGTCGTTCGACGTCATCGTGGTCGGTCTGGGTCACGCCGGGTGTGAGGCGGCGCTCGCGTGCGCGCGCATGGGCCTGTCGACCCTCGGGGTGACCCTGCGGGCCGATCGCATCGCGATGATGAGCTGCAACCCGGCCATCGGCGGCACGGCCAAGGGCCACCTGGTGCGCGAGCTCGACGCGCTTGGTGGCGAGATGGCGTTCGCGGCTGATCAAACCGGCACGCACTTCGTGACCTTGAACGCCTCGAAGGGGCCCGCGGTGCGCGCCACCCGGGTGTTGTGCGACCGCGACGCGTACGCCCAGACGATGCAGTTCACGGTGGCGGCGCAGCGGGGCCTGACGGTGGTCGAGGGTGAAGTGGCTTCACTCGTCGCCGAAGGGGGCCAGGTGCGTGGGGTGGTGTTGCAGGGGGGCCGTGAGTTCTCTGCGCGGGCGGTGGTGATGACCACCGGCACGTTCCTGCAGGCGTTGATGCACCAGGGCGACGAGAAGTCGGTGGGCGGCCGGCTGGGAGACGCCGCGGCCACCGGCATGTCGCACAGCCTGCGGTCGCTGGGTTTTACGCTGGGGCGTTTCAAGACGGGCACGCCCGCGCGGTTGCTCAAGGACAGCATCGACTGGGGCCGCTGCGAGGCGCAGCCCGGTGAAGTGGCGCCCCGGCCGTTCTCGCTGCGCACGGCGCGGTCACCCTTCCCGCTCCGTCAGCAACTGCACTGCGCCATCACCCACACCACCGAGGCCACGCACACGATTCTGCGGGACAACCTGCACGCTTCTCCGCTTTTTCAGGGGGAGATCGCAGGCCGGGGGCCGCGGTATTGCCCGTCGCTGGAAGACAAGGTGGTGCGGTTTGCGCAGCGGCCGCGGCACACGGTGTTTCTCGAGCCCGAGGGAGAGCGGTCTGCGCTGGTGTACCCGGCGGGGCTGTCGACCAGCATGCCGGCCGAGGTGCAGTTGCAGTTCCTGCGCAGCATCCCCGGGCTCGAGGCGGTGGAGGTGGCGCGGTACGGCTACGCGGTGGAGTACGACTACGCGCCGCCCACGCAACTGCACGCGACGCTGGAGACGAAGGCGGTGCGCGGGCTCTATTTCGCGGGGCAGCTCAACGGTACGTCTGGGTACGAAGAGGCGGCGTTTCAGGGGCTGCTCGCGGGCATCAATGCAGCGCTGCAGGTGCAGAACGCGCCGCCGCTGGTGTTGGGGCGGCACGAGGCGCACGGAGCGGTGTTGTTGGATGAGTTGGTCACGCGTGGGGTCGATGAGCCGTTCCGCATGTTGACCAGCCGCAGCGAGCATCGGCTGACCTTGCGCGAGGGCAACGCGGAGTTCCGGCTGCGGCCGCACGGGGCGCGGGTGGGCCTGGTATCGCCTGCGCAGGCGGCGGTGACGGCCCAGCGCGCGGCGCAGGTGAAGGGCGAGCTCGTGCGGCTCGAAGCAGCGAGGCTGCTGACGAAGTTGAAGCGTACCGAGGTGACGTACGAGTCGTTGGCAGCTGAAGATCCACAGCGCCCTGCCCTACCCGCGGATGTTTGCGCGGAGGTGGAGGTGGAGGTGAAGTACGCGGGGTACGTGCGCATGGCGCAGACCTCGTGGAACCGGCGGTCGGATACGCACGACGCCTGGAAGATCCCCAGCGGGTTTCGTTTTCGCGAAGTGCGAGGGCTCGGGGCGGAAGCGGTGGAGAAGCTCGAGCAGGCGCAGCCGGACACGGTGGGTCACGCGCGCCGGATCTCTGGGCTGACGCCGGCGGCGGTGAGTTTGCTGCTGATCGCGCTCCGACGTTCCACCTGAAAATCGTCACCACCCACAACTGCCACCGGCTCCCCAACCATCTCCCTCTCCCCGAGGGGGAGAGGGTTGGGGAGAGGGCAGCCGGTCGACGTTCCACGTGAAACAAGTCTCCCTCTCGCCGCGGGCAGGGAGAGGGCCGGGGCACGCAGCGAGCGCGCAGCACGCAGCGAGCGCGCAGCACGAAAAGAGCGCGCAGCACGAAAAGAGCGCGCAGCACGGTGGGACTCGCAGCACGGTGGGACTCGCAGCACGGTGGGACTCGCAGCACGCGGAGCAGCTGAGAACTCGCAGACGTTGAGACGCAGACGTTGAGATGCGAAGGAGGTTGAGCACTCGCAGCCATGTCGAGGCGTCTCACGATTTGAGGGGCGTGAGATTGCGTCTGGGCGAACTTTTCGCGCACGATCCCGAGAGCCAACGCGGGCAAGCCGCCGATCAGGCCCGCTGTGTTCCACGTGGAACACCCTAAAGCGCAACGCCACGATGTCGGCAGCACGTTGCGAACTCGCCCAGCACGTTGCGAACTCGCCCAGCACGTTGCGAACTCGCCCACGCGAGATCCAAAGTTGGCGACACGCACGCACGCGTCGAAGGAGCCCGAGCGTCAGGTTTGTCGAGGCGGTTCCCGGTGTTCCACGTGGAACATCGGGAACCGTCTACATCCAGGATTAGCGGTTGCCGACACCGCGATGATGACACCGAGCTGGATGAGGAATCGCGAAGGCGTTCAGCACTCGCCGAAGAGGTTGAGGACTGGTGAGGACTCGCGGACGTTGAGGCTCGCGAAGACGCTGCGGGCCCGCACGAGTTCAGGTCCCGCTTTGAGGACCCTCGCGACGGTCTGGACCCTCGATCCAAGCGATCGTTCGATGCTTCCCTGGCTCGACCAGATGGGCCGATGCGTTGAGCGGCAACTCTGTCGTGTTCCACGTGGAACAGTGGCAGGGCGTGCGGCCCTCACCCTGACCCTCTCCCAGGGAGACTGTTGAAGTACGCCCTCGACTTCGCTCGCAGGTTTTTTTCGAAATAGCGAACGGACACCGCTCGGGGAGACCGGTGATTGGAGTGACTTCTATTTCGGCCAACCCTGTCGGGGAGACCGGTGATGGAACCCGATTCCTCTTCCCATAGACCCTCTCGGGCTGAACGGATTTCGGCCGGTTTCGTTCGGGCCGAGCGGAGGCGAGGCGCCTTTTTCATCAGCCTCCATCAGGGGAGGAAGATGCGCCTGTGGAAAACATGTGCGAAACCCCGCCCTCATCCGCGCAGCCGTCACATTCCACCCGGTTGCCCCTTCCCTCAGGACTCCCCGCTGTGGACAACTCAGCCCCCTCGCTGCTCTCCCTCGGCCTCGAACGCCTTGGTTTGTCACTGACTGGTGACGCCCAGCGCCGCTTGCTTGCCTACGCGGACGAGCTCCTCAAATGGAACGAGAAGGTCAGCCTCACCGCCATCACCCGCACCGACGAGGTGGTCGACAAACACCTCATCGACTCCCTCGCCGTCATCCCAGAGATACAGGGCGCCACTCACCTGTTGGACCTCGGGGCTGGCGCCGGCCTGCCCGGCATCCCCCTGGCCATTGCGCTTCCCGGTCTGCGCGCCACCCTGGTGGACGCCGTCTCCAAGAAGGTGTCGTTCATGAAGACGGGCGCGGTGAAGGGTGGGGTGGCCGACCGGGTCAAAGCCATTCACGCCCGCGCCGAAGGAAACCCCGGAAAAGAAGGCCTGCCCCAGGTCGATCTCGTCATCTCCCGGGCCTTCATGGACGTCGGGCCCTTTCTCCTTCTCGCCCGCGCCTACCTTTCGCCCGGCGGCAAGGTCGTCACGATGCTGGGCCAGACCCCGACGGCCGAAGCCCTGGCCGCCCACGCCGCCGCCGCAGGTCTCGAGCTGCTGAGCCGCCGAACCTTTACCTTGCCGCACTCCGGTGACCCGCGCGGCGTGGCGGTGTTCCACGTGAAACGGTGAAGCGCGCGGTTGGCGAAAAACGCCCGCCGGCAAAACACCCCGCAAAAAGCAGAGGAAGGAAGAAACGCCTGCTGCCGCTTGTCAGACCCATGCGCTAGGAAGCGTTCATGGGTCGAATCGTCTGTATTTCCAATCAGAAGGGCGGTGTGGGCAAGACCACCACCGCCATCAACCTCGCCGCCTCCCTCGCCGCCGCGGAGCGGAAGACGCTGCTCATCGACCTGGACCCCCAGGGCAACGCGGGCAGCGGTCTGGGCATCGACAAGACCCAGCTGACCGGGTCTATCTACGACGCCCTCATCGACGGCCAGCCGCTGGCTGAGCTGGTTCACCCGACCGAGCTCCGGTTTCTCGACGTGGTGCCGGCCACCAACGACCTCACCGGCGCCGAGGTCGAGCTGGTGGGCATGGAGAAGCGGGAGCAGCGCCTCAAGCAGGCCCTCGACCCCGTCAAGCGCAAGTACGACTTCATCCTCATCGACTGCCCGCCGTCGTTGGGCCTGTTGACCTTGAACGCGCTCGCCGCCGCCGACTCGGTGCTCATCCCCCTGCAGACCGAGTACTACGCGATGGAAGGCCTCGCGCAGCTGATGTCGACCGTCGAGCTGGTGCAGCAGCGGCTCAACCCGAAGCTGACCGTCGAAGGCATCGTGCTCACCATGTTCGACCCGCGCGCGAACATCAGCCACCAGGTCGCCGACGAAGTGCGCCGCGTCTTCCCCCAGCTGGTGTTCACCACCGTGGTGCCGCGCAACGTACGGCTCGCGGAGAGCCCCAGCTTCGGCAAACCCGTCTTGCTGTACGACATCCGCTCCAAGGGGTGTGAGGCGTACCTGGGCGTCGCGCGTGAGCTGCTCAAGCGCGACAAGGCCCGGCTGCGCAAGGGCACTCCGTCACCGCGCGCTTCGGCGCCCGCCCGCTGAAGAACGAGGACCCAACCCATGCCTGGCGTCATCAAGATGTTGCCTCAGCAGAACCGCAAGCCGGCCCTCGGCCGTGGCCTGGGCGCGCTCCTCGCCGACGCGCGCACACCCAGTGAGAAGGGTCAGACCGGGGGCCCGACCAGGCTGCCCATCGAACAGATTCACGCCGACCGGGCCAACCCGCGCCGCAGCTTCGATGAAGCGGCCCTCGAGGAGCTCGCCGCGAGCCTGAAACACCAGGGGCTGCTCCAGCCGATTCTGGTGCGCAAGGACGGTAAGGGCTACCGCATCATCGCGGGCGAACGGCGCTGGCGCGCGGCGCAGAAGGCCGGCCTCACCGAGCTGCCGGTCATCATCCGCGAGGCGAGCGACGCCGAGGCGTACGAGCTGGCGCTGGTGGAGAACATTCAGCGCGCCGACTTGAACCCGCTGGAAGAGGCCGAGGCCTACCGCCGGCTGGTGGAAGAACGAAAGATGACGCAGGAGCAGGTCGCCGATCGCGTGGGCAAAGACCGGTCGAGCGTGGCCAATTCACTGCGCCTGCTCCACCTGCCCAACGAAGTGAAGCAGCTGGTGGCCGAAGGCGACCTCGACATGGGCCACGCCCGCGCCATCCTCGGGCTGGCCAGCAGTAAGGAAATGGTGCTGCTGGCCCGCGACGTGGTCACCGACAAACTCACGGTGCGCGAGACCGAAGCGCGGGTGAAGACGGCGCGGGGCGGCGGGCCGGTGAGCACCAAGAAGAAGGGGGCGGTCAAACAGGGCACCCCCGAAGCCAAAAAACTGGTGGAAGACCTGCAACGACGGCTGGGCACCAAAGTGAAGCTGGTGGAGCGGGGCGGTGGAAAAGGCACGCTGGAAGTGGAGTTCTTCAGCTACGAAGACCTCGATCGCATCGTGGCGTTGATTCGCCGCTGAAAAATTCAGGAGTGGAAGATGGCCCTGTTCGAGAAGAACTCGAAGAACGAGGAGAGCGCTTTGTCGCCGAAGATGGGTGGAGCAGAGGTCGACACGCTGCTGGGTAAGGGCAGCGAGTTCGAAGGCAAGCTGGTCTTCAAGGGCCAGGTCCGCATCGATGGGAAGTACAGCGGGCACATTCAGACCGACGAGGTGCTGATCATCGGCGCCTCCGCCAAGGTCAACGCGGAGATCTCCGCGGGCACCGTGGTGATCAGCGGCACGGTGGAAGGCCTCATTCGGGCGACCAGCGTGATCGAGCTCCACAAGGGCGCCAAGGTGAAGGGCACCATGGAGGCGCCGAACATCACCATGGAGCGCGAGGTGACGTTCGACGGCACCATGAAGATGGACGGGATCTCGGCCAGCAAGGCCGCGCCGCCCGCACCCGGCACGAAGTGACTTCCCGCCGGCTGGCGTGGGTGGTGCTGGTGCTCGCGGGGTGCAGCGAGCCGGCCAAACCCACCGCGCCCGGCGAGCCCCGCTCGAGTCTGCGCGTGCCGCTGCCCGACGGGTGGCGCGCCACCGGCTTCTCAGGCGGTCTCCAGATCGGGCCGCAGGGGCGGGTGGTGCTGCAGCTGGAGAGCACCACCAAGCCGCTGCCCAAGCCCGAGGCCTTCGTCGCCGCGGTGCTGGCCGAGGGGGTTGAGATACTCGAGAAAGAGTCTGGCGACACCTTCATCGGTGTAAGGTACTCTATGATCACCGACGGCGTGAAACGCGACGCATTTCTCGGAGTGCGGCAGACCGGGCCGCGCACCATCTGGTGCTCGACCACCGGCAGTGCACGCAGTGAAGAGGTGGAGGCAGCGATGACCGTCTGCAGGAGTCTGTCGTGGGAAGGCTGAGCCTGTTCTGGATGCTCCTCGCCGGCTGCGTGACCACGCCGAAGCCGGTGGAGAAGACCCCGCGTCTGGACGCGTTGCCGAAATGTGAAGCGGGCGCCGACGTGGGGCAGCTCACCGTGAAGGCGACCCTGTGCACGAAGAAGCACTGCCAGACGGCGTGCTGCAATCAGTGCAGTTGGTCTGCCACCTTCGAGAACATGAGCGCCCAGCCGGTGCCGGCTGATCAGGCGCGCGTGCAAAAGCTGCTCGGTGTCGCCCAGAGCGCGCTCGATTGTGAAATTGCTGCGTGGGCCACGGAGCTCGCCGGTCAGTCTGTTTCGCTGGAGGGGACGGGCTGCGTCGTTCGGTGATGGGATTATGATTGGGCCATGGTGATGGCGCTCATGGTCGCGTTGCTCTCGGGTCAGGCCGTTTACGAGTGGGTCGACGCGAAGGGGCAGTCTCACTTCACGAATGATCCAGGCTCCATTCCGGCGGGCGCGAAGCGGCGCTCCACCACGGGCGAGGCGCTGACGGTGACTCCGGCGACGCCGAAGGTGGATGCGGGGGTGGTGGTGGCTCCAGTCGCGGCAGCTCCCGACACGTGTGCTCCCGCTCGACTTCGGGTCGCTTTGTTGGAGAAGCAGCTCGAGGACTCGAAGACTGTGACGGCAGAGAGCACGCGTTGTCAGGAGGTCCTCATGCTGCGGGGGCAGGGTGCTTTTGCCCAGTGCATGGCCAGCCGCAGTCAGGCGGGTGTGCCTGGTGAGAATTTGCAAAGTGAGTTGGAGAACTCTCGGGACGTTTTGCGGAAGGCTCAGCTCAGTGGGTGCCGATGAAACTCGGACCTCACCCTCTCCCAAAGAGACTGGTGAAATAGGTGCCTCGACGCCGCTCGCAGGGTTGATCACCGGTCTCCCCGAGCGCAGTCGAGGGGGCACTTACCGCCCGAAGGCGAGGTAATCCCTCGACTCCGCTCGGGATGAACGGTGGAAATAGGACTCGGGTGACATCACCGTTCGCCTCGAGAGCAGTCGAGGGCGTACTTCAACGGTCTCTCAAAGGGAGAGGAGACTCTTTTCTGACATTCGTCTAGCGGTTGGCTCTGAGCCAATCGAGTGCGTCTCGCAGCGCCTGGCGCACGGGCCCCGGCATCAGGCCGAGCTCGCGTGCCGCCTTCTCGTGACTGACGTTGAACGGCGCCGTCACCGCGTGCATGGCCCACGAGGTCAGCAGCGTGTGATGCCGCGCAAGGGTCTCGAGGAACGGTCCCGGCCACGCCAGCGCGCGCGCCAACCAGGGCGGCAGCAGTCTGGGCAGCGGGGCGCCGGTCTGCTTCGAGACCTCCTCAGCGATGTCGAGCAGCGACAAGCGCTCTGAGCCCAACAGGTACGCCTCTCCATTGCGCCCGCGTTCGGCTGCCAACACGGTTCCTCGCGCGACATCGCGCACGTCGACCCAGTCGTGACCGCCCGAGAGCAGGTAGGGCACCTTGCCCGCGGCGAGATCCAGCAGCAGCCGGCCCACCGCCGAGACCCGCGCATCGAGCGGACCCACCAGCCCCGTCGGCAACACCAACACCGCGTCGAGGTCGCCGGCCCTCGCCAGAGTTTGCACCTCGGCGCACGCTTCGGCGCGCGTCTGTGCGTACGCGCTGGTGGACGGGTTCACTTCGAAGCCTGCTTCTTCGTCGAGCACGCCGTCGCGCGGCCCGCTGAGCGCGTGCACCGAACCCAGGTGCACCAGGCGCTCGACCCACGCGCCCTGACACGCGGAGATCACCGCTCGCGTTCCACCCACGTTCACGTCGTGCAGCCTGGAGCGCTGATTCCAGAAGAGGCTCTCGACGCTCGCGAGGTGGAAGACGCGCGTGGCGCCGGTGAAGGCCTTCCGCAGCGCAGCGCGATCTCTGATGTCGGCGTGGAATTTTCTAATCGGCAACGACTCGAGCGGCGCGGCGTCATCGCCGGGCTGCACCACTGCGCGCACCGTGCTTCCTCGCTCCAGCAGCTCCCTCACCAACACGTTTCCCAGATGCCCCGTCGCGCCCGTCACCACATCGATTCCCATATTCTGCCTCTCAAAAGAAACCTGCCCCGCGAAGGTCTGCACTGCGCGAGCCAGTGGCTGGCCGTTCGACGGATCAGCGGAGGGTCAGCCCACCACCGTTCGCATCGAGCGCAGTCGAGATGCCACTGCTTGCGCGAGGCAAGGTGCTCCCTCGACTCCGCTCGGGAAGACCGGTTGGGTTCGTTCCTTCGGAACAAGACTCGAAGCTTCGAGGAGTGCCCCCCACCCCGACCCTGCGGGGTTAGAGCGCGTACGGCTGCAGCTCAACGACCTCGTCGAGCAACACCGGGGGCGCGTGCAGGTAGGCCGTGGTGCGCCGCTTCTGCTCGAGGTCGTCGTACACGCGCTGCACCTGCGTGCTGCTGAAGCCCAGCACCTCGCCGCACGCTTGCGCTGACACGCCGTGGTTCATCGCCCACAGCACCATGTCGAGCGAGCGGTAGTGCAGGGAAAAATAGAAATCCTCCTGCGACTGCGCGAGCGAGAAGGTGTCGGTGGTCGGCTCGCGATCGAGGATCTCGTCGATGACGCCCAGGTGCCGCGCCATCGCATACACCTGCGTCTTGTAGAGCCCGGCGATGGGCTTCACGTCGGCCGCGCCATCACCCAGCTTCACGAAGAAGCCCTGGTCGTACTCCAGCCGGTTGGGCGTGCCGCTGCAGGCGTAGATCAACCGGTCGGCGTGGAAGTACTCCATCATCTTGCGCGTGCGCTGCTTGAAGTTCGTCGCCGCGACGATCTCCAGGTACGCCCTGGGCGTCAACCGCGTCTTGACCGTTTCACCGCCGGGCCGCTGCACCACCACCGAGAACACGTTGACCGCGTCGGAGTCGAGCCGGTTGCCGTTCGAGACGATCTTCCACGGCATGCCCGGCTTGAAACCCGGGTCGACCGAGGCCACCGCCTCGTCACGCACGCGGTAACACCCCGACGCCTCGAGCATCGGCGCGATGTCGACCAGTTGAAACTCGACGCCCATCTTCTCGCAGAGCTTGCGGCCATACGCTGAGCTCTCGCCCGAGCTGTCGCGCTCTGGCAGCAGCAGGCCGAACACCCGCCTGGGCCCCAGCGCCTTCACCGCCAGGCCCAGCACGCACGCGCTGTCGATGCCACCCGACACGGCCACCACCAGGCCCCGCCGCTTGAGCGTCTTGAGCACCGCGGTCTTCAGCTTCAAGGAGAGTTCCCCGGCCTTCGCCTCGAGATCGAGCTTCAGTACGTCTTTGTTGAACGCCGTCATGGTGCCTCCTGGGGAATGGGTGTTTCTGCGCGCTGACGCATCGGGAGCGGGAGGCAGGCCTCGCGCGAGCGCAGCGGGATCAACTGCAGGTGCGTCTGCCGTTCACGGCGCGGCCGCTGGGGCTTCCTTCGTCGCGCGGCGAACATCGCTTCCAGCTTCTCGACGGCCTCGTGGAATGTGCTCATGGAATCTCAGGGGAGTGGAGCTCTGCAGCGCGGCGTTGCAGCTCACCGACCAGCACCTTGCCGGACGTGCTGCGGGGAAAATCGGGCACCAGCACCACCCTGCGCGGCACCCGCGGCGCAGGCAGCAGGGATCGGCAGTGTTTGAGCAACGCACCCGAGTCGAGCTGTGTGTCGTCGCTGATGACGAAGGCGATCGCCACCTCACCCTCGAGCCCATCGGGTACGCCCACCACCACCGCCTCGCGTACGCCGGGGCGCGAGGTGAGCGCGCGCTCGAGCTCGGCCGGCGCGACCCGATGCCCGCCCAGCTTGAGCACGTGTTTGGCGCGCCCGGTCAGGAAGACGAAACCCTCCGAGTCCCACGTGGCCAGATCGCCCGTCCACAGCCAGCCGTCGCGCAGCACCCGTGCGGTCTCTTCGGGCGCATCGAGGTAGCCGCGCATGATCACCTCACCCCGCGCCACCAGATGCCCCTCGACGCCGGGCGCCGCCGGCGCACCGAGCTCGTCGACCACCTGAAGCTCCACGCCCGGCATGCCGCGGCCGACGCTCCCTCGCTTCTCCGACGCCAGGGCCGGGGGGAGGAAGCTGAGCCGCGACGTGGCTTCTGTCTGGCCGTACATCACGAACAAGGGCGCAGGCGCGAAGGCCGCGCGCGCCCACGCGATGGTGTCGGGCTGCATCGCGCCACCGGCCTGCGTCACGAAGCGCAGGCTGGAGTGATCGACCTGCGACAGCTCCACCCGGCGCCGCAAGCTCTCGAAGGTCAGGGGCACGCCGGCGAAGCTGGTGCAGCGCTCAGAGCCGATCGCCGCCATCACCAGGCGCGGGTACATGAAGCGGTGATCCATGAAGACCGAGCCGCCCACCCGCAGGTGTGAGAGCAGCACGCTCTTGCCGTAGACGTAAAAGAGCGGGAGCACCAACATCGCCCGGTCGGCCGCGGTGAGCTTCAGAAACTCGACCACCCCGTCGGTGCTGGCGCACAGGTTCTGCGTGGTCTGCAGCACGCCGCGCGGGGTGCTGGTGCTGCCCGAGGTGAACACCACCTGGGCCACGTCGGGCACGCACTCCAGGGGGCCTTCACCGCTGAACCCGGTGTGACCTTCTTCGGAGATCCACCCCGCGTACCGCTCACCCAGCAGCGCCTCGAGCGCCTCGGGAGGCTGCGCGGGGTGCACCACCACGAACCGCGCGACCGGCAGCGCCACCCACTTGCGCGTGTCTTTGCCGCTGATCAACGCGAGGGCCGGTTTGGCTTGACGCACGGCTTCAGCCAACGCGCTTTCGCTCCACTCACGATCGAGTTCGACGCTGGTGGCGCCCAGCGACTGCACCGCGAGCCAGCCCACCACCGTGGCCACCACGTTCGGGAGCGCGAGCACCACCCGGCTGCCCGGCACCACACCTTCGAAGGCCAGCTGCGCGCGCACCTTGTCGACCCGGGCCCGCACTTGATCCCACGTCACCCACCCCCCGGGCGTGCCCACGCACGGCGCGTTCGGCGAGCGCGCAGCGTGCTCGCGCAACCAGCTCACAGGACCGCTCAAGGTTGGCTCTCCAGGCTCGGGCGCGACATGGCCAGGTGTTCGCCCCAGCTCTGGGTGTCGCGGCACACGGGCAGCAACTGCACCGCGTCGAGGTGCGCCTGGGGAAGCTTCTGGGGGGCGTCGAAGTACTGCCGCCAGAGCAGCTGCGACGAGGTGACCGCCATCAACGCCATCGCGTCGGCCTCTGAAGGCGCGGTCGTGCTCTTGCGCAGCTTGGCCAGCAGCTTCTCCACCTTGCTGCCGTCGAACACGCCCGCGCTGTCGACCGCTTTTCGGCTCAAGAGCTCTTCGCTCCACGCGGGGGCGGAGTGACCCACCAGGGCCTCCGCGGCCGGCGCGCGGTAGGGGAACTTGGTGCGCTCGAGCACCCGGCGGGGCACCCGGCCCGCACCGAAGCGCTTCAAGATGAACTTCTCGTCGAGGCCGCGCAGCTTGAACGAGTCGGGCATGCGCGCCGCCAGCTCGATCAACCGGTGATCGAGGAACGGAAAACGCCCTTCCACCGAGTTGCTCATCAACATGCGATCGCCCTGCGCCGAGAGCAGGTACCCAGAGAGCAGCGTGTTGAACTCGAGGTACTGCGCGCGCGCCAGCGGCCGCCAGCTCCGCACCTCTTCGGGCACGGTGGCCAGCATCGAGGCCACCGCATCGAAGCCGTTGAGCCGCGCGACGAAATCGGGTGAGAAGAAACGCGCGACCCGGCCCGAGTTGCTCCACCGAATCTGGTGCGAGAAGTCGAGCGCGTCGGCGTGCTCCAGGCCCACCCCGAAGAACGCCCGCAGCACCTCAGGCGATTGGTTGGCCAGCGGCAGGTACGGGTAGAGCCGCGTAAACAACTTCGGCCGCGAGGTGGAGTTCGGTGCGCGCGACCAGAACCGCCGCACTGCTGTCTCCTTGAACAGGTCGTAGCCCAGGAAGACCTCGTCGGCGCCTTCACCGGTGAGCACCACCTTGGTGCCATGCGAGCGCACCAGGCGGGAAAGCGCGAACATGGGCGCGGGCGCCGAACGCAGCAGCACCTGCTCGCCGTGCCACACCACCCTGGGCAACAAGTGGCCGATGTCGGCGTCGCTGACCGGCACCTCGGCGTGGCGGGTGTGCAGCGCGTCGGCCACCTCCTGCTGAAAGGAACGTTCGTCGAAACGCGCCTGCTCGAAGCTCACCGAGAAGGTCTGCAACGAGCCCCCCAGTTGGCCCTGAGCCATCGAACACAGCAGCGACGAATCGAGGCCGCCCGACAGGTACGCCGCCACCGGCACGTCGGCACGCAGCCGCAGGTGGAGCGCGTCACTCAAGGTCGCGTCGAGCGCGTCGATCGCGTCGGAGAATTTCATCGAACGATCGATGCGCTCTTCCGAGAGATCCAGATTCCAGTAGCGCCGCTCGGTGAGCACGCCGTGAGAAAACAACGCGACGTGGCCGGGCGGCAGCTGCCGCACGCCTTCGAAGGCCGAGCGGGGGCTGACCGGCGCCCACAACTGAACGGTCTGCGCCAGCGCGCGTGCATCAAGCCGGGCCGGCACCACCTGGGCGGCGAAGAGCGCCTTGGCTTCAGAGGCGAACCCCAGCCCGCCTTCGACGGTGCGCGCAAAATAGAGCGGGCGAATGCCCACCCGATCTCTGGCCAGCCAGAGCTGCTTCTTGCGGGCGTCCCAGAGGGCGAAAGCGAACTGCCCCACGAAGTGCTCCACGCAGTCGATGCCCCACGCGTCGTACGCCGCGAGGATCACCTCGGTGTCGCTGCGGGTGCGAAAGCGCCATGAGGTCAGCTGCGCGCGCAGCTCGACGTGATTGAAGATTTCGCCGTTGAACACCACGGTGAGCCCCCGTTCGGGGTCGTGCATCGGCTGATGCCCCGACGCGAGATCCACGATGGACAGGCGGGTGTGACCCAGCGCGATGCCGTCGAGCACCACGGCCCTTTGTGCATCAGGGCCGCGGTGGTGCAGCGAGGCGACCATCGCGCGGAGCTTGTGCTCCACGGCGGGGCGCGGCTCCATCGGGCTCATGGTGAAGCCGGCGATTCCGCACACGGGTCAGCCGCCCTCGACCCGATCCACACCACCTTCGCCGACGCGCCGTACGACCGGCCGGGCCACCTCGCGAACGGCCTTCTTGCGCGCGATGTAGCGAACCAGGTTCTCGATGGAGTCGAGGTTGTCGGGCACGAGCTCCGCGTCGTCGGCCTTGAAACCGAATTCACCCTCGATGAAGACCACCAGCTCCATCATGCCGGTCGAGTCGATCAGCCGGTTCTTCAGGAACGAGGTGGTGTCGTCGAAGCCGTCGACGAAGAAGGTGTCTTCGATCCAGCTCCTCAGACGGGGTGCAGCTCCGCGGGTCTCTTCAGGCATGCGAACCTCCAGTGGTGCAGAGTCGTTGACTCATCATTCGCGCCGGGTTGCCGATGGCCAGCATCCCCGGGGGTACGTTGGTGTTGACGACGCTTCCTGCGGAGACGACTGCGCCGTCACCGATGCTCACGCCCGGGTTGATCACCGCGCCATGCGCGACCCAGACGTCCTTGCCGAAGACGACCGGTGCTCCGGGCGCATCCGACACGCGCACGTACGAGCCGAACATGCAGCGCTCGCCCATGCGCACCGACTCTTTGACTTCGAAGTTCACGCCGTAGTTGAAGTAGCAACGCGCACCGAGCTCGAGGGTGGCGCCCTTTTCCACGCGCAGTGCGGTGGGGAAGGGGCCGCCCACGAAGACACACTGTTTGCCCACGCTCACCCGGCCGCGCCGCTCGAGCTGCAGGTCGCCGTGCACCAGCACCGACTCGCCCAGTTCACACCCGGCAAACGCCACCCGGCTGCGGGCCAGCGCCATGGCACGGTGGGCGCGCTTGAAGAAGGGCGCTTTGAGCTCGAGCCAATCGAAGAGCTCCAGCAAGGCGATCCTCATGAGGCCACCAGCGGCGGCTGCACCGGCGAGCGCGCAGAGGGGCTGCGCACCTTCGGCTTGACCTTCGCCTTGTTGTCTTCCTCCTGCTCCAGCGAGGCGGGCGCGGTCGCAGTGGGGGCCTTCGGGGCGAGCACCGTGGCGAAGGCCTTCACCCGGCGGGCGATCACCACGCCGGGGCCCAGGGTCACCTTCTTTTCCAGCCAGGCGCCGGGCAGCACGATGGCGCGTTCACCCACCTCGACCGCGGCCTCCAACTTCACCGGGTGCGAAGTGGGCCTTCGATGGCGAGAGCCCAGAACGGGGTGGAAGTTGTTGTCCATCAGCTTGCAGAACGCGCGCAGGCGTGAGCCGGGGCCGATCTCCACGCGCTTCTGCGCCTCGATGGAGACGCCACCTTCGAGCACGCAGCCGTGACCGATGATCAACACCGCGCCCGGTTCGGCGTGCAGCTCGATCGGCACCAACCGGCCGTCGAGGATGACGTCGTCTCCGATATCGATATGCCCGCCACCGATGACGTAGATGCTGCCGAGCACTTCGACGCGCTTGCCGACCCTGGCGCAGCGCCACAACTTGAGGCGGGAAAGAAGCAGGAGCGGAGTCACGGTGACCTGGCAAGGAAAGTGAGGAGCGCCTGGGCGACGCGTCGCTGCCCCACGGAGTCGAGGTGTTGCCCGGCGTCGGAGTCTTCGGACGGGTGGCCGAAGAAACTGCGCCGGCTGGCGGCGTGCTGAACGATGTCTTCCGCGAGCCCCGTCGCGGTCAGCGTCAACACAGCTGTGAGAACCATTGAACGCCTCCGAGGGAATTCCCCCATGCGTGCGGAATGCCACGTTCGGGTAGGGGCGCAGCGCCTCGTACAATCGCGCAGCCGATGCGATCGACGCCCGGCGCGCGCAAACCACGCGGCTGATCAGGCTCAGGCCCACAGAAGCCGATACGCAGAGCCCCCTACGGGTATCGCATGCGTCGCGCTGCTGGCGGTGGTGGGCCTCGTGAAGGTCTCCAGCAGGCGAGGAGAGCTTGCCCTCAGTCTCGATGAGCGCGGCTCGTTGGCCATCCGCTTCCAGGGAGCCATCCCCCTCTCCCTTGGGGAGAGGGGCGCGCGACTCAGCCCCTTTGAATGAGCACGTCGTCGATGAGCAGGGCATCCACCGGGTGAGCGAGGAAGAACGCCAGCGCATCGGCCTCGGTGGCGACGATGGGTTCACCCTGGCCGTTGAGCGACGTATTGAGCAGCACCGGCACCCCGGTGTCCTTCCCTACGCGCAAGAGCAATGAGCCGAGCTGCGAATCGCGAACGACCGTCTGCAGTCGCGCCGTGCCATCGACATGCGTGACCGCTTCGAGTTTCTCCCGCGCGGCCGGTAGCACGTCGGCCACGGTGGTCATGAAGGGCGCGAGCCGCGGCGCGAAGGCACCGAAGAAGGTCTGCGCGGCGTCCTCCAGCACCATCGGCGCAAAAGGGCGGAACGGTTCACGCCGTTTGATCACCCGGTTCAGGCGCTCCTTCACGGCGAGCGGTGCGGGCAACGAAAGGATGCTTCGTTGGCCGAGCGCGCGCGGGCCCCACTCGAAACGGCCTTGCACGAAGGCGAGCACTTCGCCCCGCACCAACACTTCAGCGGCCGCGTCGATGGGCGAGCTCACGCGGGTGGCAGACAGACCCAACGCAGTCGCCAGACCGTGCGCGACGACGCCGCTGACGCCCGTGCCCCACGCGGCGTGCGTGAAGGTGCCACGCGGTTCGTTTCTTTCAGACGCTGCGAGCAGCGCCGCGCCCAGCGCACCGCCCGCATCACCTGCTGCGGGTTGAACGAACAGCTCGCTGAAACCGGCCTCACGAAAGAGCCGGCCGTTGGCCACCGCGTTGAGCGCGACGCCGCCGGCAAGACAGAGCGCGTCGGCCGAGGTGAGCGCCTTCGCCCTGGCTGCGAGCTGGAGCAGCGCGTCTTCGAGCACCGCCTGCAGCGTGGCCGCCACGTCAGCCGCGCGGGCGTCGGCCTCGTTGCCGTCGAGCACCCACGGCGTGCCCGGCCGTCTCCTGGGACCGAGCAGCGCCTCGAGCCGGGTGGAGAAGCCGACCTCGGTGTTGGTGTGCGAGTCGAAGTAGTCGAGGCCCAGCACAAAACCATCGGGCGTCAGGCTGATCAGCTTCTCGAACTCCGCGCGGAAGCGGGGCTTGCCGAAAGCGGCGAGGCCCATCACCTTGTACTCACCCTCGTTCACCTCGAAGCCGAGGTACGCGGTGAGCGCGGAATAGAGCAGGCCCAGCGAGTGCGGGAAGCCGATGCGCGCCTTGCACTGCAGGGTATTGCCTTCACCCAGCCACAGGGCGGTGCTGGTGTCTTCACCGACGGCGTCGACGGTCATCACCGCGGCGCGCGTGAAGGGGCTGGCGAAGTAGGCGCTGGCGGCGTGCGAGGCGTGGTGTTCACGAAAGGTGACGCGTTCACGGCGCACCCCGAGATGAGATGAGAGCGCGTCGAGCACCCAGAGCTTGCTGCCCAGCTGTGAGGCCAACGCGCGGGGAAACTGCCGCAGCGCCCGCGGGAAGGTGCGCAGCGTCGAGAGCAGCACGCGCTCCAGCTTCGCGTAGGGGTTCTCGTAGAAGACCACCTCGTCGAGCGCGGCGGCGTCGAGCTTCGCGTGGTGGAGGCAGGCGCGGGCCGCGGCAAGAGGGAGGGCCGCGTCGTTCTTGATGCGGGTGAAGCGCTCTTCCTGCATGGCGGCGATGAGCTGGCCGTCGATGACCAGGGCCGCCGCGGCGTCGTGATAGTTCGCGCTGATTCCGAGCACTGCCGCCATCGAGACCTTCGAATTGAGCTCCCTCTCCCGTCGGAAGAGGGTGGGGGTGAGGGCGTTACTTCTTCGCCAATTCCGTCAGAGCCTCGCGCGTCTGTTCACCCGAGAGCCGCGCTCGCTCCTTGCCGTCCACGTAGAGTACGAAGACGGGCACGCCCTGCACCTTCTCGCGCGCAGCCAGCGCCTCACTCGCGTCGAGATCGACCTTGAGCACCTTCACGCTCTTCAGCGCGTCGACGATGGGTCCCATCTTCTGACACGGCGTGCACCACTGGGTCTGGAAGTCGACCAGCACGCGCTTCTCCTTCTTGATCAACGCGTCGAAGGCTTCGGGGGTGAGGCCTTCGCCTGATGAGACTGGAGCAGTCGCGTTCTCGAGTGGCAGGCCTTCTGCCGACCACGCGCCGATGCCGCCGCTCAGGTTGTAGACCCTGGTGAAGCCCAGCTTCGTCATCAACGCCGCGGCCTGGGCGCTGCGCCCACCCTTGGCGCAGTAGACGAACACCGGCTTGTCTCTGGCGATGAGAGAGACGCGTTGCTCGAACTTCGGTGCGTTGAAGTCGATTACGCTCGCGCCGGGCAGCTTGCCCCTGGCGACTTCTCCGGGTGTGCGCACGTCGAGCACCAGGCCGTGTTGGGCCTCGAGCTGATTCTTGAATTGTGCGGGCGTGAGATCCTCGGCAGAGGCCAGCGTCGCGGTCAGCGACAGGATGATCAGTGGGAAGCGCATTTCGTTAACCCTCTCCCCGACCCTCTCCCCCGCGGGGAGAGGGAGCACGAGGTGGTGTTGGTTTTCTGGCCTTCTCGATCAACGCGAGCGGGAAGAGCAGCAAATAGAGCAGCGACATCAACACGGTGAAGATGAACCCGGTCACCGCCGCGCCCGCTCGCAGCCAGCCGCGTTTCAGTTCCCACGCGCGGGCTCCGTTCAGCGAGCCGCCCAGCGTGGTGGACAACGCCAGCGAGTAACTCTCGTGCTGCGTCTCGTCTTTCATCACCGCGTCGAGCAACGCCTTCGTCTTCGGATCAGCGCGCGCCGAACCTTCGAGTTGGGAAAGCTCATCGCGGAACAACTGCATCTGCGCACGCCCGCGGCGTTCACCCAGGTGCACGAAGGCCATGAAGCGCGCTTCGCCCAGTCGGGTGAACAGGTGCTCGAAGTCCGAATGAAACAGCGCAGGGTCAGCGGCGCGTGAAGGGTCGAGCTCGAGCGCACGCAAGGTGAACATCTTCGCGTGCCGCGCCTCATCGACCGCGTGCGAGAGGTACTGCGCCTTGCGCGGGAGATCAGCCGTCGCGTTGGCCGCCTCCATCATGTCGTAGTAGCTTGAACGTTCTGCCCGCGCGAAGGCCAGCAGCATGCGCGAGGTCGAGCGGGGGCTGCGCCAACGCAGGGGCCGCATCAATCGCGCGAGGAGAAGCCGGGCCATCGCGCTGCACCTTACTCCCTCAGCGCGGCGCCTGGTTTGCACCAACTGTTCGAACACGCTGGGCAGGAAGCGGTTCAAGGTGAGCCTTCGTCTTCAGCTCTGAGGTGTCGTTCGGCAACGCCGGCCCCTCACGGCTTGCGGAGGAACTCGGCCATGGTGCCATCGAGCCACGCGAGCGCCTCTGCTTCAGTTCGGAAGGAGTCGGTGTTGTGGTTGCCCGTCACTCGCAACGTCAGGCTGGCCGCCATGCGCGCCAGGGCTGAAGAGAGAATGATGGCCACCGGGGGCGGGTTGCGTGCGTCGGGCTTCTGGCTGCCGAGGACCTTCTTCACCTCGCTCGAGACGCCGGTGACGTTGCCCACCACGAGGTGCCCGTAGCCGTCGTACTTGCCGCCGGGGATGACCTTCAGGTGGTAGGCCTGCGCGTCTGCCACGGTGACTTCGGTGATGAAGTTCGCGCGCACCACGGGCTGGCCTGACTTCGTCTTCGTCTCGCTGACTTCGATCGGCACGGGGCGTATTCCGTCGAATCGCCTGGCCGAGCGCAAGAAATTCCCCCCAGGCAAGAGGGGTCACAACGACCCCGCCAACAGGTCGACCGCCCGGCCCAGCTCGGCCTCGCTGAAGCGCGCGAACACCAGCCGCAACGCGCCCGGCTCATTCCCCTCGAACGTGTAGCGCGCCCCCGCGTGCACCGACACCCCGCGTGCCAACGCCCGCTTCAACCACCGTTGCACGTCGATGCGCGGCTTCACCTTCGCCCAGACCGCGATGCCACCCGACGGAACGTCCCACGAGAGTGCGTCGCCCAGCTTCGCCTCGAGCCTGCGCACCAGAAAGTCGCGCCGCCCCCGGTAGATGCCGCGCATCTTGCGCACGTGACGCTGCAGCTCACCCTCTTCGAGCAGCTCGGCCACCGTCGCTTCCATCGGGTGATCACCCTGGCGATCCATCACCGCGCGCAAACGCACCAGCCGCTCGGCGAGCTCGGTGGGTGCGACCACGAACCCCAGGCGCAGCCCCGGCGCGAGCACCTTCGAGAGCGTGCCGACCGAAGCCACCACCCCTGCGTCATCCGCGCTGGCGAGCGGGAGCACCGGCCGGCCCTCGTAGTGAAACTCGTGGTCGTAGTCGTCTTCGATGATCAACAGGCGGTGCCGCCGGGCCAACGAGAGCAAGGCCAGCCGCCGGGCCGCGCTCATCGTGACCGTGGTGGGAAATTGGTGATGCGGCGTCACGTAGACCGCGCGCAGCTTCTTTCGTTTGGCGAGCTTCTCGAGCGCCGTGATGTCGAGGCCGTCTGCGTCGATGGGCACGGGCACCAGCTGCGCACCTGCCAGGCGCAACGCTTCCCACGCGGGCCGATAACCGAGCGCTTCGACGGCCACGGCTTCACCAGGCCGCAGTACGGCGCGCGCGAGGAGATCGAGCGCCATCTGGCTGCCCCGGGTCACCACCAGTTGCTGCGCCGTCGCGGAAATACCGCGCACCTCAGAGAGCATCTGCGCCAACGCCTGCCGCAACGCGGGGTGGCCACCAGGCTCGCCGTACTCGAGCAGACGCCGCCCTCCGCGCCGCACCACCCGACGCCAGGTGCGCGCAATGAGTTCGACCGGGACGAGCCGGGGATCCGGCGTGCCGGCCGAGAAGTGCAGCACGGTGGGCGGCAGCGTGAACGGTCGCGAGCGCAGGAAGTCAGGCTCGGGCGGGAGGGAGATGCCCAGCGGGGCGAGCCCCTTGGCGGTGACGGCCGAGAGCTCTTCGGGCAGCGCTTCGCTCACGAAGGTGCCCCGGGTGGGGGAGGTGGTGACCCAGCCTTGCGCTTCCAGCTCGGCGATGGCGGCGAGCACGGTGTTGCGATTGAGCCCGAGTTCGTCGGCCCACGGCCGGCTGCCCGGGAGCTGTTGCCCAGGCTTCAGGCGGCCTCGCCGGATGTCGCGCATCACGCCGCGGGCGATGCGCAGGAAAACGGGGCCGGTGCCGGCGGGCTCGAGCGTCAAGGTCCAGCGGCTCATTGTGAAAATCTTACCTCGCCCTGAGAGGTGGGCAGGCAGAGGGAGTACGGCGGAGCAGCATCTCGGTGGTCGCGTACGGACGGGGCGGCAGTGAGGTCACTGCGACGAACCCGAACCCCGCGTACAGCGACTGCGCATCGCGCGTTCCCAGCCGCACCACTCGGCAGTGCCGCACCGCGGGATGATCGAGCAGCAGCCGCATCAACACCTTGCCCAGGCCGCGCCTTCTCCAGTCCTCACGCACGCAGACGTCGTAGACCCACGCGTACTTCCCGCCGTCTGCCAGAGCGCGCGCCGTGCCGATCAACACGCCCGCGCTGTCTTTCACGCCGATCCACGCCGTCGAACCGAGGTGGGCGCGCACGAGCTCTTCCCGGGTGAAGGCGTCGTTCCAATATTCGCCCACGAGCAGGTCAGCGGCGGCCGGTGCCTCTTCGGGCGCAAGCCAGGCGTGCAGCGTGGTGCCTTCGGGTGCGGCGAGGAAAGCAGGCACCGGCGTCTGCGGGTTCGCCTCGCGGATCAACTCGAGCGCACGCGCGTCGCCTTCATCACCTCGACCCCACAGCTTGCCCAGCAACATCGCCCGTTGATCAGGTGTGCGGTTCTGCGCGAGCTTGGCCTTGGTGGTGAGCCCCTCGAGCGGAAGCCCCGCGACCAACAGGCCTCTGACCTGCGCGCGGTACAGAGGCGAGTCGTGGTCGAGCGGCAAATAGCCGCCTTCGGGTTGCAGTTTTTCCATCAGGCGCTGCAGCACTCGCGCTTTCTGCACCGGCTCTTCGATGGCCTGCAGCACGCCGTGCGCCTGCGCGCCGCGGTAGAGCGTCGTGGCAGGGCACGCCTTCTCGGGATCCATGAAGTAGCTGGGCAGCCGAGCCACCGTTTCTTCGACCGAGGCCACGACCGGGCGGCCGACCAGGCTGGTCTTCTCACCGGCAGGTGAGCCGTGAAAACAGATCCACCCTTCGTCGACCACGCCGTTGAGGCTCTTGAGCACGGGCTGGCCGTCATCGCTGACGCCTGCGACGTGAAGGACTTCGAGCTCATCGAACAACCGCTTCCCCAACGCTTCGGTCGCGTGGAATTCCTGTCTGCGCATGGGTGAAAGATGACGGGGTGCTGGACCAGCTGGGAGGTCCAGTTTTGAGAAGTCAGCTAGGCCAGTTGACGCCCTCACCCTGACCCTCTCCCGGAGGGCCCAGGGGGAGAGGGGGATTGCTCAGGCATCACGAAGGATTTGATTGAGGGAAATTTCCAGGTTGCTTTGGAGCGCCCCCAGCAGGCTGTTCAGGTCGCTCTGGGTCAGCTTGAGCCGCTGGGCCAACCGCGCTCGCGTCTGCTCCGTCAATTGATCACGCGCCTCGTTCAGCCACCTCGCTGCGGTCGCGCGGTGGGTGCCGTACATCGTGCCGATCTGATCGATCGAGAGCCGATCCACGTACGACAAGCGCAACACGTTGCGCTCGCGGCTCTCGAGTGCAGTCAGCGCTTCGCGAAATGCCGCTGCGAAGTCTTCCCGGTGCTGGGCGCGCACGTAGTCGAGCTCGAGGTCGCGGCCCGCGAACGGCACCGCGTCGAGCAGACCTTCGTCCTGCACTTCACGCGCAGACTCTCGCTTGTGATTGAGCGCCAGCCGCAGCGCGACCGTGCGAGTCCACGCCTGCAACGAGCCCAGGCCGGAGTACTCCGCCAGCCTGGGTGTCGAGCCGACCAGCAACCGCTCTCTGACCCGCTGCCGCACTTCGTCGACGAACGAGGGGCTGGGGTCGACCCCTTCGACCGCTGTATCCACCCGCGCGATGAACTGTCGTTCGAACGCCGCCAGCGCAGGTGCATCACCCGCGAGGCACGCGCAGGCGAGGAACAGCTCGGGTCCACGCACCTGCTCGAGCGGCCCGCTGGACTTCGTCTTGAGGTGCTCGATGAAGATCAGCTCGTCGAGACGCACCAACGGCCACTGCGCCCGCGCGGCATTCACCATCGTGGCCAGCACGTCGGCCAGCGGCTCATCGCGCGATTGAGGCTGGTAGCGCTCCAGCAGCTTCCACTTGTCCACGACGGTCTCCCTGAGAGGTGATGCACCCCCCCACTCGAAGAGGCACCCTGCCGTCAAGCCGGTCTCTGTGTTGCGACCGATGTGAAGTGCACACAAGCGCTGAGCTTGCGCGCGAAGTGCTCACCTTCTTTTTCTCTGCAAGTCCCCAGTACTGTTGCCGCGCATCTCAACAAAAGGGGAGAACACATGCATTGGCGGCAGTTGTTCGTCGGGATCGTGTTTGCGATGTCTGGATCAACGGCGTGGGGCAAGGGGTACGAGGTCTGGTTGGTCGACCAATCGAACTCGTTCGGAAAGACGTACGGCGGTCGCATTCTCATCTTCGACGGCAAGCAGGCCGCGCGAGGTGGTGAAGATGGTGAAGATGACGCTTTGTCGACTGACGCGCCTGAGGAGGCCATCGACCTCGGAGGCGCCACCGCAGACCTCTGCTTCGCGAAGACCGGCGCGTACCCCGTGCGGCCGCACATGGTGGTCTTCAACTCGACCGACTCGCACGCGTCACTCTCGTTCGTCGCTTCGGGGCACGTGGTGTTCTTCGATGCGCGCACCCGTCAGCCTCTCGAGTGCATCCGCATGCTGCCGGGCGCGGGCGGCGCGCGGCAGGCCCACGCGGTCTGGCCGACCAACGACGACCAGTTCATGCTGGTGGCGAATCAGAATGGAAAACGCTTCGAGCGCATCCGCACCGACTACGCGACCAACACGTTCACCTACGAGCCCGCGGCCTCGCTCAACCTGGCGACCTGCACCACGCCCAACGGCTTCCCCTGCCAGGACCCGGTGCTGCGGCCCGACAACGCGCCCATCTGCCCCTTCACCGCCTCGCCCGGGGTGCCCGCTTTCGTGACCCTGCGAGGTGGCGGCATGCTGCTGGTCGACCCGTACACCACGCCCATCAGCATCGTGGCTGAGTACGACCGCGCGCACATCGGGGGCAATGGGTGCGGCCTCATCGAGGCGCGCGGCTGGGTGTACTTCAACGCCGGCGGCGGCACCGCGAGCAACCTCGACCAGTTCTCGGTCTACCGGTTGCCCCGTTCGGGCTTCTCGCCGTTGAACCCGCCCAACACTCCCGTCGCGCAGTTGCTCTACAACGACGAAGGGCACAACCGCGACGCGCACGGCGTCGCCACCTCGAAGCACGAACGCTACGTGTGGATGTATGACCGCGCCGGGAACGTCGCCGAGGTCTTCGACGGCCACTCTGGTGCGCACCTCTCGACCGTGACCATCGCGCACCCGGCGAGCACCGACCCCTCGCCTGACCTCGCCGCGCTTTCCCCCAATGGGCAGCTGCACTTCGTCTCGTTGCGCGGGCCCAAACCGCTGTCGGGTGATCCCCACTCCTCGACCGGCGCCGTGCCGGGCCTGGGCGTCGTTCGCCTCACCCACGGTGGTCAGAGCGGTCAGCTCGAGAAGGTCATCCCCATCACCAACCGCGACGCCACCGGCATCGAGAGGGCCGACGCACACGGCATTCGCATTCGCATGAAGTGAGTGACGCACTCAGGAATGCAGTGACACCCGTGGCCACGCTGGGTACGAGGCGTGGGGAATGGTCAAAGTCGAGTCGTTGCCAGCGGGGGGCACGCGGTTCTCGACCTCCGAGGGGTCCATCGAGGTGACCTCTCCCAGCCGGCATCTCGTCATCAACCGCTTTCGGGGCCTCGCGCAGGCCTCGTTGGCGGCCCCCGTGCTGGCTGAGCTTTCGCGGTCGGTCTACGCGTCCTCCATCGGGCTGTGCGTGATGAACGACGCCGACGAGCTGACCGATTACGAGAGCGGCTTTCGGCAACAGTGGACTGAGTGGATTCGCATCAACCGGCGCCACCTCAAGGCCTTTCACCTGCTCCACAGCTCGAGCGTCATTCGCATCGGGGTCAAGCTCGCCAACGTCATCGTGGGTGACGTCATCAAGAGCTACCCCGACCGGGCGGCCTTCGACGCGGCCATCGAAGAGTTCCGCAGTCGGCCCCCTCACTGAGCTTCAGGGCTCAGCGCAGAAGTCGCCCGTGGGCCACGGCTCGCAGTGACCCTTCGCACACGGCTTCTTCACATCACAAGCAGGCGCACACCTTCGCAACGCCCCGGCGACCCGTTCACCTTCGGCACACTGCGGGGTCACCAGCGGGTCCACCTCGGTCGAGTCGAGGCCCTGCAGTCGAAGGTCGAGCGGCTTCCGCTCTCGCGGCGTCGGCGCTGAAAAGGCCATCACCCGCGCACCCCCTTTAGAAAACGAGAGGGTCAACTCACGCTCGGTCTTCCTCCACTTGAAGCGCGCCTTCGCAGCGTCACCTTCCACGATGGGAATGATCAGCACCGAACCGTCATTGCGAAACGCACGGCTGTCACCATGGCCGCCCGCCAGCACCTCGATGCCTTCCACGTCGTCTTGATCATCCTGCGGCAGGCACCGCACGCGCAGCCACTCGCGCACCAGCTTGGTCTCGCAGCCCGCCGCCGTGCTGCCCTTGACGTTGCACTCGTTCTCGCGCCGCCACTCATCGTCGGTGGGCAACCAACTGCGCCCCTCGGGCAGCAGCAGCGCGTTCTTCGGCTTCGGCGGCCGCTTCAACGCCTCGACGATCGCCTGGGCCAGGGCCGCGTGACCTTTGGGCGTCATGTGGAGATCGCCATCGAGAAATGCGCCGGGCTCGGCCGCTGCGAGGGCCGCGGTGGGGTCGAGGCCAATCGCGCCCAGGCGTTCCGCGCGGGTGACCACGTCTTCCACCAGCACCTTCGTGGGCGACATGTCGATGGGCGGCACGCCGTACTTGGCCCACTCTTCGGGCGAGACCATCACGTCGAGCGGGAGCGCCACCACCAGCAACCGCGCACCCGCCGCGTCACACAGGGCCTTGGTGTCGCGCAGCACCTTCTCGATGGGCACCACGTGCGCGGGTTCTCCTTCGGGCTTGAGCGCGTCGAGCTTCGAGCGCAGCGCGCGCCGTTCTTCGATGAGCTTCTCGAGCTGGGGGTCCTGTTTCGACTTCGCGATCTTCTCGAGGAACGCCTCGTTCTTCGCCTCGCCCACCGAGGCCATGAACAGGTGGTACGCGGTGAGGTCCACCCGGCGCGCACCTTCGGCGAACCGCACCTCGAGGATGTCGCGCGGATCTCCACCCTTCGGGGCCAGCGGCCGCACCGCGTCGGCGAAGGCCGGGTCTTCGTCGATCTTGTCCGCGAAGTGTGACTCCAGCTTGCCGGCGACCTCTTCGAGCTGTTTGCCCAGCGCACCGCGCGCTTCAAGCAACTGCCGCGCCGAGGCGTCTTCCGGAGGCAGCGGCGCGACGCCTTCAGCGGCCTGCACCACATCTTTCCAGCTGCCTTCGGTGGCGAAACCTTCCGTCGAAGGTTCACCGGTCGAGTGCAGCCACTTGCGTACGGCGTAGACCAGGTGCGAGCGGCTCATCAGGGCGCGGCGAAAAGGAAAATCGGCCACTGACGCGGGCGCGGTCTCGGTGCGCACCGCCCAGCCGTCCCACACGGTGTGGCGCTGGAGGTTCGGGCGGTCGACCTCGAAGAGATCGTTGGAGAGGTTGAGCACGTAGACGACCGTGCTCACCTTGCGCGTGGCCAGCACCTGCTCGACCACCGCGGTGTATTCGCGCGGGCCATAGGTGGGCACGCCGCCGTTGAGCGTGGGCACCTCGAGCAGCGCTGAGAGCCGCGCGGTGAAGGTCTCGTGGGCCTGCACGCCGAGGCCGAAGACCTGGCTGTCGCCGACCACCAACACTTCGCCCGCTTGCGGTTTTCCCCAGTCGGGCGCGCGGAACCCTTCGTGGTTGGTCTCGACCGTGGTGACCGGGTTGTTCGCCACGCGCAGCTTCATCGAGGCGTCGGGCTCGAGCCGCACGCCGAGCTTCGGGTCGACCGTGTAGAGGTTCAGGTGGGGAAACGCGCCGCTGTCGCGCAACGAAAAGGCTGCCTCCGCCAGCACCAGGCCGAGGGTCATCCCCACCATCACCTTGAGCATTGCCTTGAGTGCGCGCACGGACTCGCGACTCTACCCGGCGGTTCGTCTGGAGTTGCTCAGCACGTAAAACCCGCTGGCGAATTCCTTTCGCCGCCCGCCCGCGCAGATTTGCCGGGTGCGGAGGTGAGCTTCAGCCCAACGGCTCGAAACCAGAAGCACCTGGCCCCCGCTGATTGTGCGCGCGGGTTGATCCTCCCGTGGCACCAGATTGGCAAAGCGTCCGAACGCCTCGCCGACACGGGCCGGTCGTTTCTTCGCCTTCACACAGGAGTGCGCCATGGATCACGTTCACACGTTGAGCGTCGTTTCTCCCCTGCCGATGCAGGCTCCGGCCACGCCGGGCGAGAAGTCGCCGCGCCGGCTGAGGGGCCGCCTGCTCGTGGTCAGCCTCATGCTCAATGGCGGGCTCGCGTTGGGGGCCGGTGCCGCGGCGCTGACCATTCACGTGAAGCTGGAGCAGCTCTCGACCCACACGCAGGCCTACGCGCAGGCGACCGATCGCTACGCGCGCGGTCTGGCCACCCTGGGCGATGAGTCACGGGCGCTGCAAGACGGGCTGCTCGACGTACGCACCGCGGTGCGCACCCACGCCAGCGAAGAGTCGCTCTTCATGAAGACGTTGATCCTCAAGCCCGGGGTCAACCACGAGCTCGCCCGTCGCATCGCCCAGGCCGTGCAGCGCGAGTGCACGCTGACGGGGCAAGACCCCAACCTGGTGCTCTCGGTCATCTCGGTGGAGTCCGACTTCAACCCCCGCGCGACCTCGCCGGTGGGCGCGGTGGGGCTGATGCAGGTGATGCCGCTGTGGAAGAAGGTGCTCGAGGTGGATGACCTGAGCCACCCGGAGACCTCGATTCATGCAGGCGTGCAGATTCTCCTGCACTACCAGCAGCTCTACGACAACAACCTCGACCTCACCTTGACCGCGTACAACCGCGGCCCCAGCCAGGTGAACGAGGCGATCGCCAGCGGGGTGAGCCCTTCGAACGGGTATTCCGCCAAGGTGCTGGGCGTGGCTCAGCGCCTCAACGCGATCGACGTCTCGGCCAAGCCGTAGCGCTCAGATGCGGGTGTTGCCGCGGATCGAGTCGACGAGGTTACGCATCCACTTCTCGTACTCGTCGGAGCGGCCGCCGCCATCGAACGACAGCTCCTGGCTGTCGACGTAGCTGATGGTGGCCTGGCTGGCGTCGTAGGCGATGCGCACGCGCACCAGGCCCTTGCGGTGGTTCAAGCGGGCCACGATGCCGACGGGGTCTTCGCTCTCGATGACCCAGCCGTGCTGCGAGAGGGCGCGCTGCAGGGCCACCTTCACCGCGTCGGGCTTCTGCTTGGCCTCGAAGACGGCCATGGTGGGCGCAGGCTTCACGGCGACGGGCGTCGGCGCGGGGGGCACCACGACGACCGGCCTCTTGAGCGCGTCGCGGATGCTCGACTCGAGGTTGCCGACCCACTTGTCGTAGCCCTTGCCTGCGTTGTCGGCCTGCAGGCCCTTCACGGTGATGCGGTCACTTGCGTAGGTGAGGTCGACCCGAACGGTGGCGCCCTTGTGCGTCAGCCGCGCGACGATGTTCGCCGGGTTCTCGGCTTCGGCCACCCAGCCGCGGCTCTGCATGGCGCCGATGATGGCGGCGCGCACTTCGGCCGGGTCGTGCTGCTCAAGCAGCAGCAACACGCGCGGCTCAGCGGTGGAGAAGTCGACATCAGGAACGGCCTTCTTCCCGCAGCCGAGGGTCAGCACTGCCATCACCGCAACGACGCTCGTGAGACGTCCGAACATGGGCACTCCGTGTGAGGGGTTGAGAGGCTGCCCTCTAATCGGGTGAGCAGCCCTGGGGAATGAGTTCCTTTTGTTGCACCACTGACCCATGGAATGATCAGCCCAAAATCGGGCACCGCGTGCGCAACTGTCTGCATTGAGTAGCATTGGCCGCCCGTTGCCCCGCCTGCTCGCTCTCTTCGTGCTGCTCACCTTCGGCTGCGGGCCGCAGCGCCGCAGCGACCCGTGCACCCCCAGTGGGAACACCGCCGAAAAACCGCCCGTGTTGGTGGCCTTGGTCGGCCCGCCGGTCGACGTCGAGCTGGTGCTGCCGCCCGCGGTGTTCTGCCCGCAGGGAAACCCGGTGGCCACCGCGGTGGCGACCGAGGTGCTCGATGCGTTCAACCAGCCGGTGGCGCACGTGCACAGCGAGCCGCTGTCCAGCAACACCGGCGGCTACTCCACGCGCGTCACCTTCAGCCCGCTGCGTGCGGGCGTGCATTATCTGACGGCGGGGTTTGAACCGGCGCTGGGCGCCACCCATCGCCAGCTCCAGGTCGCGCTCGAGCGCAGCGGCGAGCCACCCTTCACCCTCACGACCCTGGGCGCGGTCTGCGACGAGGTGTTGCCGCTGCGTGAGGTGGTGCTCTGTCGGCGCGGCGCGCAGCTGAGCCTGGTGAAGGACGGCCGGGTGAGCTCGACCGAGACGGTCACCTCGATCGCCAGCTCCGGGCAGGTGGGCTGGCTGTGGACGGATTTGCGCCTTTCCCGCCTGAGCGAGACGGACGCCGGGCTGGAGCGGCTCGACCTCACGTTGCCGCTGAGCCGGGGCGCGGTCACCGTCACCAGAGACCGCTGGGTTCAGGGCAGTGGCTCGCAGTTCCTCGAGGTGAGCTTTTCCGATGGCGGCCTGGCCGAGCGGCGCTGGAACGTCGAGGCGGGCGCGGCGCCCATCAGCGGCCCGGGGCTGGCGCTGTCGGGTGACGTGCTCGGCTGGGCGACGCCGACGAAGTTGTGCAAAGGCGCACCCGATGCGTCGGTGCGCTGCATCGAGAACGCGCTGCAACCCAACGCCGGTGAAGGCAATGCCCTGTGGTTGCGCGGCGCCCAGAGCGGTGTGGTGGCCATCGCCCGCTTCGAGCCCGGGCCCGGTGATCCGCAGGTCACCTTCGTGCCCGCGCAGGGCCCGTCGCTGACCGACGCGCGGCTGAGCCGGCCGGTCTTCTCGTGGAACGGGCGCCTGGTGGCGGTGCGCGCCGACGATCTCTCGCTCGAAGCCTGGCGCTCACCCGGGCCCATCGCCCGGCAGAGCGTCACGGAGTCGTACGTGGTCTTTCAACTGCAGTCGGGCCAGACGGTCATCTTCTCGCGCTGAAGCTTCGTTTCAGAAGGTGGCGCCGGCGAAGAGCACCGCGCTGGGCAGGCCGCGCGCAAAAGCGGTCACCGCCACCGACTCACCCTTGCCCAGCTTCGAGAGGAACGACTCGAGGCCCCCTTCGATGGCGCGTTTGCTGGGCGCCTTGGAGCCGAAGTGTTCGTGCAGCTCAGCTCCGGTCAGCACCCAGCAACTGCCTGCCTTCTTCTTTTCGGCCAGCGCGTAGACGTCGAGCACTCCGTTGGTGGGCGCCTTGCCCGCGCGCTTGCGGAACTCGGCGATGGAAGCATCACCCGCGGCGAGCTTCTGCGCGTCGTCGAGGGTCTGCTTGAGGGTGGTGTTCCACTTGGTCCATTCGCTCCAGCTTTTGGTGGCCATGGGCGCAGCCTAGCGTCACATTCGCGTCACGGGCGTTGCGTGATCGACTGCAGGGCCTCAATGAGCGCGGTGCGCGAGGCCGCGGTCCACTGGGTGTCCAGCACTCCGTAGGTGTCGGCGGTGTAGGGCTGGTTCTGCGTGAGCAGATAGCCTCAGCAGGCCTGCATGATCTGATCAGCTCGAAGCGCAAGTTGGGGCGCCCCAGGGACCAACGAGTCGCACGCGAATTGGAGCTGGTGCTCACCCGGCTCAAGAATCCATGAGGCGGAGGCGGCGCGCCAGCCAGCCCCATGTTCCGCAGCATCACCTCGGCGGTGGCCCGGTTGGTGACACTGAAGCAGGCGGCGACCCGAACGACGTGACGCGCTGGTGAAGCAGAATGACACCGCGGCGAAGTAGTCGCCACCCTCACAGCGCAAGCACGACAGACGCTTGAGTCATCAGCGAGTTGATCGACTCGCGCGACGGTGGCGTCAGGGATCGTCCAGTCCAAGTGCGAAGCGCAGGCTTTGGTCGAGCGCCTTCAACTTCGACGCGGAAAGCATTCCCGCTCGCTCGATGAGATCCGCCTTCGGGACCGTCACGAGCCAATCACAGTTGATGACGCAGTCGCGCGGGAGTCCTTCGCGAGCGCCGACCTTCAGTTCAACTGCGTAGTTTCGGACCGTCGTCGTGGTGGGCGCGACAATCACCAGCGCTCGAAGCCCATAGGCCTCCTGTCTCGACACGAGGACGACGGGGCGCCGCTTGTCGACGTTGGCCCACCAGACTTCGCCCCGCCTCATGAACCGTCATCCCAGGGGAGCGCGGCTAAAGACTTCTTGGCGCGCGCGCGAGCCTCTTGGACCTCGGCGGAAGTCTCTGGGAACTCTCCGTATGCTTCGACGTAGCGGCGCACTTTGGCCAAGGTGAGCTCGGCATCGGTCAGCTTGGCGAGTGCCCGACCGATGAGCGCGCTCCGGCTCTCGCCGGTGACTGACCTCACGCGCTCCACCCGCTCCAAGAGATCGGGAGCAATGCTGAAGGCCACTTTCGAAACCAGCACTCGTTTTGTGGACCTCATTGGTATCACGGTTTCATACCGACCACCTCAGCGTCAAGAAAGAGGAAGAACAACCCGGCAAGATCGAGGGACACGCCGTGGCTGCTGGTAAGCTGGACTCGTGCAGGCGGCAGCTTGGGCCACCTCTTGAGCTGGGCTGCCACAGCACCTCCGGCAACAGCACGTGCAGGTGCGGCGTCAACGCGAGGTGGCTCGAGAACCACTGCGTGAAGGCCCCCGCGCCTCCCTGCAGTCGCTGCGTCACTCCCAGCCGCTGCGCCGTGGCGCGCTGCCGACTCTCCGCCATCACCTGGGCCGCGCGGTCCCCGACGAGTCGATCAACACGGTGGTCACCTGACCGCCGAACTTTCTCGACCCATCCTGGGGCAGGGCGCTCAGCTCAAAGCGAACCGCCGACGGGCGCATCGGTCGAGTCAAACCCAGGAAGCACTCGGCGGTTTGCTCAGCCTCGGCCCGGCACGTGACGCTGCCGTAGTTCATGTCGAAGAGCTGCGGGTGTCCGGCCCGCACCTCCAACGTCCCGGTGAAGTGGGGAACGAACCGAATGCGGAACGCGGTCCCCTGTTCCACAGCGGTGAATGACGCGAGCATCGGAGACTCTTCCCAGCCGGGCTCAGCGGGCGCCGCTCGAGGTGGTGGCGGCACTGGGGCGCGGGCCTTTTGCGGGGCCGCCGCGGGAACCTCCTGGGCGCTCACGTGTGGCTTGAAGACCGCGACCCAGATGGCGAACAACGTCAGCACTGGCGCCACGCAGTCAAAGAGCAGCGCCTGCCGGGTCGTCTTGAGGAACGCGACGGGCACTGACACGAACATCGCGTACGCGCAGAAGTAGACGAAGGCCACGCCGGCGAACAACCCCGCAAAGTCGAACTTGCCTCCCGAGCCGAGATCCCACGCGACGACGAGGACGATCGCGAGCTGAACGCTCAACGCGAGGCCATGAGCCAGCCACTTCGTTCGCGACTGCCCGCTGAGCCTCTCTCGCAGTGATGGCACGGCAAAGCGCGGGGCATGACGAGCGGGTTGTTCGTCACTGGGGAGGTTCACCTCACCGCAGTGCGCGCACACCCGCCGCGGGTTGTTCACCGAGATCTCCAGCACGCCTTCGCAGAGCCTGCAGTGGACCACCATCTCGCGGGCGAGGGGCCGCTTCGTCGGGCTCACTTCAGCTCCAGAGGAACCAAGGCTGCATCTTCCTCGCAAGCGCGCTGCATTCGAAACAAACGCACCTGAAAAAGACGGCTCGATTTCAGCTGACAGCCGTCGCGTTCCCCACCGACCTTCGTGAATTCAACTTGGTCACTGACCACCGCAACTCCTGGAATTTTGCGGCGACAAAGGAACAATCCACCCACGAGGGTTTCATGACCGTCACGCGCGCAGGTTCAAGCCCTCTTGCTGTCCCTTCGACCCCGCCGGTGGATCCTTCACGCGCCCCCGCAAAGCCGGTCGCCCCCGCGTCGGGTGCCGGGGTACCGCTGTCGGGGACGATGGCGAGCCACGCGTCACTGGCAGCCGTGGGCGCAGGCAACTCGGTCTTCAACTCGGCGACGATGGGGCCTGGCAGCAAAGGGCCCGCGGTTCAGGAGCTCAAGACGCTGCTGCGCGATGCGGGCTTCTACCAGGGAGTCATCAACGACGAGCTGGGGCCGATGGGCGTCGACGCGCTCAAGCGGGCCAAACAAGCGCTGCAGCTCACGGGTCCTGCTGATCAAGCCGGGCCGACGACCCTCTCGGCTCTTCGAGGCCGCGTCGCGCAGGGAGCGAGCGCCGACTTCGGGCTCCAGCTGCGCTCGGGTGACGTCTCGAAGACGCCCCTCTATCTGGCCATCGGCCTCGCTGAAGGCACCATCGCCCCCAACGGGCAGCCCACCGACGCCTATTTCGCTCACGGAGACCCGGGCAACGGCGCGCTCAACCGCGGCTTTGGCTCGTATCAGGTGTACCAGCACCCGAAGGGCGACGCGCTCACCGCGCTCGAAGCCGACCGCGTGCAGGCCGATCGCCTCGCGGGGCAGTGGTCGACCATCGACACGGCGCTGACGAAAGCAGGCTTCACCCCGGGGCCCGCGCGCAACCTCGTGGCGGCCAACGCGCTCGACGCGTGGAACCAGGCGCCTGCGACGCAGCAGGGACGCTACGGGCTGCTCAACCCCACGCAGCTCGCCGCGCTCAAGGCCGACATCGCCGCGGGCACCAACCCGGTCGACGCCATCACCAGCTGGCGCGCCGAGTCGTACCGCACCGACTCGGGCGGGCTCGATGCGCCGGGTCTGGGCAACTCGATGACGCGGGTGCGTGCCGACCAGGGACGCCGCGCGGCGGCCGTGGCGCAGGGCCTCGCGCTTCGCAACACCGCAGGCGTGCCCTCGAACGTCAGCGCGCCGACCCCGACGCCACCCGCTGGCGAAGCGCCGGCACGCGCGCGGCCGACGCTCCAACGGGGCGCCAGCGGTGACGACGTCACCGAGCTTCAGCGACAACTCAAGGCGGCTGGCGAGCAGGTCGACGTCGACGGCGACTTTGGCCCCCGCACGCAGGCTTCAGTGCAGGCCTTCCAGCAGAAAGCCGGGCTGACGGTCGACGGTGTCGCGGGCCCTGCGACGTGGAAGGCGCTGACGAAGCCCGCTGCGCGCTTCAAGGTCCGCGCCGGAACGAAGGGGCCGCAGGTGAAGGAGCTCAAGGAAGCGATGAAGAGCGCCGGCTTCTACACGGGCGTCATCAACGACCAGATGGGCCCCGATGGCCTGGCGGCGCTCCGCAAGGCCAAAGCAGAGCTCGAGCTCGGCGGCGACCCTGAAGTCGCTGGCCAGCAGACGCTCGAGACCATTCGCGCCGCCGCTCGTGGGGGCGGGGGAAACGTCAACCACCCCTGGTTGCAGAAGCTCGGGACGGCGGCCCTCGACAGCGGCGCCGACAGCTCGTGCGTCGCCACCACGCTGGGCAACCTCGATCGCCTCGGCGTTCCCTCGTTTTCAGGTGGCACCACGGCCGACGCGAACAACGCCCGCGGCGCCATGGTGCAGATGGTGAAGGGCGAGCACTGGACCTCGCTGAACCTGCCGGGCAGCCAGTCGCGCACCATTCGCAGCGAGTACGGCACCGTTCAGGCGCAGGTGCTCGACGCCGACTCGTACGAGCGGCTCGCCAAGGCAGGCCAGATTCCGAGCGGCGCCATTCTCTTCCAGACGCGCCACGGCTGGGACTCGCCCAACGGCCCGTATGGCAACGACATGGGCATCGTGCGCGACGGCGGCCGGGTGACGCACAACTATCGACCGATGAGCCCCATCATCTACGGCGACGCGAAAGAAGTGGTGGTGCTCATTCCGCGCTGAGGCTCACGCCTTCTTCGGCGGCATCACCTTCATCAGCCCGTAGAACAACGCGGCTGACAACCCGAAGCCGATGAACCACGCGTACACGTAGAGCTCATCGAAGAAGTTCCGGTCGCCTTTGATGAAGCCGGCGCTCTTCAAGAAGCCGGGCACGTTCGGCGACACGCCCGCCACCAACGCGATGATCGCCGCCGGGTTGTACCCGCCGTACTTGCCCTTGGGCCGGTACAGCTCGGCCACGTCGAGTTCTCGTTTTCGCAAGACCCAGTAGTCGACGACCATGATGCCGGCGATCGGCCCCAGCAGGGCCGAGTAGCCGATCAACCAATTGAAGATGTACGTGTCGGCCGTGGCGAGGAACTTCCACGGCATCATCACGATGCCCAGCACGCCGGTAATCACCCCGCCCATCTTGAAGCTGATCAACCGCGGGCTCAGGTTCGCGAAGTCGTTCGCCGGGCTCACCACGTTCGCGGCGATGTTCACCGAGATGGTGGCGATCGCCACGCCGAACAACGCGACCACCGCCACCAGCAGCCGAACGCCTGCGCTGGCGATCAACGGCGCGTCCATACCCGGGGGCGGCGTCGAGGCGGTCAGGTGAGACAGAATCACCACCGGGTCCCACAGCTTCGAAGGGTCGACCCCCTTGAGCAGCGACTGCGACGCGCTGGTGATGACCACGCCCATCGCCGAGAACAACACCATCGTGGTGGGCAGGCCCAGCGTCTGACCGAGCATCTGCTCGCGCTGGCCTTTGCCGAAGCGGGTGAAGTCGGGAATGTTGAGAGAGAGCGTCGCCCAGAAACCCACCATGCCGGTGAGCGACGGAATGAACACCTTCCAGAACTCACCCACGGTGGCGAAGCGCGAGGGCTGCTGCAGCATCGGCCCCACGCCACCCGCTTTCGAGACCACCCACCAGAGCAGCGCGGCGGCCATCACCAGCACCAGCGGCGCGGCCACGTTCTCGAACACCCTGACCGCGTTCATGCCGCGCAGGATGATGACGATGTTCAGCGTCCAGAAGATGAGGAACGTGATGGCCGAGGGAATCGACAGACCCAGCAGCCGGAAGTCGCCCCCCAGCAGCGCGTAGTCGGGCCAGAGCGCCTCGACGAAGGTCTTCACCGCTTCGCCGCCGATGAACGTCTGAATGCCGAACCAACCGCACGCCACGATGGCCCGCAGCACCGCGGGAATGTTCGCGCCGCTCGTGCCGAACGAAGAGCGCGCGAGCACGGGAAATGGAATGCCGTACTTCGTACCGGGGTGCGCGTTGAGCAGAATGGGCACCAGCACGATGATGTTTCCGAGGCCAATGGTGAGCAGCGCCTGCCACCAGTTCATGCCCACCGCCACGAGGCCGCCGGCCATCATGTACGTGGGAATGCAGTGCGCCATCGAGATCCACAACGCGGCGAAGTTGTAGGTCGACCAGTTGCGGCGAGCTTTTGGAACGGGGGCGAGGTCGGCGTTGAAGAGCGGGCTGTCGGCGATGTCGGCCGGGAGCTCGGCCAGCGCTTCTTTCGCAAGGGCTGCGTCGTGCATCGGCGGAAGGTACCACCGAGTCTTCAACACCCAAGAAGTTGAGCGGCGGTGCAGCTCAGTGGCGCGACCTGGCCCTCATTTCGGAGCAAGTCAGGATGGGCTGGCGAAGGTCGACTGTCCACGCGCGATGACCTTCGTGCTCCGCACCCAGCACTTTGAGCAAACGACCGTGCTGCGACGAGGTCGCGTCGTGGTCACGCTGCCGAGCATCTACCGCCTGATCCTCGTGCCGACCTCGCTGATGTACCCGTACAGCTCAGGCCAGGTGGAGTGGACGGGCGACGAGCTCCCATTGGCCGCCGGCGTCTACCTGGTGGGGAGCCGTTACCTGGTGGTCGATGATCAGGCCGGGGCCTTCGTCACCGAGGCAGCGGCAATCGCGCGGCTCGGCGCCGGAGCGGAGCTCGCGGCGCTCGGCCTGGGGGATGCTGCGATTTCGCTCGAGCAGGGAGATCTGACCAACGCCCGCCATCAATGGCTGCGTCACCGCGAGGGGCGGGGCTGAGACCTGCCCCTCGCGATGGCTCAGCTCGAAGAGCTGCTGGAGCATGTCCTCCAGGCTTCGAGCGCCTCAACCCGCCCTTCGCGCCTGCACAGGGTGCACGTGATGGCTGGGCCCTTCCTCACCTGGGTCCGCTCGGCGAGGTGAGCGCCTTGCGACCCGCGTCGCGAAAGCTCACACTCGGGTCGTGTTGATCGCCGAACAAATCGCACCCAAGCAGGCCGTGCCGATCTTCCGGACCACCTACCACCTGCTCGGGCAACTCGGTGTGTACCAGGGGCGACGGGTTCAACTCATCTACGGAACGGTCATCGACATGAGCCCCATGGGCACGCCGCACGCCAAATTCGCCGAGCTGCTGCTTCCCTGACAAACAATGCCTCCCTCTCCCCGAGGGGCCTGACGGCGAGAGGGCAAACTCTGACTCCGAAGCTTCAGTCCCAGCTGCGCCAAATGAAATGAGCGTCGGGGAGTGAATGCTCCACCGCTCAGCCACCGACTCGAATGTGTCGTTGATGCCGACGTCTTTTGCGGCATTCGGCGGCGGCTCATGCGCCGCGGAGATCACGTCGCTTGCTGGCTTGTCGATCCCCCGGATTCACGGCTGTTCCTCAATCTGGTCGTGCACCCACGCGCGCGCCCTGCCTGGGCACTTGTCGGTGCTCGTTGGTAAGGTGTTTTCATGGAACCTGAGAACCTCACACTCGAAGTACTCAAGGAGATCCGCGATGACGGCAAGCGCAATGGCGCCCGAATCGACGAGACGAACGCGCGCCTCAATGAGACGAACGCCCGTCTTGAATCGCTTCGTGACGATCTCGGGCGGCGAATTGTGGAGTCGGAGCTGCGAACTGCAACGGCGATCACCGAGTTGTCAGGCTCTGTCCGCGACCTGATTTCGGTCATCAAGGAAGATCGTGACCTTCGTGGCCGAATGGAGCGTGCAGAGAAGGACATCGCATCCCTCAAGCAGCGCCTTCCTGATGCTTGACCGCTCGTCGGTTCCACGAGCGGCGTCCGTGAGCGCGTCGACCGATAGATCGACGTCGACCTCTACCGGTACCCGGGGAACACGCCCCTCACCGTGCGCGACGTTCCGGCGAGGTTGGCGAGGGAGCGATGACCGGGGTCTGAAGAACGTGCCCCGGCTGCGCCTTCGTCGGGTGTGCGTGGGCCCGCGTCAGCCCGGCCGCGTCAGCACATGCACGTCGATCGCCTCATCTCGGCCTTCCCACGCCACGAGCTGCGTGCCTTCGGAGTGCGAGTACCCGCCCCGCTGCAACTGCTCGACGAAGGTGTCCAGCAGCTCGGTGCGCGCGCGCGGTACGCCCAACACCAACCGGCCGCCGGGTGAGAGCAGGCCGTCGGTCTCCACCAGGGCAAAGAGCAGGTCAGGTGCGCCGGCCTCGTAGATGACATCAGAGGCGACCAGCAGCGAGGTGGGCACGCCGGTGCCTTCACTCCACTCGAGCTGGCTTGCGGAGAAGCCCACCAGGTTGTTTCGCAGCGCGTTCTTCAGCGCGAAGGCGATCGCGATGGGTTCGCGATCAGTGCCTTCGGTGATCAGCCCGAGGTGGGCGAGGGTCATGCTGACGAGGCCCATGCCGCAGCCCAGTTCCGTCGCACTGAGCGGCAGTGAGCCGATGGTCTGCTCGAGCAGCCACCGGCTGACCGCGACCGAAGTGGGCCACACCCGCGACCAGTGGTTGGGGCGGGGCTGGCCGAGGACCTCCAGCATTTGAAAGACGAGGTCTGCACGAAGCTCGACTGAGATCGACCGCGCGGTGAGCGCGCTCAACACCGCTGGGTTCAGTTCCGCTCCATCGATGAACCGTAGCGCAACCCATCGCCGACGTTCCGGTACTCCCTGGCATGAAGCTCGGTACGCCTTCTCGACGATGCGGGCGCTGCACCTGATTCAGCTCGTGAAGTGACGTCGCTTTAGACCAGAGTGCGGCCTCAGTCGTTTCAGCCTCGCCCTCTCGAGAAGGAACGTCGCTCATGCCCGCCATCCGTTTGATCTCCGTCGGAGCCGTCTGCCTGCTGCTCACCGCCGGTGCGAACAAGGTCACCGACCCCATCACCACCGCCCGTGTCGGAGGCGCCACCCGCTTCCTGACCCACGTCTCTACCGACAAGCCCATCTACAAGATTGGCGAGACCGTCTACGCGCGCGGGGTGGTGCTCGACGCAAAGACGCGCGTGCCTGCGCCCGACGGCCAGTACGCGCAGGTCACCATCAAGGGCCCCAAGGGCGAGACCATCACCGCGGGTCAGGCTCAGGTCACCGACGGCACCTTCGGCTTCTCGTGGGTGGTGCCGGAAGGTCAGGCGGGCGGCGAGTTCACCCTCTCGGCGGCCGGTGCCTACGGTCACGCCCCCGGCGAGCGGAAGTTCGACGTACGCGTCTACCGCGCGCCGCGGCTCAAGAGTCAAATCACCTTCGCGCGTGATGGCTACGGCCAGGGCGACACCCTGAGCGCCACGCTCGAGACCACCCGCGCGGAAGGCGGCGTGCCCAAGGGCGCGAAGATAACCGCGGTCGCCCGGGTCGATGGCGTCGACGTCGCGAAGGCGCCCTGTGCCCTCGATGACAAGGGCCGCTGCACGGTCTTGCTCAAGCTGCCCGCCACCATCGAGCGGGGCGAGGGCACCCTGGCGTTCACCATCGAAGACGGCGGCGTGGTGGAGACCGCGACCAAGACCATTCCGCTGCTGGTGACCAGCTTCTTCGTGAACCTGTTCCCCGAAGGCGGAGACCTGGTCGCTGGCCTCACCAACCGCGTCTACCTCGAGGCGCGCACGCTCTCGCAGAAGCCCGCTGACATCGCAGGCGTCATCGTCGACTCGAAGGGCCGTGAGGTCGCCACCTTCCGCACCGAACACGAAGGCCGTGGCCGCTTCACCTTGAACCCCGTGAAGGGCGAGTCGTACACGCTCAAGGTCACCGAGCCCGCCAGCGTCAAGAAGACGGTCGCGCTGCCTGCCCCCGTGAATGAAGGCGCCACGTTGATCAGCACCTCTGAGCTGACTCTCGCTGATCAACCCGTGAAGCTGACCGTCGCGTGGACGGGGGATCGCGTGGTGAAGGTGAGCCTGCGTCAGCGCGACGTCGAGTTGTCGAACGTCGAGGTCGATGCCCGCAAGCAGAAGGGCACCGAGGTCAGCCTCGACGCGAAGGACGCCGAGGGTGTGTTGGTCGCCACCGTCACCACGAAAGACGGCACGCCGCTGGCCGAGCGCCTGGTGTTCCGCGCGGCGAAGAAGAACCTCTCCATCGAGCTCAAGGCCGATCGCGAGCGCTACGTGCCCGGCGCGCCGGTGTCACTCGAGGTGAAGACCACCATCGACGGCAAACCCGCCGCGGCGTTCGTGGGGCTGACCGTGACCGATGACACCATTCAGGAGCTGATCGAGAAGCGCGAACAGGCGCCCACCCTGCCGGTGATGGTGTTCCTCGAAGACGACGTGCGCGAGCTGGCCGATGCCCACGTGTATCTGGATGCGAAGAACCCGAAGGCGAAGTCGGCGGTCGACCTGCTGCTCGGCACCCAGGGCTGGCGGCGCTTCGCGATGCTCAACGTGGCCGACTTCCTCAACCGCGAGCAAGACGAGGCGCGCCGGGTGCTGGCGATGTTCGATGGGCAGTCGCTGGTCGCCGTCGATGAAATGTCGGCCATCGCAGACATGGCGCCCCGCGGTGGCGCGCCGGGCCGCCCGATGATGGCCGTGCCTCAGCCTGCTCCGCCCCCGGTGGAGAAGCCCCGTGCCCCCGTGCTCGCCGTCATGCCGCCCCCTGCTGCGCCGCCTCCGCTCGCGCAGCCCGTGATGAAGCGGGAGGCCGCGAAGATGGACATGAACATGGGCCCGCGTGCCATTCGTGCCTGGGAAGACCGCATCGTGATGGGAGAGAGTATTCGCGTGCCGTTCGCCTTCGTGACCATTCGCGAGTTCGCGCACCAGGTACGGCCGAACCGCAAGCCGAACGACCGCCTCGACTTCGCCGAGACGCTCTACTGGTCCGCGGCGATCCGCACCGACGCGAGCGGCAAGGCCACCGTGAAGTTCGGCATGTCGGATGCGGTGACCTCGTTCCGCGCGGCCGCTGATGGCTTCACCTCGACGGGTGTGCTGGGCGCGGCCAACGTGAAGCTCGACTCGGTCAAGGCGTTCTACGTCGAGCCCAAGCTGCCGCTCGAGGTGACCGAAGGCGATGTCATTCGCCTGCCCATCGCGTTCGTGAACGGCACGCGCGAGCCGCTGCCTGCGGTGTCGATGGCCATCACCAGCAAGGCCGACCTGCGCTTCACCGCGCCGCAGCCTTTTGCGCTCGGGTCAGACGAACGCGCGCGCCGGGTGGTGGAGCTGACGATTGGTCCGAAGACGCGCACGACCGAACTCACGCTCAACGCGACCGCGGGTGGGTACTCCGACGTGGTGACGCGAGAGCTGTCGATCAAACCGAAGGGCTTCCCCGCGCAGCAGGCCTCGGGTGGTCTGCTGCAGGCCAACGGCAAGGCGAGCTTCAAGTTCACCATTCCGGCCGACACCGTGGCCGGCAGCGTCACCACCAGCATCGCGCTCTATCCGTCGCCCGCGGGCAACTTGAGCAGCGCGCTCAAGAGCATGATCCAGGAGCCGTCGGGTTGTTTCGAGCAGACCTCGTCGACCGTGTACCCGATGACGATGGCCATGCAGTATTTCAACACGCACACGGGCTCTGAGCCGGCGTTGATCAAGGACGCGCAAGACAAGCTGGAGCGCGGCTACAAGCGGCTCGTCGGCTACGAGTGCAAGCAGAAGGGCTACGAGTGGTTCGGCGAAGATCCCGGCCACGAGGCGCTCACCGCGTACGGCATTCTCGAGTTCACCGACATGGCGAAGGTTCGTTCGGTCGACCCGGTGATGCTTTCGAACTCGAAGGCGTGGTTGCTCAAGCAGCGTGACGGCAAGGGCGGCTTCGAGCGCAAGCGCCGCGCGCTGCACACGTGGATCGAAGACAAGGACACCTCAGATGCGTACATCACCTGGGCGCTGCTGGAGAGCGGCGAGAAGAACCTGCCCGCTGAGGTGAAGCGCGTGAAAGAGGCTGGCCTTACTTCTGCGAACAGCTACGTGGTGGCGGTGGCCGCGAACGTGGCGCAACTGGCGGGTGATGCTTCGACCGCGGGGCAGTTGATGAAGAAGCTCGCTGAGAAGCAGGATGAGAAGGGCTTCGTGGCCTTCGGCACGCAGAGCATCGTGGGCAGCACGGGGCAGTCATTGGCCATCGAGACCACTGCGTTCGCGACGCTGGCGTGGCTGCGCGCGGGCAATGAATACGTCGCCAACGTGGAGAAGGCCATCAAGGGCCTGGCTGAAGCGAGCAAAGACGGCAGCTACGGCGCGACGCAGAGCACCGTGCTCGCCCTGAAGGCCGTGCTCGAATACGACCGCTTGCGCAGCGCGGGGCGAAAGCCGGGTGCGGTGAAGCTGCTGGTCGACGGTAGGCCGCTGGGTGCGGCGGTGAAGTACGACGGCACCACGCAGACCGCGCTGATGCTGCCCGATGCGTCTGAGCTGCTGTCTGCGGGTGAACACACGCTCGAGCTGGTGCAGGAAGGGGGCGGGCAGTTGCCGTGGTCGATGGCGGTCAAGAGCAACCGGGTCAAGCCAGAGAACTCACCGGAGACCAAGGTGTCGCTCGAGGTCTCGTTGTCGAAGGTGGGCTTGTCGGAAGGTGACGTGGTCGAGGCGACGGCGCGGGTGACGAACTTGACCGACACGCAGTTGCCGACCGTGGTGGCGATCGTCGGCGTGCCCGGTGGGCTCGAGCCGCGCGTTGATCAGCTCAAGGAGCTGGTGAAGGCGAAGACCATCGACGCGTATGAAATCAGGGGGCGTGACGTGGTGCTGTACTGGCGCGGGATGACGCCGAAGTCGTCACTGCGGGTGCCGATCTCGTTGGTGGCCGCGGTGCCGGGGAAGTACGTGGGGCCCGCGAGCCGCGCGTACCTGTATTACGGCAACGAGCACAAGGCGTGGGTCGAGGGGCTCAAGGCCGACGTGGTCGCGAAGAACTGATCACGTCACAACAGAACAAGAGGCTCCCTCTTCCTTTGGGAGACTGGTGAAATAGTGCCTCGACTCCGCTCGGCACGAACGGAACCGGGCGCTCGGCCACTGAGCCCGACACGATGCTCGGCGCCGAAGCGTGGCTCAAGCCAGGACCTGCGCTGAGCAGAACGCACCTCAAGGGCAGCCGAAAGTTGACAACCGTGCACCAGCGTTGCCGTTGGGAAGCCCACCGTCACCGGCAGCCCCCAGGACGAGCGAAGCGCCTCCATCAAAACCGCCGTCGGCTGCGCAGTAGATGGCGATGCTGTGTCCGCCGCGCCCCCCACCACCCTGGCCTCCTTGACCGCCTGTCCCACCGCGGCCCCCCATTCCACCTTGTCCGAAGGAGACGGTAGGACCAGGAAAAGCGCAGACTTCATGAGATCCTGAAATACCGCCAACGCCGCCGGGACCGCCAGACCCGCCGAGTCCTCCCGCGCCTCCAGGGCCACCGCTGCCGGAGAAAATCTGAACTCCAGAACCCAGGCGGGGGCGACCGGCGCTCACGACCAGTCCCAGGGACGCACCGCCTCCGGCGCCTCCGCGGCCTCCAGCGCCCGGGCAGCCTCCGCTGCCGCCAGCCCCGCCACCCCACCCCGTCCCAACCGTCATACAGGCAGAGGGGGTCGTCGGGTCCATAGCCGCGTAGAAATAACAGCCTCCGCCGCCACCTCCACCGAGGCCCGGCATCCCAGGCAGACCGGCATCTCCGAGCGTGCCGTCGGCCCCCACCCACAAACCTCCGTCCAGACCGCCGGGGCTGGCTCCTCCATCGCCGGTGCGGCCGTTTGCTCCGGCTGCGCCTTCGCTGCCCGCGCCGCCGGCAGGGTCGGCGGACATGAGGTCAGTGCAGGTCCCACCACTGTTCAGCGCGGCCCCGCCATCGCCTCCTCCGCCGGGCGCCTGCTGCCCAGCACTTGTGCCTGACCCTGGATCTCCTCCGTCGCCACCGGTCAAGCCACCACACACTCCGGCGCCTCCTATTCCCGCGCCGCCCACGTCCCCTTTGCCCCCCGGGTTGCCGGAGCCTCCATCTGCCCCCCTCTGCCCCGGGAGCCCCGGACCTGCGGCGCCAGCGCGAATCACCACATCCACGAACGAAGGGTCGCAGCCGTCGACCAAGACCCCAATCGAGCTTTGTCCCCACCCCGTCGCGGCCGCAGCCTGAATGGTCAAGCCCCTGAGCGTTGCGCCAGGCGTCACTCCACGCACGACGAGTGCCGTGGTCCCTCCATCAAGAATCGATGGCGCGCTTCCGGGAGCCCAGCCGTTCATCGGATTCCGGCCTCCCCACACGAGTGGCCCTCCATTCCAGATCAGCCCCGCCTCTGAATAGGTGCCGCTAGCAATCAGGATGGGAGAGGTGCGGCCAGCCGCGACTGCGGCTGCGGACAGCGCCGCTCCCAATTCGCGAAAGGGGCGGGCGGGGTCTCCTATCGTCGGAATACCCAAGTAGTTGGCAGTGGCGTCCACATAGATTTGGGTCCTCCCAATCCCGTCCACGCCATCGCAATTGGAGTCGACTCCTGCATCGTCGAGGGGATCGCCTGCGTCGGTGGGCATGCATCCCGCGTCAATCGCGCCGCCTCCGCCGCCTGTCGCGCCGCCTCCGCCCCCTGTCGCGCCGCCTCCGCCGCCTGTCGCGCCACCTCCGCCGCCTGTCGCGCCGCCTCCGCCCCCTGTCGCGCCGCCTCCGCCCCCTGTTGCGCCGCCTCCGCCCAGGCCTCCGTCATCCACCAGGTAGTCCTTGAGATCGACGCACTGGCAGCCAGCCAGCCCCAGACACAACCAGACCCATCGCAAGCCGTTGTTCACTTCGTCACCAGCCAGAGCACGAGGGAAGTAACCGCCAGCCCGGCCGCGACGCCGCCCGCGACTGCCGCACCCGTGTAGGCGCCGTTGGCCGCATCACGGAGCTGCTCCGCCCTGGCGAGCGGAATCAGTTCCCTGCCGGAGCCCACAGGGGGCAGCTCCCCGTGATTGGCGACGGCGACTCCCGTGAACACGGCACACGCGATGAGCGCCGCTCCCGCGCCGACGGCCGTGACCACCACCGGGGCTCGAGAGGGCTGGTTCGCGCTCAGCTCTGGCTTCGGCAAGGGCGTGAGCACGAGCACGAGCGAGTCCTTCACCGGCGCGTCAGACTGCGTCACCGCGTTCTGGTGGGCGACGATGGGGGCTGCGAGGTTCCTGGCCAACACCTGTAGACCATCAGCCAGCGCCCGCTCAGCCCCTCGCTTCCACTTCCAGGTGTATTGGGCGAGCTGAGCGCCGGTCTGCGTCGACACCACCTCGATGTCGACGGTGATGCTCACGGGCCCGCGCGCCAGGGTGAGTGAGACGACCGCGCCCAACCCCGCCGCCTTTCCCTTGTCCCGCAGACAGGCGTGATCCGCGCCACAGGACCAGTCGGCGGCTTCGACCTCGAGGCCAGTCACGACCAGCGCCTTCTTCAGGTCGTCTCTGACCGTGATCGCCTCGCCCTCAGGAACACCGACCCGCGAGCCGATCGTCAGACCGACTTTGGGAGTGGCCGTCAACATCAGGTGCAGCAGCAAGGGGACCGTGGCGCTCATCATGCGAGGCCGACTCAAGCACAGACCGTCCAGGGGAGCGACAGATCGCACCGAGTACGAGTACCCTTCCGTGCTTGATTCCAGTGAGGCTTCCTCATGACCGACACTGATTCCCACTCCTTGCCTCCCGACCCGACAGGCTCCGAGCGGACCGTGGTTCGCCAGCGCCCGTCAGAGCCACGACAGCCTCCTGCTCCCTCGGTCAACGTGGTGGTGCAGGGGAACCATCTGGTGGACCAAGCAGCCAGCCTCGTGGGGCAACGCCTGGGTGAGTACGAGGTCGAGGCGCACCTCGGTGCGGGGGGCATGGGCATCGTGTACCGGGGCATTCAGCCGCAGATCGGCAAGCGGGTCGCCATCAAGGTGCTCCGCCCGGAGACGGCTGCCGGCAAGGAGAGCTTCCAGGCGCTGCTCGCCGAGGCCCGCGCGGCGAATTCCATTCGCCACCCCGGCATCGTCGACATCTTCAGCTTCGGCACGACCCCCGCGGGCGCGCCCTATGTGGTGATGGAGCTGCTCGAGGGAAAATCGCTCGACCAGCACCTTGCCGACGTCACGCGGCTTCATCCGGTCGAGGCGATCGACGTGCTCGAGCAGATGCTCAGCGCGCTCGACGCCGCGCACGCCGCGGGGGTGATTCACCGCGATCTCAAGCCGGCGAACGTGCATCTCTCGAAGCTCAGGGAGGGGCAGTGGCAGGTCAAGTTGCTCGACTTCGGCCTCGCCAAGCTGACCGATGGCGCGAGCAGCGTGCCCCAGACCAGCGCCAACATCGTCAAGGGCACCCCGCAGTACATGGCGCCCGAGCAGGCCCGCGCGCTCGCCGTGAGCACCGCGACCGATCTCTACGCCGTCGGGGTCATCGCCTTCGAGCTGCTCACCGGAAAGCTGCCCTTCGACGCACCCAATCCGTTGGAGCTGCTCATGCAGCACGTGTCGGCCACCCCACCCGCGCTCGGTGACATCGATTCGTCGATCCCGCAAGCGCTCGAAGAGCTCGTCGCGCGCCTGCTTCTGAAAGACCCGCTCGAGCGGCCTCGCTCCGCTCAGACGGTGCGCCGCGAGTTGGTGGCGATTCGTCGGCAGCTGCTCTCCGCGGGCACTGTCATCAGGTCAGCACCCCTGGCGACGCCGGCGCCGGCGCCGAGGGCGAGCGCCTTGCCCGTGGCCGCGCCTGCCCGCGAGCCTTCGCCCATCACCGCCAGGGTGTCGGTGCCGGGAACCCGACGAAGGATGCTCGCCGGAGGAGCGGGGCTGGTGGTCGTCGCGGGGTTGGTCGCGTGGCTGTTCCTCCGCGCGAGCACCCAGGCCCCGGTTCCTTCGATAGACCCGGAGACGCCCGTCGCACCCGCGCCTCGCGCCGACCCCGGGCCGACCGTGGCTGACCCGGTCGCAGACTCCGACCCGAAGCCCCCGGTGGTCGAGCCACCCAGGCCCATCGACCCGGTCCTTCCGAACGTCGACCCGGTGAAGCCGCCGGTCGTCGCCAAGCCGCCGGTCGAGCGCCCCATCCGGCCTGTCGCTCTCGTCAAGGCGAAGCGGCATACCCGCCAGGAAGTCGAGAGTCTGCTCAGTCGCCTCGAGGTCGAAGCGAAGCGGCTTCCTTCGTCAGAGTCTCGCGCGCGCCTGGGTGCACTGGCCGATTACCGCGAGGCGCTCAGCGCGGGAACACGCCCTGATCAGATCTGGAAGGACCTGAAGGAAGCGTACTGAGCGGCGCCGCCTGCCTCCCCGCCGCGCAGGTGGGGTGGTTCTCCGAGCTCGTCCGCGGTGGTGGCTCGGCGCTCGCCGCCCTTCACCTGCATCATCGGACTTCCGAGTAGGGGCGCGATTACGCACCCAGTTCAGGTCGGCGAGGCGGGCCCCTTCGTCCACGCCACCAGGGTGGCGTAGAGCAGGCGCGGGTCGATCGGCTTGGACAGATGATCATTCATGCCCGCGGCCAGGCAGTGCTCCCTGGAGGTGAGCACGTCGGCGGTCATGGCGATGATGGGCGGCCGAAAGCCCAGCGCTCGCAGCGCGCGCGTCGCCTCCAGGCCGTCGAGCTCGGGCATCTGCAAATCCATCAGCACCACGTCGAAGCGGGCACCGCTCTGCACCTGCTCCAGCGCGTGCCGGCCCGTGGCGGCCAGGGTCACCTTCACGCCTTGCCGCTCTAGCAGCCGGCGGGCCACCAGTTGGTTGGTGGGGTTGTCTTCCACCAGCAACACCTCCAACCCGGGGAAGGTGGGCCGGGGCGGCTGCACTTCAGGCGCCAGCGCCGGCAGCTCCGGGGCCAGCTGAAAGGGGAGCGAGAAGAAGAACCCGGTGCCGCCGAACTTGCGCGTGGTGGACGCGTCCGCCTGGGAGAACGACACGAACAGCCGGCCCTGCGCTTCGGTGGACAGGCCCACCCCGGTGTCCTCCACCGCCAGGCGGATCAACGCGTGCCCGGGCGCGGCAGGCTGGGCGCTCACCCGCAAGGTCACCGCGCCCGCCTGGGTGAACTTCACCGCGTTGCCCAGCAGGTTGTTCAACACCTGGCGCAACCGCAGCGGATCCCCCAGCACCAGCCTGGGCAGCGCGCCTTCGAGGATCACCGAGAAGGCGAGCCCGCGCCCGCGCGCACCGGGGCCCAGCAGCACCTCCGATTGGCGCAGCAGCTCTTCCAGGCCGTAGGGAATGCGCTCCACTTCCACCCGCGCCGCTTCCAGCCGGGAGAAGTCGAGCACGTCATTCAAGATGCCGAGCAGTGAGCGCGCCGACTCGTGCACGCCGCGCAGGTACTGGCGGGCGGTGTCGGTCAGCGGCTCATCGAGCGCGAGATCAGCCAGGTTGATCACCCCGTTCATCGGCGTGCGCAGCTCGTGGCTCATGGTGGCGAGGAAGACGCTCTTGGCCTTGCTGGCGGCCTCCGCTTCCTCGCGCGCGCGGATCAGCTTGAGCCCCAGGCGCGCGTTGACGAACTGCCCGATGGCCACGGGCAGCCACGTCTGAAAGAGCATCGAGTACACGAAAGGGAGCAGGTGTTGCCAACCCCGCTGCTCGAGCAGGCTGCCCACCATGCCATCCTTCGCGACGATCGCCGCGCGGCCCAGGCTGATCAGCACGCCCAACCCCAGAATGGTGGCCGTCACCAGCGCTGTGACCCGGTGGAGGCGCCAGAGGCGCGCCAGGTACACCAGGCAGCCCGCGCAGGCCGCTGCCGTGACGAGGGAGATCCACACCACCCGCGCGGAGATACTCAGGCTCGCCCCCACCACCCCGGTGCTCAGCCCCACCACCAACGTCCACAGCCCCGTATCGGCGACGCCCGAGAAGCGGCGAAAGCCGACCACGAACAACGACGAGGCCGTCGCCAGCAGCGCATTGCCCAGCGCCACCGAGGCCCAATCGGGCGCCACGCCGCGAGCGGCCACCAACAGCGTGCCCAGGCCCGCGGCGATGGTGCCTGCGCAAGTACGACAGACCGATAGTGGACCCCGCCATGTTCAAGCAGGACTGGGTCAGGGTTCTCAGCGCACTTTCTGGGCGAATCGCTTCAGAGGAAGGGACGCTCTACCCCCTCTACGAAAAGGCACTCGCAGCGCAGGGCACCACCAAGGCCGCGTAGGTCAGCGAGGGGGGGAACCGTGACGGCACGCGGTGGGAGTGCGATGCTCCGCGCTTCTTTACGCTCTCACTGAGGACCCGCCTTCTTCGCGGCGGCACGGCAGGGATTCCGGCATGTCGTGGGGGTCCGAGAACAGCTTCAGCATCCCCTGCGTCACCTCGAGGTGTCAGGATTCAACGGAGGTCTCCCTCTCCCCGCGGGGGAGACTGTTGAAGTACGCCCTCGACTTCGCTCGGGCTGAACGGATTTCGGCCGGTTCCGTTCGAGCGGAGTCGAGGCACCTCTTTCAACAGTCTCCGAAGCGGGGAGAGGGCGTTCACAACAACACTACCGGCGTACCCACGGGCACCACGTCATAAAACCCGCGCACCTCTTCCGGATGCATCACCACACATCCCCAACTCAACCCATACCCACCATCCGGCCCATCCCACGGCGCGTTCCAGCCGTGAAACCCAATGCCGCCGCCGAGCTTCGTCTTCTGCGGCACGGCCGACCGCCTTCTCCACTTCCCAGCGATGTCGTCGGCCTGCGTGCGGCTGATCAGCCCTGCATCCACGCCGCGCTCCGCGTCGAACGCGTTCGGATAGTTCAACTTCACCCACGCCCCGCCGAAGTACTCCGCGAAGTCACCCGCGAACGGACCGGTGGTGTGCTCGACCACGAAATACAACCCGCGCGGCGTGCGCAGATCGCCTCGCAGCTCCTTCGCGCCTGATGCCTGGCCGCGCCCCACTTCCCACGCATGCGTCATACGTCCGGCTGAGAAACGAACGGCGCGATGTCCCTCCACGTCGACCACCACCAGCACCGGCTCGAGTGAAGGCACCATCAACCGCTCGCGCCCGCGCACGAAGTCGGCTGCTGAAACCCCATCGATTACCGTGCGCGCCTCGACCCCGCGCCCCAGCCGCTGGCCGCGCGAGACCAGCTCACCGGTCTTCACTTCGATCGCCGTGAGCCCATCGACCACCGAGCGGACCTTGCGCACCTCCGCGTTCTCAAAAAAGCAGTGCTCCACCTCGACCCGACCGTCGACGACGCTCACCCGGCCCGCCGCCGCGGCCACCGCGCCCGCCGGAACTGCGAAACCATCGACCGGCGTCGCACAACTCGACACATACCCATCGATGAGCGGAGTGGAGCCGATCAAACCGAGCAGCAAACCAAGCGTCATGGCGTTCCACCGAAACGATTCAGCGTGTGACTTCGTTCCGTCTTTATTGCTCGCATGGAGCCAGGTTGGGCAAGAGCCGCGCTGGTGCTGCTGATCTGGCCTGCACACTTTTTACGGTGCGACCTGGCCTGAGCCGTCACCGTGCGGAAACGCTCGATGCACACCCGTGCGGGTGCGCGCACGCGAACGCAACGTTTGCCGCGTCAATCCCCATCAATCGCTCTGGGGCAGGGTGGTCACTGGAATGCATGGGTCGACCCCATAACTCGCAGTCAACGGCTCATGCCGCTGAGCAGGGGAACCCATGTCGCGCATCGCTGCCGTGTTCGTGTTCTTCACCACGTTGTCGTGTACCGGAACCATGTCCACCCCCGGGGGCGGCTCGTCGACCGTCGAGGTCATCGAGCCGGATGCAGGCGGCTGCATCGAGCTCCAGGGAACCGTCAGCACTCTCGCGAAGGGCACCTACTGCGTGACGGGTGACGTCATCATCCCCACCGGCGTGACGCTCGACATCCCCGCGGGCACGACCTTCATCGTGAAGGGCCGCTTCCACTTCGGCCGCGACATGCTGGTGCCTGATCTCGAGCCGCCCGCCATCGAAGGCAGCGGCAGCATCCGCGCGATCGGCACGGCCGAAGAGCCCATCGTCTTCCGCGGTGAGACGCCAGAGACCGGGTGGTACGGGCTGGTCATCTCTCACACGCACGAGCCGGTTCACCTCGAGTACGTGACCATCTCCGACACCTACAAAGACGATCGCAACCGCGACAGCGTCATCTGGCGCCGGGGCGGAGCGCTCAACTCGTACGTGAACAAGAAGGGCACGATTCTGCGGCACTGCACCTTCACCAACAACCGCTCGTGGTCAGCGGCGGGCGCGGTGGAGATCTTCTCGCACGGCTACTGGCCCGACACCGGCCTCGTGGAGATCACCGACTCTCGCTTCGAGAACAACGCCTGCGAGTGTGAGCTCTATTCGCCGACGGCCACGGATCGCTGCGGTGGTGGCGCGCTGCGCTTGATGCGCATCAGCGGCGACGAAGACCTCGTGAAGATCAACAACAACGTCTTCAAGAACAACAAGGCGCTGGCAGGTGACGCCGGTATCCCGTCGTTCGGTGGGGCCATCTCGGGTGCGGCGTCGGGCGTCATTCTCGGGGTGGGCAACGTGTTCGAAGGCAACTCGGCGGCGAGCGGCGATGGCGCCATCTCGTGCAACAACGAGCCGATGCTGGGCAGCGTCATCGACGTGGTGGATCCCGCGGTGGTCTTCACCAACAACAGGCCGAACAACGGCTGCGGGAAGTGACGCGTCGCGGTCAGCCCACACGCCTTCACCGCCTGGCAATCGAGAGGTTCCGAACGATGGCGAAGAGGTCGTCTCCGATCTGCGAAAGAACAAGGTGCCCGTCGGGTACGAGCCTCTGGGCCATCAGCTCGTCGTCTCGCCGGGGTACTTCCAGCGCAGAGAGGGCGCCCCGTGAGCCCGAGCCCAACGATCCCGACTGAATTGGAAGAAGACGGTCAACGAGGCGCTGCGGGGTGCAGGATCACTTTGAGGCGGCAGCTGCCCGGTAGCGAGAGCTGAATCGACTTGGGGTGTAGCCGTGCTTCGCGCGGCGTGGCGCGTTGGGTAGCAGCTGGTTCTTGGGCTTGGCCGTGGGGGCGTTGAGGCCCTCCCTGATGGCCCAATGAAAACGGACCGCGGCAGCGGTGCGGTAGACGGCACGAAGGTGAACCATGCGTCGGGCGCGCACCATTCCCCATCGCTGGCCCGCTCGCTTCATCCGCGCGGCTCGCGCCTTTGTCGATCCCATCGGAATTGCGGGCCTGCCTCAATCTGGTCGTGCACCCGGCGCTGCCCGGCGCTGCCCGGCGCTGCGCGAATCGAGAGGACATGTCGGCGCCAGCGGCTATACGTAGTCGGCGATGAATGCGGGTCTCTCTCAACGGCTTCTCGGCTCGACAGACCCTGGCGAGGCTCTGGTTCAGCATGTGAATCGGCTTCGCCTCGAAGCCAACGAAGGCCTGTCGGACGATCGTCGGGTTGAGTTTGGTCAGTTCATGACGCCGCCTGATGTGGCGAGGCTGATGGCGAGGATGATTGACGTCCCCGGCAGCTCGCTTCGTCTGCTCGATCCAGGAGCAGGGGTGGGTTCGCTCACGGCCGCGGTGGTCGTCGAGCTTCTGAGGAGAAGCAGCGCTCCCGCTCATATCGAGATCGTTGCTTACGAGGTGGACCCGCTTCTCGCTTCGTACCTTGCACGAACCCTTCTTCAGTGCGCTGAGTTCGCGCGCGAGCAGGGAACGAAGCTCGGGTGGGAAATTCGCCAGACCGACTTCATCCACAGCGCAGTGGACCAACTGCGGAATACCTTATTCGCGGAGGCATCGTCGTCGGAGTTCGACTGCGTCGTGACGAACCCTCCGTACCGAAAGCTCGCGAGTGCGTCACTCGAGCGGAAGCTTCTCGACTCGATCGGCGCCTCAACTTCGAACTTGTATACGGCATTCTTGTCGCTCAGCACCAGACTGCTGCGAAAGGGCGGCCAGCTCGTCGCGATCACTCCGCGGAGCTTCTGCAACGGGACGTATTTTCGGCCGTTTCGCGAAGAGTTCCTGGCGCGCATGGGATTGCGACGTGTTCATCTTTTCGACTCGAGAACCTCTGCCTTCAGCGAGGACGCGGTGCTCCAGGAGAACATCGTGTTCCACGCTGAACGTGGCCATGTGTCGCGGACAGTCGAAGTCACGACCACAACGGCCGATTCTGAGGACGAGACACGGCGCGTTCTCTCTTACTCAGAGGTGGTGCTCGACTCGGATCCGGAACGTTTCATACGCCTTCCGACTGACGAGCTTGCCTCGCAAGTCGCGAAGCAAATGGGCGAACTGAGCTGTTCGCTTGGCGACCTCGGCTTGCGCGTATCGACGGGGCGCGTGGTCGACTTTCGTGTGCGAGAGCATCTGCGCGAAAACGCCACACACGGAACGGTCCCTCTCATTCAGCCCGGGCACTTCAGGCACAGCCAGATTGGCTGGCCACGAGTGTTCCGAAAGCCGAATGCTGTCGTTGATTGCGAGGCCACTCGTGACGCGCTCATCCCGAACGGAACGTACGTACTCGTCAAGCGCTTTAGCTCGAAGGAAGAGAAGCGTCGTGTTGTCGCCGCGTTGCTCGATCGCTCGATGGCTGAAGGCGAGCACATCGGGCTCGAAAACCATCTAAATTACTTTCATTCGAACGGACGTGAGTTGGAGCGCCCGCTGGCCCTTGGCCTGCTCGCGTTTCTGAACTCGACGATTCTGGACGAGTACTTTCGGCAGCTCAGCGGCCACACACAGGTGAACGCCGGTGACCTCCGGAGTCTGAAATACCCGAGCCACAAGCAGTTGATGGTGCTCGGAGCGCGCGTCGCGAGCATCGGGCTCGCGTCTCTCGATCAGCACGTGGTCGACTCACTCGTCGCAAAGGTCCTCTTCAAGATGGCAACGAACAAGAAGTCGCTGAATCCCGCGCGGGTCAAAGCGCGAATTGCTGAGGCGAAGCAGTTGCTGAGCGACGTTGGAATGCCGAAGGCGCAGCAGAATGAGCGCACAGCGCTCGTTCTGCTCTCCCTGCTCGACCTTCGCCCTGAGCACGAGTGGTCAGATGCTCAGGATCCGCTTCAGGGAGTGACGCCGATGATGGACTTTTTCAAAGAGCACTACGGCAAATCCTACGCGCCAAACTCGCGAGAGACCGTCAGGCGACGGTCGATTCATCAGTTGCTCGACGCTGGTTTGATCGCACAAAACCCCGATGATCCAGCTCGTCCGGTCAATAGCGACAAGACCGTGTACCAGGTCGCTCCAGACTTCTTACGGCTCCTCAAGTCTGTTGGTTCAAAGCACTGGCGGTCGAAGCTTGGCGCTTTCACCGACAAGCTTGGTTTTTTAGCGGCCAAGTACGCCAAGAAGCGCGAGATGCAGCTCGTTCCCGTTCGGTTGCCGTCCGGCAAGACGATCAAGCTCTCGCCTGGAGGCCAGAACCCGCTGGTTGCTCGCATCGTCGAGGAATTCTGTCCGCGATTTACTCCAGGGGGACATGTCCTCTACATCGGTGACGCGCTCTCAAAGTTCACTCATTTTGAGAAGGGTGCACTCGCTGACCTCGGCGTCGAACTCGACGATCACGGCAAGATGCCCGACGTCATTGTTCATCATCGGTCGAAGGGCTGGCTCGTGCTGATCGAGGCGGTCGCCAGCCATGGACCCGTTGATGCGAAGCGGCGTGCCGAACTTCAAAGACTCTTCAAGCGATCCTCTGCCGGTCTGGTCTTCGTGAGTGCGTTCGTTGATCGTCGTTCGATGGTCAAACACTTGTCGGAGATCTCGTGGGAGACCGAAGCGTGGGTGGCCGACGCACCAACTCACCTCATCCATTTCAACGGCGAGCGCTTCCTGGGCCCCTACGAGGAGTAGTTGCGCCCACGGAAGCGGAGCTCTTCGGGCGCGCAGGGCTCGATGTCAGGATTGGGTGCAGCTCGAGCATCACAATCGCTGCGCGGGTGCCCATCCGCCCGATCGCACCCCGTCGGCTGGTGGAAACGGCTTGACGGCGGCGCTGACGCCGACCCGTTCCGCGACCACCGCGACCAGCATCACTGGCCTGGAGGTTGTTGCTCGGTCAGCGTGGCCAGGCCCGGGCGGTCAGCGCGTTCTCAAGCACTTCCGAGATGCCGTAGAGTTCGTCTTGGCGACGCCCGCGGCGGCAGTGGTTGGCGTCGCCCGCCACGAAGCCGGCGAGCATCTCGAAGTGGTCGCGTTTCCCCGTCAGCACGAAGCCCTCGTCCTCGACGAGGGTGGCAGAGGCCAGCACGTCCTCCGAGCACGGGTAGTCGAGCTTCTTCAGCAGGGCGAGCTGCTGCTCGGAAATGCAGATGGTGAGCTGTCTCTCGTCAGGGCGTGCCATTTCAGGCCACACCATACGCGGCCGTCAGGCCGCGGCAGCGAGTTGCGCGGCGCGGGCATCGCGCGCGGCCTTCCACGCGGCCGGCAGCAGGGACGGCATGTCGCTGATGCGCACCCTTCTGGTCGCCAGCCGCGGAAGGACGTCGGCGAGGTATTCCACCGGGTCCACGTCGACCAACGCACAGCAGCCCAGCAGCGTGTACGCGACGGCGGCGCGCTCGGCGCCGGCATCACTGCCCGCGAACAAGAAATTCTTCCTCGTCAGGGCGGTGCGGACATGGAGCCGCTCCACGACGCCGTTGTCGATGGGGATGATGCCGCTGCCGAGGTAGCGCGTGAGCGCCACGTGGTGGTTGCAGAGGTACTGCAGCGCCTGGCCCATGTTCGATGACGGTGGCTCATAGGGCCGGTGGGCCACGGCCCACGCCAGCAAGTCGTCATAGACGGGCTTGCTCTTCTCCTGCCGCACCCGGCGTCTCTCCTCGATGGTGGCGTCCTTGAGCTCCTTCTCGAGGTCGTAGAGCTTCTTGAAGGCCGCCAGCGGCAGGGCCGCGCGGGTGTCGCCAGCATCGAGCGCCTTCGTGAAGCGCCGCCGCGAGTGCATGTTGCATCCGCATTCCTGCAGCTCCTTCCGCTTGAAGGACGCGTCGAAGAGCGGTGACGCGTCGGCCACCACCTCGCCCTCGCGCATGGACAGCACCTCATGGGGGCCCAGCTCGCCCGGGCGCTGGCCATGAGCCTTCCCCGTCGAGGCATAGAGACATACGGCCGTGTGCTCCGTCCCCTCGTCGGTGACGTCTGCGCCGACGTAGCCCCAGATGGTGCCGAGCTTGATGCCGGACGCGAGGTCCCTGGCCAGCACGGCCAACGACGTGGCGTCGAGGTGCAGTACGTCGGCCTTCACCACCTTTGCCAGGGCCGCGCGCCACAGGGGCTCCAACGCCTCCGCCGCCCACCGCACCTGGTCCGCCAGCGTGGAGATGGCGATGTCGAGCCCCATCCTCTCGAAGCGCTCCACCTGCCGCGTCAGAGGAAGCCCATCGCGGTACTTGTCGACGATGACCGACGCCACCAGCGCGGTGCCCATCCTCCCGCCGGCCACCACCTTGTCGCCCAGTGGCGCGCGCACCAACTCGCCGTCGCAGGGCAGGCACCCCAACTTCTCGCGCATGTCGCAGCGCACGAAGAGCTGCGCGGGGATGAGCTCGAGGATTTCCGTCACGTCGTGCCCGATGCACGTCCTCAGCGCGCCGCACAGCGGGCAGGGCCGCTGCTCCTCGGCCACGAGGATGAGGTTCGGCACGCGCGGCAGGTGGGCCGGCAACGGCTTGCGCACCTGCGGCTGGCGCGGCTTCTTCCCCTCGACGGCTTTCGCCTCGTCCTGACGCTGCTTCTCGTCGAGCCCAGACGACGCACGCAGCTTCGCGTCGACTTCAGCGAGCGTGGGGTTGGTCTCGACGGCCAGCCCGCCCAGCAGCAGCACCAACTGCGCGGTGGACACGCCCTCGCGCGACTTGAACTTCGTCTTCGCGTCGTGAAGCGCTCGCTCCAGCTCGGTGTTCCGCGACACCAGCTTCGCGACGAGCGCCACCACCTCGGCGGTGCGGCCAGCAGCCAGCATCTCCTGCAGCACCTCCAACACAGGCCGCCCCCGCTGCGGTTTCGGCGGCTCAGAAATGGCGGGGGCGGCGCTCGTCACGGGCGCCTCAAATTAACCAGCATCGCTGCGACGGCAATGCGCGCGGCGAAGAATTCGTCACGCGGTTCGCGCGTGTGAGGGCGGCTCCCATCGCGTCGAGGCCCGCGCCCTCGTCACGTCGATTCCCTCCAGCAGCATCGCCAGCTCGTGCACGTCCACGTCGACGTGCGTCGCCTGTGTCGTCACCTGCTGCAGAAACGCGAAGGTGCCCCGCTCCAGCCGCTTGTGCAGGATGGTGAATCCTCCTCGTGTCCACAGCAGCAACTTCACCTGCGTCTTGCGGCGGTTGAGGAAGACGAAGACGTGGCCGCTCAGTGGGTCCATCGCCAGCACCGCCCGCACTTCGTTCGAGAGCCCGTCGAAGCTCCGCCGCAGATTGCAGGGCGCCGTCGCCACGTAGACCTTCACCGCTCGCGGAAGGAACAGCACTACCCGGCCCTCGACAGCTTCCATGCCACCGCCGCAACCCAGTCGGGCGGCACCAACCTGACGTCCGACACCTCCAGCGTCACCTCGCCCGGCAACCGCACCGTCACCGCTCCGCCGGACGCCGGCATCGGCCTCGGCATCGACGTCACGATCGCCGGCACCAGCCGCATCTCCGACGTTGGCTCGTTCGGCTCGCCCAGTCGCTCACGCCACCAACTCAGGCGCGTCGTCGTCACGCCACGTCGCTCCGCGTAGGTGGCCAGCGTCAGCCCGCTCGACCGCCAAGCCTCCAGCTCCCGGCGCGCCTGCTCCGGCTTCCACTGTTTCCAACTCCGCTTCTCCCGCTCGCTCTTTCTGCCCATGGATGATTCCTCCGCGGCAGGGCTCAGCAGATTTCAGGCGGTGGCGCAGCGGCCTACCGGGGTGCGGTCTGGCGGAGGGGCA
>JAYVFP010000363.1:0-22362 GCA_043773025.1 Archangium sp.
TCAGCGGCGCGGACGGCGGGCGGCACCTACTTCGCCAACATCGCGGCGATCGATCGCACCGACAACGACCCGATTCGGTATCGCATCAGCCAGCGCATCGCGCCGTACCCGGCCAACTTCACGGCGCCCGATGGGGGCACGGGCACGTGCCCGGTCGTCGATGCTGGCTGCGGGTTCGCCAAGCCGTAGCCGCCCACAACCGGTCATCCCGAGAGGGTTGGCGGAAATAGAAATGACTCCAATCACCGGTCTCCCCGAGCGCCGTCGAGGGGGCCCTTGCAGTGCGAAGGAGAGGCAATCCCTCGACTCCGCTTCGGGATGAGCGGTGTCGGTTCGCCATTTCGAAAGAACCCTGCGAGCGAAGCCGGGGGGCACCCTTTGCTCGCGCGGCAGGTTGCATCTCGACTGCGCTCGATGCGAACGGTGGGGGCTGTTCTTCAGGAGAAGCAGTCGAGGGAGGACTTCTCACTCGCGCGGCAAGTGACCCCTCGACTCCGCTCGGGGGAAACGGCGCCCCCGAACCATTTCAAACGAGTCTTTAGCGGCCGCCGTCGCGGTAGCAGGGCGACGTTCCACCATCGGAAGGCACGCCGCAGCCGCTCACGTCGAACTGCAGCGAGGGCGACAGCGAGGCGTTGCTCTGCACGGTGATCTTCCCGGAGTACGCCTTCGCCTCAGTCGGCGCGAACAACACGCGAATGAAGAAGTTCTTGTTGCCCTTGATGCTGGCCGGAACGGTCGAGGGTTCGGTGCTCAGGGTGAACGCGGAGTCGCCGCTGAAGGTCACCGCGCTGATGTTGAGGTCTTCGATGCCGCCGTTCTGAATGCGCAGCGCCTCCTGCACGCTCATGCCGATGAAGGTGCCGCTGCCGAACTCCTGGGCGAACCCGAGGCTGGCGCGGTCGGGGCAGGCCTGAGCCGCATTGGTGAGGGACTCGCCATCACAGGCCACTGGCGCCTTCCCACAAGCCGCCAAACCCGAAAGAATCGCAAGTGAGCTGATGCAGCCGACGATCAACGATCGCTTCATGAAAGTCCTCAAAAGAAGGTGGTCAAACGCCGCATGAAACTACTTCATTGGGTCCTGCTCGTCGCGATTGTTGGCTCTGGGTGCGGCAGCATTCAGGACCAGTTCATCGGAACGAGAATCGAAGACGACTGTTCGGGCGCGTGGAACGTGTGCGCCACCACCGTCGGCTGTTTCGTGGGTGATCGCAGCTACGTCGAAGGCCGGTTTCCTGGCAAGAACAAGCTGGCCATCAAGCTCTTCGAGCCTTCGGAGGTCAGCATCGGCCTTTACCTGTTCGAGACCGCAGGCGCAGGCGAGCAGACCATCATGAACTTCTTCGAAGAGAGCTGCAGCTCGCGCGTGCGCGTAGAGGTCACCGGCAAGACGCTGGTGGGTGAGAGTCAGAAAATCGGCTGGGTCACCCGCAAGGCCGAGCTGTCGGGCACGGGCGATCATCTGATCGAAGTCGACTCCGACGCGCGCACCCGCTACCTCATGAAGATCGACGTCTTGCCGCTGCGCCTGCGCGACATTCAGTAGACGAGCGCTCACTTCTTCAAGCTCGCGACCAGCTTCTGCGCCACCCGGAACGAGTTGGCCGCGATGGTCAGCGTCAACGGCACCCCGCCGCTGGTGGGCAAGAAGCTCCCGTCGACCACGTAGAGGTTCTTCACCACATGGCTGCGGCAATCGGCGTCGAGCACGCTGGTCGCAGCGTCCTTGCCGAAGCGGCAGGTACCGCCCTGCAAAATGGTGGTCTCGCCCGTGGTGCCCACCCGATCGACCTTGTCGGGGTTCATCGCCTGCAGCACCTCTTCGCCGCGATCGACCAGGAACTTCGTCATGGTGAAGTCGAGCGGGTGGCGCTTGATGGTGATGGCCGCCACCGGCAGGCCGAACTTGTCCTTCACGGTCGGGTCGACGCCCACGTAGGTCGAGTCGTTCGAGAGGAACTCGCCGTAGATCTCGAACTCGAGCACGCGGCTGTCGCGGTACGTGCGCAGCTTGTCTTTGAGCGCCTTGCCGAACACGCCGTTCTCGCCCTTCTTGGCGATGCCCACGGCCGCGAAGATGGGGTTCGGGTGCGCCCACATGAAGCCCAGCGTGCCGCCCTTGCGGAAGCCGAACCGATCGTCGGGCATCACGTAGAAGTCCTGCAGGCTGCGGTTGACGAAGGGCATGTTCGCCGTGAGCCAGGGCAGCTCTGCGCCCCGTTTGGCCACCGAGAACGTCGCCTTCGACTGACCGAAGCTCGAGAACAGCAGGTTCTTGCCGACGAGCCCGTTGTCGTTGCCCAGCCCGTTGGGGAAGCGGCTCGACTTCGAGTTGAGCAACAGGCGCGCGCTTTCCACCGCGGTGCAGGACGAGACGATCACCCGCGCGGGCTGCTCCTGTTCCACGCCGTCGGCGTCGAGATAGATGACGCTCTTGGCGAGGCCCTTCGCGTCGACGGTGATCTCCTTCGCCATGCACTTGGGGCGAAGCTCGACGTTGCCGGTGGCGATCGCCGCGGGAATGAGCGAGGCGGCGGTGCTGCTCTTGGCGCCGTGTTCGCAGCCGTAGCTGCCGCACAGGGTGCAGTACACGCACGCATCACGCCCCCGGTAGGGCCTGCTCAGAATGCCGCGCGCGGTGGGGATCGCGTGCCAGCCCAGCGACTTGGCCGCCTTGTCGATCTCTGCCGAGACCGGGTGCTCTGAGAGAGGCGGGAGCGGGTAGTTGCCACTGCGCGGCTCGGCGAACGGGTGCGGCACCGCGTTGCCCGACACGCCCAGCTCGGCTTCGGCCTTGTCGTAATAGGGCGCCAGGTCTTTGTAGGTGATGGGCCAGTCGACCACGTTGCTGCCCTTCGGCGCGCCGAGCTCGGTCTTCTGGCGGAAGTCGATGGGCTTGAGCCGGTAGAAATACCCGCTCATGTGCACCGTGCCGCCGCCCACACAGTTGGCTGTCCACGCCTCGTTGGTGCGGGCGTAGGGCTGACCTTCGGTGCGCCAGAGGTGAGGCTCATCCCACGGCAACGGCATGAAGAAGTTGCGCCGCGAGTTCATGATCTCGTCGTGCACGAAATCGGTCTGCTGGTACCAGGCGCCTTTCTCCAACACGACGACCTTGAACCCGGCGCGGCCGAGCTCGAGGGCCAACGGCGCGCCACCCGCGCCTGAACCAATGATGCAGACGTCGACACTGTCCTTCGCCATCAGCAGCCCTTTCCACCACCGCAGACCAGCTGGTGAAGCCGCTGACTGCCATCGTACGGCGCCTTCGGGTCGCCCTTCACGTTGCGCCCGACCAGGCTGAAGCCGACCAGCTTCCAGCCGACCTCTCCCTGGTTGCCGCCGTAGCTGGGATCTCCCAGGAAACCTTCCATCACCAGCACCACGAACATCTCGTACCAGCGCGCTTCACCGGTCTTCTCACCACTGTTCTTGAAGATCGTGAGCAGCTCGTCTTGTTGCTCGGGTTTGGCCTGCGCGAAGGGCACCTGAAACATGCGCTGCGCGCGGCGATCGAGGGCGGCCACGCCGGGCACGAAGTTGGCTCGCAGCTGCTGAAGCGCTTCGGTCTGCAGCATGCGGTCGATGTACTCGGGCACCTTCGCGTCGAGCGCGCCGGGATCTTCGTCGCGCGGCAGCATGCGATCGCACGCCGCGCTCAAGGTGGCCCACTCGGCGTCGGTGAACGTCTTGTGAGAGGCGGTCAGCGGGGCCTTGATGAGGGCTGGCGGCGGCGCCTGGGGTTTGTCTTCTTTGCACCCGCCCAGCAGCACGACTCCGCCGCCGAAAAAGGTGAGGTGGTGCACGAACACGCGACGGGTGATGTCGTCATCACCGTCGGGGGCGGGCACCAGCGCGTTCAGCTCGTCTTCACGCGTCATGGGCGGGGCGGAGTGTTCCCCCTGAGACTGCACACCGCAAGAGGAGCCTTCGCCACACAGCGGGGTGGGGTGTCCTCCACACTCGAACATGCGGGGGAATTGGCTACGATATCGGACTCATGATGCTCCGACTCGGAATGCTCCTGGCGCTGGCGGTTGGTTTTCTGGCGTGCCCCCCTGGGCCCACCCCCACCGATGGCGGCAAGGGGGGCGGCGCGGGTGGCAGCGGCGGTGGTGGCGGCGCGCTGATGGGCTTTGCGGTCACCGAGCTCGACCCCGCGGCGGTCGACGCCACCTACTTCGCCATGGCTCTTGACCCGGTGCGCGAGCGCGTGGGCGTGGCGTACTTCAGCGCCAAAGGCACGCAGTCGATCCCCGGCACGCCTGACTTCGAGGTGAAGTACGTCGAGTGGCGGCAGGGCGTGGTCTCCCCCGTCGAGACGCTGGCCACCGTGCAGCGCAAGGTCGGCATCGCGCTGGCCTTCGAGCCGGTGAGCGGCGACCCGATCGTCGCCTACCTGGGTGGGCCTCCGATGCCGGCCATCTCGATTTTCTGGCACCAGAGCGACGCGGTGATGAACCGCCGCAGCGGCGGCACGTGGACAGAGACGATCGTCGCGACCGATGGCAACCAGGTCGCCTGCGGCAACCCGGTCAGCGATCGTGGCTTCCTCGTCGGGCTGTGGCCGACCCTCGCCTTCGACAGCACCGGCAAGTTCTACTTCGCGTACCGCGATGGCCACGCTGGCCAGTTCCCCCAGCAGGACTGGGCGGGCTCTGACGTCGAGCTGTGGGAAGGCGGCGTGCCCCCGACGATGGGCACCTGCCTCGCCCAGGGCGGCAACAACAAGGACGCGTACGGCGGCCACAACCAGATGGTCATTGGTGCGAACGATCAGCCGGCCATCATCTACGATCAGATGTTTGGCACCCCCGACACCAACGGCATCAACGTCATCTTTCAAAAGCGCAACGCGGGCACCAACCTGTGGACGAGCCCGGGTGCGCTGCTGACGGTCTCGAACACCCAGACCGGCGCCTCGCTCGCGTACGATCCCACCGAGGGCTACGGCATCGCCTTCGTCGATCGTTCGACCAACGAGCTGAGCTACCTGAACTCGCTCAACGGCACGGCGTGGAGCGCGGTCGACCCGGTCTTCGGCGCAGGCAGCGGCGGCTGGTACCCCTCGCTTTCGATGGATCCGGTCAACCACGAGCCGGCGATCGCCTTCTACATCTGCAGCCCGCGCAGCTCGGTCAACGAGACGGCGTGCACCACCACCGAAGACAAGCTGGTGGTCACGCAGCGCGTGGTGGGCACCTGGAGGGAGACGGTGGTCGACGAGGGCGGCGGCTATCACCCGAAGATCGGCTTCTTCGCCTCGGGCAAGCGCGTGGTGGTGTATCGCAAGCCCCCCGCGGTCGATCCCAACACGGGCCTCACGGTGCCCGGTGTCGGTGCGCTGAAGATCGCGGTGGAGCGATGAAGAGTGGGTGGCCGCTCGCGCTCGGCGTGTGTTTGTCGTCGTGCCTGCTCGACAACAGCCTGGGCGGCAGTCTCTCGGAGGTCTTCCCGCTCGAGCTTTCGACGGTGGAGGTGGCGCAGAACGCCGAGGCCCTGCAGATCACCTACTTCCGCAACCGCGGCGTGTTTCTCGACGTCGTGGTGCGCGTGTCGGTCTCACTGCAGGACGAAGGGGTGGCGCCTGATGGCGGCGTGCCGACGATCGTGTTGACGCCGGGCAAGCGGCTCGAGCTGCAAGGCGAATCACCTGCGGGGCAGCTGCGGTGTGCGGTCTCTCACGCGCCGGGTGGTGAGCCGGTGCGCAGCCTGCCGCGCATCAAGAACGGCGACATCGTGATCACCGAAGGCGGCGACATCGGTGAGCCCATCAAGGGCAACTTCTCCGTGCTCTTCGAGCAGGAAGGCGGCGACGTCGGCTTTGGCCGAACGCTGTTCGGGAGGTTCTCGTCGAAGGAGTCGCTCGACGCGGGCTTCGGCGATCCATGAAAACGCAGTGAGCGACGGCGGGGCTCATCACGGTGAGCGTGATCTGGATTGCCAGGCTGCCCGCTCTTGGCGAACTGGCCCCACGAGCCGGAAGCCCGCGAGTGCACAGGGCTCGCAAGTCGCGATGAGTCAACAAAATCCACAACTGGCCCCCTTCCGCGGAGAAGGGCTGACCCTCAGGGATAAAGTTTACAAAGCGCGACTTGGCTCAGGCCTTCTCGAGAAACACCCGCAGGTTGGTCGAGGTCCCGGCCGCCACATCCGACCAGCGCTCGACTGAACGAAAGCCTTCCAGCTCGATGCGAATGCGCTGAGGGCCGGCGGCCAGGGTGAGCGTGCACGGCGTCACCGCCTTCTTTTCGCCGCCGACGAACACCGACGCCGCGGCCGCACGACCCTTCGCGGTCACCACCACCCGCAGCTGACCCTTCGTCGGCGTGGGCGCATCGACCGCGTTGCTCGCGCGCGTCTCGACCTCTGAAGGGCTCGGCCCCACGAACGTGCGGTCGTCCTTGTCGAAGCGATGAATGACGGTCTTCTGCTCGCCCGACTGCCCGGTGGCCGACATCGAGCCACCCAGCGGCACGCCGGGCACTGACACCACGTCGCTGTTCGAGGCCTCTGGCACTTCCTGACTCTCAGCGCGGATCGGCCTGGGCGGATCTTTGAGCTTGGGCACCAGCCGCGTCTTCTGCGCGGTGAGCTCGGGCGCCACGTTGAACGCCTTGCCGAGATCGATCTTCCGCGCCCCCGCGGCAGCCTCGAGATCCGTCACCAACTCAGTCACCGAGTCATGCCGTTCATCGCGCCGCTTCGACAGCCCCCGGATCAACACCTGCGAGACGCTGCGCGGCACGGTCTTCACCAACGCGGTCGCATCGGGCGGCGGGGTGTTCTTGTGCCCGTACAGCACCTCGAAGTTGTTGTTGCCCAGGTACGGCGGCCGGCCGGTCAGCAGCTCGAAGGTGACCGCCGCGAGCGCGTATACGTCGGTGCGCTGATCGATGTCCTCCACGCCGAGGATCTGTTCGGGCGACATGTAATACGGGGTGCCCACCATCGCGCCGGGACGGGTGAGGCCGGGGTTCGCCTGATCTCTCACCACGCCGAGGTCGAGAATGATCACCCGCCCGCCCACGCCCAGGAAGATGTTCTGCGGCTTCACGTCGCGGTGCACCAGCCCGTTGGCGTGCAGGAACGCGAGGCCCGAACAGATCTGCTTCACGATCGCGATCGTCTCGTTGATCCCGATCTTCCCGCCGTGTTTCTCGAGCAGGTCGGAGAGCGTGAGCCCTTCGAGGAACTCCATCACGATGAAGGGGAGCACCCCGCGCCGCCCGTGCCCGTGAAAGGCCACGATGTTGGTGTGGCGCAGGCTGGTCATCTTCTCGGCTTCACGCTCGAAGCGGGCGACCACCTTCGGCTTGCGGCAGTGCTCGGGCGCGAGGATCTTGATCGCCACGATCTTGTTGGCCTGCAGGTCGCGGCCGCGAAAGACGCTGCCCATCGCCCCCTGACCGATGCGCGTTTCGATGCGCCACCGCTGATCGAGGATCTCCCCGGGAGTGACGTGTACGACGACGGTGTGTTCCGGCGAGTCTGCGGCCAAGGCGCCGGGACTCTACCGAAAAGATCACACCTGCTGTCGAACCCCAAAGAGTGTGGCGGCGTTGTCGCGGGTGACGCGCCGAACCACCTTGGCGCTCAGGCCCCCCTTGGCCAGCCGGTGGGCGGCCCGGCCGAGCGCGAGAATGTCGCTGGCCCCATCGCCCGCGGCGGTATCCAGCACCAGGCGTTCGGGCCCCAGCAACCGCACCAGGGTGACGGCCTTCTCCACGCTCAGGTGATCGGGGTGGAGCGTGAGGCCCGCGAAGAAGCCCAACTCGCGAATGATGCGCACCGTCTTGCCCACCGCGCCGTCGACGAGAATGCGGCCGGCCTCGAGCTCGGAGCGCTGCAACACCGCCAGCAGCTTGCGGGTCAGCCGTTCCTTGTCGACGCCGGGCGCCGATACGATTGCCGGCCGGTTGAACTGATGCGCGAGGGCGAGCTGCTCGAGCAGCGCCTCTTCTTCACGTTCATCACCCCGGGCGAGCCCGAGCTGGCCCAACGCGACCACCTTGCCGCCCTTGAAATAGCCGGGCAACACCTCGAGCACCTGCCCCAGGCCGCGGTGGGGGAGCACCCGGGGGTGAACGCCCAGCGCCGCCCACGCGCGGAGCCCCGACCGCTCGAGCCTTGGCAGCTGCGTACCGAGGAGCTCATCGAAGTGAGCGAAGAGGCCCTCGGGGGTCGCGGGGTGGGCCGAGGCGTCAGCGACCGCGAGCACCGCGCGTACACCGAAGATCTGCAGGGTCTCGAGATCCTGATCGGTCAAGGCTGCAGGGTGAATGCGCGGATCGAAGAACACGGCGGCGTGATTGAACCACGGCGCTCAACACTCCGGGTCGCCCGCGATGCATTCGGTCACCGAGAAGTTGTACTCGGTGCCCGAGGCCGCGCTCAGCGCGTCGACGGCGAGGTAGTAGGTGCCCGCCGGCAGCGTGGTGCTGATGAGCCGCGGGTCGCTCTTCAGGCAGCTGCCCAGGTCAGTGCTGCTCAGCAGGCTCACCTGGTGCCCCCCCTGGCCTCCGTTGAGCGCGAGCACGCGCAGCGCGGTCGAGCGCGTCAACACCAGCCGGTACAGGTTCTGCGGGCCCGTCACGGCCGGAGCACCCGCGCAGGAGAGCGTTCCGGAAGCCAGGGTGGTGGCCCGGTTGAGATCTCGCAGCTCACCCCACGGCAGCGCGGCGATGGAGATGGGTGAGGTCGGCGTGCCGTCGCCTGCGACGCGTGGTGCACCGGGGTCGAGGCCGGGCGCGCCCTCTTCGAAGATCTGCCGCATGCGATCGAGTGACTCGAGGGTGATCAGGTTGCGAACGTTGGCGCCGTACTGGCCAAGGCTGTTCGGGTCGAACCAGCAGCAGGTGTTGTAGTTCTGCTGGCTGGGGTGCGTGCGATCGCTGCGCAGGCCGTAGGGCGGGCCCATCGCGAGCATCTCCTTGTAGAGATCGATCATCGGCACCTGGCGGCCCTGGGCGATGGCGCGCACCACGCCTGCGAAGGCCGGCACGTAGTTGAAGTAGTCGCCGTCGGGCGGCATCGTATTGAGAATCGGAATGACGCCCTTCGAGATCAAGTGGTCGGTGAGCCTTCGCATGTGCCGCTCGTAGCGCTCGACTTGATCTGCGACGGGGTAGGCTTCCATGCCGCCCCAGCCGATGTCGTTCGAGCCGTAGAGCACGACCGCGAAGCGCGGGTTGATGGCGGCGAGCTCTTGATCGATGGGTGACGGCGCGCCGGACATCGGCCAGCTCGCGGTCATGCTGACCCGCGTCGCGAGGCTGATGCGCGACCAGCAGGTGTAGCCCGCGGGGATGCCCGTGCCCTTGAAGAAGGTGATGGTGGGGCTCAGCGCGCTGTGGCTTCCCAGGCGAATGTTGACGTCCCACGAGACGGTGCCCTCGAGGACGCCGTCGAAGCAGTTGAGGAAGTTGCCGCCCGTCGCGCCACCCGTGTAGCCGATCGAGATCGAGTCACCCACGCGGGCGAAGACGTCGTGACGGCCGTTGCCCAGCGCCGTGATGTCTCGGAGCCGCTGCCCGAGCGCGCTGTCGATGGGCGACTGGGTGCGATCGGGTGAATACACGAGGCCCGCCGTGGTGAGGATGATGCCCGCGTCGGCGTTCGTGCCGGCGTCGAAGGCCGTTCCTGCATCGACGTCGGTGCCTGCGTCGACGTCGGTGCCTGCGTCGGCGTCGTGACCCGCATCGACGTCAACGCCTGCGTCGAAGCGCGGGCCCGCGTCAGCTGAAGTGCCCGCATCCCGAACCTCGCCCGCATCGGCCCCGGAATCGGTGGTGTTTGGGGGCGGGGGCCTCGGCAACTCTCGACACCCCCCGATGAGCCCCGCCACAACCACCAGCCTCGACCATGTCGCGCATCGGATCTTGTCCATGGCTGAACGGGTAAGCCCCGCTCTCACCCCCCGCACAGCCAGAAATCAAGTCGCGACCCAAACGGACAGGAGGGACGCAGCAGTTGCGGTTGATCGACCGTTGCGCGGAGATCGTGCGCGGTTTTTCGAGGGCTTTTCGAAGAAATCAGCGCAGCGAATGCACGATTTACTCCTGGCCGGCGGGGGCACCTTCGTTGCGTGGATCGGATGCGGCCGAACGAAGGCCGGTGAGCGGGTCGACCATCACCGCTTCCGCGTCGCCCCAACCCGGCACGTACTTGAACGTGTGGCCCATCGCTTCGAGCGCGCGCTGCGTCGCGGGATCGAGGCCGTCTTGATCGACCCACACTTCATCGGGCAGCCACTGGTGGTGAATGCGCCCGCGATTGACGGCCCGGCTCACGTCGAGCCCGAGATCGATCACGTTGCTGATCACCTGCATCACCGTGGTCGGAATCGTCGAGCCACCCGGTGAACCGACCACCAGCATCACGTCTTTCTCGCGGTCTTTTTGGAAGACGATCGTCGGCGTCATCGACGAGACGGGAATCTTCCCCGGCACGATCTCGTTGGCTGCGCCCATCACCAACCCGAACGCGTTCGGCACGCCTGGCTGCCCGGTGAAGTCATCCATCTCGTCGTTGAGCAAGATGCCGGTGCCCTTCGCGACCACGCAGCTGCCGAAGTAGTAGTTGATGGTGGTGGTCAGCGCGACCGCGTTGCCTTCCCGGTCGATGACCGAGATGTGCGTGGTGTTCTTCTTCGGGGGCGCGCCTTCTTCTTTCATCGAAGGCAGCAGCTCTTTGGGCATCAACGAGAGTGAGCGTGTCGCCTTCTTGGGGTCTATCCGCGCGGCCAGCTCGCCCAGGTACGCAGGGCCGACCAATCGCGAGACCGGCACCTCGACGAACGCGGGGTCACCCACGAACTGCGTGCGATCCACGTACGCCAGCCGGAGCGCTTCGATGAACGTGTGCATCGCTTCGACCTCTCGGCTCGCAGGGCCCTTCACGCCGCGCACTTCGAGCAGGCCGAAGGTCTCCAGCATCGCCAGCCCACCTGCGCTCGGCGGAGGCATGGTGATCAACCGGTGCCCGCGGTACGTGCCCTCGAGCGGCTCGCGCCACTTCGTCTGGTACTTCGCCAGATCCTCCAGTGACAACACCCCGCCCGCGCTCGCCACCGTGGCCACCACCGCCTTGCCGATTGACCCTGTGTAGAACGGGGCGTCACCCGACTTCGAGAGCGCCGTGAGCGTCTTCGCGAGATCCGGCTGCATCAACGTCATGCCGAGCTGTGGCACCTTTCCTTCGCGCAGAAAGATTCGCGCGGCTTCGGGATCGAGCTTCAGGCACGCCTCCCGTTTTGCAGCGAGGTCGCGATATTTCGGAGTCACCACGAAGCCCTTCGTCGCCGCCCGGATCGCCGGAGCGACCACTTTCGCGCGCGGCAGCTTCCCGTACTTTGCGTGCAGCTCGAGGTAGCCCTTCACCGCGCCCGGCACCGCAATCGACAACGCGCCATCGGTGGCGAGCTCTGGCACGAACTTGCCATCGACCAGATACATGTCGCGGGTGGCCTTGCCGGGAGCGACCTCGCGAAAGTCGAACGCGAACTCTTTGCCGTCTTTGACCAGGTGCACCACCGCGAACCCGCCGCCGCCCAGACCCGAGTGATACGGCCCGACGACCGCCATGGTGAACGCGGTGGCGACCGCCGCATCAACGGCGTTTCCTCCGGCCTCGAGCATCTCGCGGCCCGCCGCGCTGCCCATCGGGTGAGCCGCTGCGACCACGCCTCCAGACCAGGGTCGGGCGGCCGCCGCACTGAAGGAGACCAGGCAGGTCAGGAAAAGGAGGCGCATCCCCACCTTTTAACCTGTGTCAGCCCACGCACACCTGCTGCCACCACCATGGCGGTCATGACACAGTCCCGTTGCGAAATGTCTCATAACCAACTGAATTCACTGGGTCGGATCGGTGGCATACGGCGTGCTAACTCACCGCGTCATGCTGAACCACCGCGACACGCAGACCAACCAGGCCGCCCGTGAAGAGGCTGCTCGCGGCGCCGACTTCCTCAGCGTTTCCACCTTCTTGAAGCCCCAGTTCCAGATCGCCGTCGCGCCCAACTCCGGCGAGCTGCAGGTGAAGGTGGCGTTGCGGCCTGGGGACACCAGTACGCGTCATTGACCCCGGGTGGAGGCGTCTGCGAAAGACGCTCCATGACCCAATCGCTCGCTGCCGTCGTGCTGTGCGCTGGGAAGGGTACGCGCATGAAGTCCGACCGCGCGAAGGTGCTTCACCCCATCCTCGGCCGTCCACTCGCCTGGTACCCCATCACCTCGGCCTACGAGCTGGGCGCGCAGCAGGTGGTGGCCGTCGTAGGTCACCAGGCTGACGAAGTGAAGAACGCGCTGACCGCGGGCTTTCCGGGGCAGGCGCTCGAGTTCGCGGTGCAGGCCCAGCAGCGCGGCACGGGCGACGCCGTCAACGCCGCCCGCGGTGCGCTCACCGGATTTTCCGGCGCGGTGCTGGTGCTCTACGGCGATGTGCCGCTGCTCACCGTGGAGACCTTGAAGCGCCTGATCGCCGCTTACGATCCCAGCCAGGGTCCGCTCGCGATGATCAGCTGCCGCCTCGCCGATCCCACCGGGTACGGCCGCGTGCTGCGCGGGGCAGGTCACAAGGTCGAAGGCATCGTCGAGCACAAAGACGCCACCGCCGAGCAGAAGCTGGTAGCCGAGGTGAACGCCGGCATCTACGTGGTCGACTCGAAGTTCCTCTGGGGCGCGCTCGAGAAGCTCACCCCGCAGAACGCGCAAGGCGAGCTGTACCTCACCGACATCGTCTCTCAAGCCGCCAGGGTCGGCACCGTCGCCGTCATCGAAGCGCCCGCTGAAGAGACCGCCGGCGTGAACGATCGCGCTGAGCTGGCAGAGCGCGCCGAGATCCTCCGCGCCCGCATCAACCTGCGTCACATGCGCGCGGGCGTGAGCCTGACGCACCCGGCCTCGACCTTCATCGACGCAGGCGTCGAGATTGGGCCGGAGACCACCATCGGGCCCAACGTCAGCATTCAGGGCGAGTGTGAGATCGGCGCGTACGTCACCATCGGTCAAGGCTCGGTGCTGGTGCACACCACCGTCGGCGATGGCGCTGAAGTCAAGCCGTACTCCGTGACCGACGAAGCGGTGATTGGCCCGAAGTGCCACGTCGGCCCCTTCGCGCGCCTGCGCCCCGGCACCGTGCTGGAAGAAGGGGTGCACGTGGGAAACTTCGTGGAGACGAAGAAGGCGCGGCTGCGCAAAGGCACCAAGGCCGGCCACCTCGCCTATCTGGGCGACGCCGACATCGGCCCCGGCTGCAACATCGGCGCGGGCACCATCACCTGCAACTACGACGGCGTGAACAAGCACCAGACCGTGCTGGGCAGCGGGGTCTTCATCGGCTCAGACACCCAGTTGGTGGCGCCGGTAAGGATCGGTGACGGTGCGTTCATCGGCGCGGGCTCTACGATTACCCAGGACGTGCCCGCGGGCGCGCTGTCGATGTCGCGCACGCCGCAGACGATCAAAGAAGGCTGGGCCGAACGGCGCCGCAAGGTGCTGGCGGGTTTGAAGCAGGATTGAGCAGCGGACCGGGGCTTGCAAAACGCCCCGTGAAAAATGGAGGTCGAACATGTGCGGCATCGTCGGCTACGCAGGTGAGCTTCAGGCAGGGCCCGTGCTGGTGGGTGGACTCAAGCGGCTCGAGTACCGCGGGTATGACTCCGCAGGTGTTGCGGTGCTCAACGGCAGCGAGCTGACCGTGGTGCGTGCCACCGGCAAGCTCAGGAACCTCGAGGGGAAGATCTCCGTCGAGATGCCGAAGGGCACCCTGGGCATCGGCCACACGCGCTGGGCCACGCACGGCCGGCCGAGCGACGAGAACGCACACCCGCACACCTTCGAGGGCGTCTCGGTGGTGCACAACGGAATCATCGAGAACCACCTCGCGCTGAAGGCCGCGCTCAAGGCCAAGGGGCACGCGTTTGCGTCCGAGACCGACTCCGAGGTGTTCGCGCATTTGATTCGCGAAGCGCAGAAGCAGGGCAAAGCCTTCGTCGACTCGGTGCGGGCAGCGGTCGCGCAGATCAAGGGCACCTACGCCCTGGTGGCGATCAGCGACGCCGAGCCGACCGAGATCGTCTGCACCCGTGAAGCGCAGCCGATGGTGCTGGGCTACTCGCAGGGCCAGAACTTCGTGGCCTCGGACGTGGCCGCGCTGCTCGAGCACACGCGCGACGTGGTCTTCATGGAAGACGGCGACGTGGCGGTGGTGAAGAAGACCGGCATCGAGCTGACGGATCGTTCGGGCAAGGTGATCACCCGCAAGGTGACGCGCGTCGACTGGACGCCGGGCATGGCCGAGAAGAACGGCCACAAACACTTCATGCACAAGGAAATCTGCGAGCAGTCACGCGCCGTGGCCGACACGCTGCGCGGCCGCATTCTGCGCTCCGAAGGCGACGTGCACTTCGACGGCTGGCCTTTCTCCGAGGCGCAGATCAAGTCGATGGACCGCGTGTGGATTCTGGCGTGCGGCACCTCGTGGCACTCCGGGCTCTCGGGCAAGTGGATGATCGAGACGCTCGCGCGCATTCCGGTGGAGGTCGAGCTGGCCAGCGAGTTCCGCTACCGCGATCCCATCGTCAGCAAGAACCAGCTCGCCGTGGCGATCAGCCAGTCGGGTGAGACGCTCGATACGCTCGCGGCCATGCGCGAGGCGAAGAAGCGCGGCGCGACCACCATGACGTTGTGCAACGTGATCGGCTCGGCGATGACCCGCGAGGCCGACTTCACGGTGCTCACCAACGCAGGCCCCGAGATCGGCGTCGCGTCGACCAAGGCCTTCACCACCCAGTTGGTCGGTCTCTACCTGCTGGCCATCAAGCTCGGCCGCCTGCGCGGAACGTTGAGCGTGGAGCAGGCGCAGGAGCACCTCACCGCGCTCTCGGGCGTGCCCAAGGTGATCGAAGCGGTGCTCAAGACCGAAGCCCACGTCAAAGAGATCGCGCGCAAGTACATGCACGCGCAAGACTTCCTGTTCCTGGGCCGCGGCACGATGCACCCGGTGGCGCTCGAAGGTGCGCTCAAGCTCAAAGAAATCTCGTACGTGCACGCGGAAGGCTACGCGGGCGGCGAGATGAAGCACGGGCCCATCGCGCTCATCGACGAGAAGATGCCGGTGGTGGTGGTGGCGCCGCAGGAGCCGCGCATTCACTACGAGAAGATCATCGGGAACATCGAAGAGGTGCGCGCGCGTGGTGGGCAGGTGATCGTGGTGGTGGAAGAGGGTGACGAGCACGCGAAGTCGCTGGGCACCGACTTCATCGAGATCCCGAAGACCTCGGCGCTGATAGCTCCGTTGATCGCGACCATCCCGCTGCAGCTGCTCAGCTACCACGTGGCCGATCTGCGAGGCACCGACGTCGACCAGCCGCGCAACCTCGCGAAGAGCGTCACGGTCGAATGAGCGGGGACAAGCGCAACAACCACGACACCTGCGCCCAGCGGCTCCCTCTCCCCGAGGGGGAGAGGGTCGGGGAGAGGGCATTCTCACTTCAATGAGCCACACCATCACTGAGCGAGCCGAGAAGGCTTTGTTGGCCCTCTTCCCCACGGCGCAGGGCCGCCCCGATGGCCCGACCTGGTTGGTCGATCAACTCGTCGACGCCGAGCTGCACCGCCGCGGCTACCCCGATTCAGTCACCGGAGCCATTCACGCGCTCGCGCTGAACCAGGGCCAACTGCTCAAAGAAGAGTTCGATCTCTCCACGCACGGTCACTCAGATGGCTGGGTCATCGGCGCCGTGTTGATCGACCCGCTCGAGTTCACGCTCTTCAACATGCGCTACGGCTTCAAGGCCGGTGACGCGGCGCTGCGCGCGATGGTCGAGGGCATGAAGGAAGTGTGTCCGACCGCCAAGGTGGTGCGCATTCACACCGACGGTTTCGCGGTGCTGCTCGGCCCGACGGCTGATCAGAAGATCAGCGCAGAGCTGTTGCCGCGCCTTCGCGAAGTGCTGCCCGCGAAGGTGGCCGCGGTGACGCCGAAAGATGCTGAAGCCGAGAAGCGCGTGGTGTTCACCTTCGGGTTGCTCGAACTCACCGTGGTCGATCCGCCGAACTGGCAGATCCTCGGGCCGCTGGTGTGGGCTGAGTGTGAACGTGCGTTGGTGATTTCACGGCGACAGCCGACCGAGGCGCTGCAGCTGCGCCGCGTGACGCTCGACGGCCGGCTGCCAGAGATGCGCCGCTGAGCGCAGGGGCCATGGTGGCAAGGCAGTGAGCACCTCTCCCCGCTTCGGAGACTGTTGAAATAGGTGCCTCGACTCCGCTCGGCACGAACGGAACCGGCCGAAATCCGTTCAGCCCGAGCGAAGTCGAGGGCGTTCTTCAACAGTCTCCTACGCAGGGCGAGGTTTGAGCGGCTCCCTGAAGATGGAGCGCTCAATCGGTAAGGAGGTGCATTGACGCTCAGCGTGCAAAGCGTGAAGGTGTTCGCGAACCCCGCACCCCGGAGCGACCTATGCAGGCCCCCAACGAGATCAGCGCCGTTCGCCGTGCCTACGATGTCCTCCGCAAAGCGGCCGATGCGAAGCCCTGGCTCGATGCCGAGGCCCGCGAGGATCTACTCTTTCGGCTCGAGAAGATGTTGCTCAAGCACCGCGACGACATCGTCAAGGCGACCAGCGACGACTTCGGTCACCGCGTGGAGACCGAGTCGCTGGTCGCCGACGTGTTCCTGCCCCTCGACGGCGTGCGCGACGCGAAGAAGCACGTGCGCGAGTGGATGCACCGCCGCACCGTGGGCGTGCACCCGCTCTTCATCCCCTCGCACGGCTACATCGAGCCGGTGCCGCTGGGCGTGGTGGCGATCCTCTCTCCGTGGAACTACCCGGTGAACCTGGCCCTGGGGCCGGCCGCCGCTGCGTTCGCCGCGGGCAACCGGGTGTTGATCAAACCCTCAGAGCTCACCCCGAAGACCTCGGCGTTGCTGGCGCAGATGGTGAGCGATTTCTTTCGCCCCGAAGAGTGCACTGTGATCATCGGCGGCCCCGATGTGGCGCGCGAAGTGACGGGTCTGCCGTTCGATCACCTGCTCTTCACCGGCTCGACGCAGACCGGCCGGCTGGTGGCGAAGGCCGCGGCCGAGAACCTGGTGCCCACCACGCTGGAACTCGGTGGCAAGTCGCCCGTGCTCGTTCACACCAGCTACGACCTCGAGCGCGCCGCGTCGCGCATCGCGTTGGGCAAGACGTACAACGGCGGCCAGACGTGCATCGCGCCCGACTACGCGCAGGTGCCCAGGGCGAAGGCCGACTTCTTCGCGGAGAAGCTCAAGGGCTGCATCCTGAAGCAGCACCCCAACGGGGCGGGCTTCACCACGATGGCCAGCGAGCGCGGCCTCACGCGCATGCACGCGCTGGTGGCTGACGCGAAGGCGAAGGGCGCGCGGGTGATCGAGACGTTCAAGGCGGCGGAAGGCTCACGGGCGTTCGCGCCGGTGATCCTGCTCGACGTGAAGGACGACATGCAGGTGATGCAGGAAGAGATCTTCGGGCCCATCCTGCCCATCGAGACGTACGACCACGTCGATGAGGCGATCGCGAAGATCAACGGCCGCCCGCGCCCGCTGGCGTTCTACTACTTCGATGACGACGCAGACCGGGTCGACAGCGTGCTCCACCGCGTGACCAGCGGCGGCGTGTGCGTGAACGACACGCTCGCGCACTTCGCTCAGGAAGAGCTGCCGTTCGGCGGCGTCGGCGCGAGCGGCATGGGCGCGTACCATGGGTACAAGGGCTTCGAGACGTTCAGCCATTTCCGCAGCGTGCTGGTCTCGAGCCGCGCGGGCTCGGCATACAACACGCTCAAGCCGCCGTACTCGACGCTGGTGAAGAAGACGGTCGACTTCTTGATCGGTGGGTTGAAGGGGTTGTCGCGGTCGTAGTCTCCAACTCAGGAGGCCGGGCGGGTTCTCGTGCGCGCCCACTCGCGCAACTTCTGAACATCCTCCGCCATCGTCACCGCGAGCGGAGGCGTCTCCTTCGCCGCGGTGATCAAGTGCTCAGGCTTGAGCTCGACCCCATCCGCAAAGGCGTCGTACAACCCCGCGACCACGAGCTGCTCCAGCTCTGCCCCGCTGAACTGAGCGGTGAGCTTCGCCAGCTCGGCCACCGGAAAGTTCGCCGGCTCACGCTTCCGCCGCTTGAGCTGAATGGTGATGATCTCCGTCCGCTCCTGCTCTGAAGGAAGATCGACGAAGAAGATCTCATCGAAGCGGCCCTTGCGCAGCAGCTCGGGAGGCAACGACTCGATGCGATTGGCCGTCGCCACCACGAACACGGGCGCGGTCTTTTCCTGCAGCCACGTGAGCAAGGTGCCGAACACGCGCGCCGACACGCCGGTGTCGTTGCTGCCCGTCGATCCCGCGAGCCCTTTTTCCACCTCATCGACCCAGAGCACCACGGGGGCGAGGCTCTCCACCGCGCGGATCGCCTTGCGCAGGTTCTCCTCAGAGCTGCCCACCAGGCCCGAATAGATCCGCCCCATGTCGAGGCGCACCAGCGGCAGCTTCCAGCTGGTGGCGATGGCCTTCGCCGTGAGGCTCTTGCCGCAACCCTGCACGCCGAGCAGCAGCAGGCCTTTGGGTGAAGGCAGCCCGAACTCGCGAGCGGCATCAGAGAACGCGTTGCGACGGCGCTCGAGCCAGCGCTTCAAGTGCGTCAGACCACCGACGTCGGTCATCGCCTGATCAGTGCCGTAGTACTCGAGCAGGCCCGACTTGCGGATGACCTGACTCTTCTCGTCGAGGATCAACCGCAGATCAGAGACATCGAGCCGGTTGTCGCGCGCGATGGCCTTGGCGAAGGCGTTCTCTGCTTCCGACAAGGTCAGGCCATGCGCAGCCGAGACGAGCAGGTCGGCTTGATCAGCGCTCAGGTCGACCGTCGCCTTGCGATTCTTGGTCACCAACCGCGCGATCTCACGCAGCAGCCGCAGGAGATCCGCCTTGGTGGGCAGCGGCACGTCGACGACCGAGACGTCCTTCTCCAGCTCTTCGGGCAGCCGCAGCGTGGGCGCGATGACGATCACGGTGGTGAACGAAGACTTGAGCGAGTTCCCCAGCTCACGCAGCGCGCGCACCACCAGCGCGTCGTCGAGGTGCCGGTGAAAGTCCTTGAGCAGCACGATCGACGGCTTGGTGAGCCGCGAGATGTGCATCAACGCCGCGACGGGTTCGACGGTGTTCTCGATGGGCTCACCCCGATGCGCGCCGGTGAAGGTGCGCAGGCCGCGGGTGGCGCTCCATTCGACGAGGTCCTTGCCGTGAGCGCGGGCGACCTCGCCGAGCAGCAGCTCGACCCGCTGCTCTTCGAAGGTGACCAGGTACAAGAGCGGGTAGCGCGCGCGGATGAGCGTGTCGATCTCGCGCAGGAAGGGCGGCTGCTCGGTCATGAGAGGAAATCTAGCCTGTCTCAGTTACAACTGACCCATGTCACGACTCTCAGTGCTCTGCCTGTTGCTTGCTGCCTGCGCGACCACGCCCGCAGCGGTCCCCGAGAAGCCGAAGGCCACGCCGGTCAAAGCTGCCGAAGAGACGCACTTCGGTGAGCTCTCGCAACTGACCTTCGGGGGCGAAAACGCCGAGGCCTACTGGCGCTTCGACGGCACGGGCGTCTCACTGCAGCGCCGCGCGGGCACCGACGCCTGCGATCGCATCTACACCATGCCTCTCTTCCAGAACGGCGCGCCGATCGCCGAGCCGAAACCCGAGCTGTTCTCGAGCGGCAAGGGCGCCACCACCTGCGCGCACTACCTCGCCTTCGACCAAGAGGTGCTCTACGCCTCTACCCACCTCGGCGCAGACGCCTGCCCGCCCAAACCCGACATGAGCCTCGGCTACGTCTGGGCGCTCTACGACTCGTACGAGATCTTCAAGGCGAAGACCGACGCCCCCGCCACGCTCACCAAACTCACCGACTCACCAGGTTACGACGCGGAAGCGACGGTCTGCGGCAAGGATGGTTCGATCATCTTCACCTCCACGCGCGACGACGACATCGAGCTGTACCGCATGGACAAAGACGGGAAGAACGTGAAGCGCCTCACCAACACGCCCGGCTACGATGGCGGCGCGTTCTTCAACCGCGACTGCAGCAAGATCGTCTGGCGCGCGTCACGGCCGAAGCCCGGCAAGGAACTGGAAGATTTTCAATCGCTGCTCAAGCAGGGCCTGGTGCGCCCCACCAGGCTCGAGCTGTTCGTGGCCAACGCCGATGGCTCCGACGCGCGGCAGGTGACGTATTTGAACGCGGCCTCGTTCGCGCCGTTCTTCTTCCCCAATCGTGACCGCATCATCTTCGCGTCGAACTACGGCGATCCCAAAGGGCGCGACTTCGATCTCTGGGCGGTGAACTCTGACGGCACCGCGCTCGAGCGCATCACGCACACCAAAGGCTTCGATGGCTTCCCGATGTTTTCGCCCGACGGCCAGTGGCTCATCTTCGCCAGCAACCGCATGACGGCTGAGGGCCAGTCAGACACCAACCTGTTCCTCACGAAGTGGAACGATCATGAGCCGAAGTTCGAGCCCGCGGCAGCGAGCCGAATTCTCAAAGACGTCATCTGGCTGGCCGATCCCGCGCGGGAAGGGCGGGGCGTGGGCACGAAGGGGCTCGACGCCGCGGGCACCTGGCTCGAGGAGCGCTACAAGGCGCTGGGCCTCGAACCCCTCGGAGCCGACGGCAGCTTCCGCGTTCCGTTCGAGGTCACCACGAAGGTCACCAGCGGCGCAGGCACCACGCTGAAAGTCGCAGGCAAGAGCATCGCGCCCACCGACTTCACCACGCTGGGCTGGAGCTCCCAGGGCACCGTGAAGGGCGCCGCGGTGCTCGCAGGTCACGCGATTCAAGACGCTGACCTCGGCCTCGACGACTTCAAGGGCCTCGACGTGAAGGGGAAGATCGTCATCGCGCGCCGCTTCGTTCCCGAGAACGAGAAGCTCAGCGCACCCGAAGCGCAGCGCCGCGCAGGCGATCTCCGCAAGAAGGCGTTCGTCGTCCGTACGCTTGGCGCGAAGGCGCTCATCGTCGTCGATTCGCCGATCGCGGTGCCGTCGAAGGAACCCAAAGAGACCGCTCCCGAAGCTGCGCTCCCGTCACTGCGCCCCGAAGGCACGGGGGAGGCGGGTATTCCCGTGCTGGTGGTGAAGCGCTCGGTGTTCGAGGCGGTCTGGAAGAACCTCGAAGCGAAGAAGTCCATCGACGTCGCGCTGGGTGTCGAGCTGAAGGTCGAGAAGACGCAGGCCTTCAACGTGGTCGGCCGCATTCCCGCGGGCAAGAAGGCGGCGCCCGGTTCGATCGTGCTCGGCGCGCACTACGATCACCTCGGCATGGGCGGGCCCAATTCGCTCACGCCCGACCGCAGCGAGCCGCACCTCGGCGCTGACGACAATGCGTCCGGTACCGCGACGCTGCTGGAGATCGCCAAGACCCTCTGGGCTGCGCGCAGTGAGTTGACGCGTGACGTGGTGATCGCCTCCTTCAGTGGTGAGGAAGAAGGCGTGCTCGGTTCGGCCGCGTTGGTGAAGAGCAAGCCTTCCTGGCTCGAGGGCAGCACCGCCATGATCAACCTCGACATGGTGGGACGGCTTCGGGAGAACACGCTCTTGGTGCTGGGCAGCGACTCCGCGCCCGAGTGGGTGGGGCTCATCGGCACCGCCTGCGCCGCGGCGCGGGTGAACTGCAACGCGAGCGGCGACGGCTACGGGCCCAGCGATCACCTGTCGTTCTACACGGCGGGTGTGCCGGTTCTTCATCTCTTCACCGGCGCGCACGGCGACTACCACAAGCCCTCGGACACCCCGGCGAAGCTCAACGCAGCGGGCATGGCGAAGGTGGCCGACGTGGTGGCCGCGATCGCGCGAGCGAGCAGCAACACCACGCTGACCTACAAGAAGATGCCGGCACCGGCAGGCCCCGGCGATGCGCGCAGCTTCAACGCGTCACTGGGCACGGTGCCCAACTACGGCGGTCCGCCCGCTGGCGTGAAGGGCGTCTTGCTCGACGACGTGCGGCCCGGTGGCGGGGCGGAGAAAGCGGGCATGCGCCGCGGCGACGTCATCGTGAAGCTGGGCAAGCTCGACGTCGGCTCGGTAGAGGATCTGATGTTCGTCTTGATGCAGGCCAGACCCGGTGAGACGGTCACGGCGGTCGTCCTCCGCGAAGGTCAGCGGCTGGAGCTCCCGACCACCTTTCAGGAAGGACGTCGCCGATGATGATGCTCCCCAGTGGCGTTCTTCCGCGCGCAGGCGGAACAACTGGCTGGGAAGAAATGACGACCGTTCCCCGCCCACCGGTCTCTCAGAGCCCAGTCGAGGGGGCACTTGCTGCGCGAGGCAGAGGTACTCCCTCGACTGCTC
>JAYVFP010000364.1:0-6911 GCA_043773025.1 Archangium sp.
CCACTCGGTGCCTTCACCATCGATCCACGTGGAGAGCGCTGACGGCCCGTCACCCACGGCGATGGGCGTGACCTTCTTCGTGGCGACTTCGAGCTGAAAGACGGTGTCGGTGGTGCCACTGAGCGCGAAGAGGAAGGCCGCGTCTTTCGAACGCACCAACGCGGTGAGATCAGGAAAGAGCGTGTCGTTGATCAACCGCAGCGGCGCCTTGCCTGCCGCTCCAGAGAGGCTCGCTTCGACCACCACCTCAGAAAACGTGCCGATCGACAGCCCACCGGGCAGCCGCGCGAAGGCGTGGCGTGAATCGATCACCACCAACGGCAGCTTCGTCGAGAGCGGCTCGCCGAGCTGGAGCGACATGCCCGGCGTGAGCCCTTCACCGGTGATGGAAAGCGGCTGGCTGGTCTGATTCGAAAGCAGCCGCGGCCCCACGGTGAGCAGTCGCGCGCTCGGGCCGGCATCAGGAACCTGCGCGGGTGGGGACGTGTCAGGCTTCGGGCAACCGAGCAGCAGCACCACGAGGAGGAGGAAACCCTGATGTCGTCTCACGTGAGCGGCAGTAACACAGGGGCAGAGTGTCCTCCGCACTTCGTGGGGTCGACCCCCCGCTCTGATCGTAATCTGAGGCCCCTGTAATCCTTGACGGTGTGGCACAGCGTTCGCTTTCATCTGAGGCAATCCATGCGCCCGATTCTCTTTGTGCTTTCAGCGCTCGTTCTGATCAGCGCCACTGATGCGTTTGCCGCACCAAAGAAAAGGTCAGTGCCAGCGGCCAGGAAGTCACCGCCGAGCGTGCCTTCGACGCCGGCCGCAGCTGAGCCCTCTGAGCCCGCCGCTTCTTCTGACTCAGGGGCGGGCCCGGCGGTGCGTGGCCCCACCCGCATCGACTTCGATGACCGGTTGATTCAGGGCCAGTCGAACAAGTCGGGCGCGGTCTATCTCTACGACCGCAAAGAATTGAAGATCCGCTCGATGATCAAGAAGCGCGAGAACTTCCGCGACGAGATCGTCGGCTCGCTGTACGACACTTGAGCGACTGCGCTCTCCAACCTCGCGCTTCACGAAGGAGCTTCACTTGAGCGGACAACCGACCGTGCTTCAGGTCGTCATCATGCGCGACGGTCTGCTCGTCGGCACGGAGGTCTTCGTGCCCGGTCAGTACACCCTGGGTTCAGGTGACGGGGCTGACCTTCGTCTCGACGACGCCAGCGTGGGCGAAAGCCACGCCTTCCTTTATTTCCAGAACGGCCGCGCAGCGATTCAAGACGGTGGCTCGGGCGCCACCTTCGTCAATGGTCACAAGGTCACTGCCTGTGAAGTGCGCCCCGTCGACGAGATCGCCTGTGGGCCTTTCACGCTGAAGATCCGCGTGATGGGCCAGAAGCCCGCCGCCAAGGCAGCGCCTCCCGCGAACATCAGTGCGCTGCTCGGTGGTCCCGCCGCGCCCCCCCCTCAGCAGCAGGCTTCCCGTCCCGCGCCTCCAGCCCCCGTGCAGGCGCAGCGCCCTGCCGCCGTGCCGCCGCCCGCAGCCCGCCCCCAGCCTCCCGCCACCGTGGTGAGCAACCGGCGCATGAACGCAGCCCCGCAGTCGGAGCCCGTGGCCGCGCGCGCGTCGCACCTGCGCCCCGTACCGATCGAAGAGACCGAGTCGTTGACCGAGAGCGTCTTACTGGGCGCCGAGATGCTCATGCCCACCAACCCGCGCCACGCGACGGTGGAGACGGGTGACGAGATGTTCACCGTGCCGCTCTCGCCCGCGGCAGCCAACGCGGCGACGGTGCAGGCCCGCGCCCACGCGCCCACAGCGCCGCAGCCAAAGGCGCCCAAACACGCAGCGAAGGGCCACGCGCCCAACCGCGCTTCGGGCGTGCCCTACTCGCCCGGCGTGCCCTCGGCGTCAGAGGGCAAGGGCAAACCGAACCTCTTCGTCGAGCTCTACTGGGGCGACACGCGCAAGTACTCCAACGCGTACAAGACGATCGACCCCAAGAAGAAGTTGATCGCGCGCGAAGACGATCTCGCGCCGCTGCCGCTCTACGGCTTTCCCATTCAGGGCGACTTCGTCTTCGCCGAGCAGAAGGCCGATCTCTTCCGCGTGTTCGTGCCCCCCGAAGCGGCCGTCGAACGCCGCGCGCAAGACGGCAAGTTCTACCCGGTGCAGTTGGAGACGCTCGAGCAGTCGCCTGACTCGCGCCGCTGCATCACGCTGGGCACCGGTCACGCGGTGCGCTTCTCCACGGGGCGCGACGTGATGTTGATGGCGTACGTGCAGCCCGCCATCCCCAAGCCGTTCGTCAACCCGCTCAAGGGGCTGCCCTGGCTGGCGATGGCGGTGCTCTCGCTGTTCATGACCGCGTTCGGCGTCTTCGTCTTCTACTTCGCCGAGCTGCCCGTCGATGCCGACTTCCAGGCCAAGGGCGTCAACCCCGTCGCGGTGAAGTTGATCGCGCCGCCGAAACCCGAAGAGAAGAAGAAGCTCGAGAAGAAACTCGAGAAGATGAAGAAGGCCGAGAAGAAGCCCGAGGTCGCCAAGAAGGTCGAGAAGGAGCTGCCCAAGCAGGTGGTCGTTCCCCAGGAAACCAAGAAGGCGCTCAAGAGCATCGAGAAGCTCGCCGCGGCCGGGCCTGCGATGAAAGATCTGCTCGCCGCCGTCGACAAGCTGGGCTCGGGCCCCGGCGCGAAGAACGCCAAGAACGACTTCAAGCTCTCGGGCCTCATCGGCAAGGCACCCATCGCCAACGCGGGCATCGGCACCTTTGGCCTGGGTGGTGGCGGCGCGGGCGGTATGGGCATCAAGGGTGCTGAGCTGCTGCGCGGCAAGGGCGGCGGCGGCATCGGTGCGCTCGGCGCGGGCAACATCGGTAAAGGTTCAGTCGCGGGCACCGTGACGCGCGCCTCGACCCGGTCGATCGGCGCACAGGGCACCATCGACAAGGAGGCCGTGGCCAAGGTGATCAACTCGCACCTGCACGAAGTCTCAAGTTGCTACGAGCGCGCGTTGCTCAAGACGCCAGGTCTTGCCGGCAAGATCGTTCTCGAGTGGCAGATCACCACCACCGGCAGCGTCGGCTACGCGAAGACGAAGTCGTCGAGCATGCAGAGCGCCGCGGTCGAGAGCTGCATCCTCACGTCGTTGAAGACGTGGCGCTTCCCGCTGGCGAAGGGCGCGGGCGTCGTCATCACGTATCCGTTCATGTTCAACAGCGTTGGCTATTGAGCGGTTTCTTCGGCGCTGCCGACATTCGGCTTGAAATCACTGCGACCAGCGACTTGCATCCGCGCGGTCGTCAGTTCCACGACTCGCGCATCGCGCGGGAGGGGTAGACGTGCTGAGAGCATTCCTTGGGTTGTGTCTGTTGGTTTCACCGGTCGCACTGGCGCAGATGGAGGATCTCGAAAATCCCGGCACGGTCAGCGCGGTTCAAGACCGGGCCTACCGGCTGCAGCATGAGCTCGATCTCTCGATCGGCGTGCTGCCCCTCGACGCATTCTACAAAGGCCTCTACGCGCAGGTCAGCTACACCGCGCACTTTTCCGACAGCTTCGCCTGGCAGGTCGGCCGCGCTGCGTACGCGTACGCCGCGAAGACCGGCCTGCGTGAGCAGCTCGAGCGCGACTTCGCCGTGTTGCCCACCGCCTTCGAAGAGGTGCAGTTCTTTTTCGGCACCGACCTCATCTGGAAGCCGTTCTACGGAAAGTTCTCCGTGCTCAACAAGACGGTGGTGCACGCCGAGGTGTTCCTTCTGCTGGGCGCCACGCTCTTCAAGTTCACCAACGCCTTCCGGCCCGGCGTGAACCTGGGCGGCGGCATTCGCATTTTCCTGTCGCGCTACGTCAGCTTCCGGCTCGACGTGACGGACAACGTGGTGATCCCCATTGGCGGCGGGTCGACCAACCTCACCAACGTGATGACGATGACCCTCTCGCTGGGCATCAACTTCGGCGCCACCGAGTGAGCGAGCGTCCGTTCATTTTCCAAGGGTCGCTCCACCTCGGCCAGCCGTCCGCTGTGCTCCCGTCTGTCTCGCGCAGCGTTCCGCTGCGACCGGTTTCGCTCATGAAACACCTTCTCGTCTTGTCCCTGCTCGGCTCGGCGGCGGCTTTCGCCCAGGCGCCCTCAGCGGCCGCGACGCTCGCTGATGCGGGTGTCGGTGATGCGGCGGCGGCGGCTGCAGCGGCCGCTCCTTCGGGTTCCGGTGGTGCGACGGCCAACGCGGCGCCCAGGAAGATCGACCCGAAGATCTTCGACTCGGCGCTCAACGACTATTTCACCGGCCACCCCAAAGACGCCGCGCCCAAGCTCTTCGACTACACGGAGAACCTGCCGTCGACCGACGAGAACTACGCGTGGGCCCAGTTCTTCCTCGCCAAGTCGCTCATCGAGTTGAACCTGCGTCACGCAGGGGCCGTGTACCTTTCGCGCATCGCCCGCGAACGCACCAACCCCGCGGTGCTGCCCAAGGCCCTCGAAGAGCTGCAGAAGCTCACCGACCTGCCCCACGATGAAGTGATGATCGACGAGCAGGTGTTCGGCGCGCTCGATCTCGGTTTCCTGCCTGAAGACGTCGCGGGGTACGCGCACTATCAGCAGGGCCTCGTCGACCTTCGCGTCGGCAACGAACGTTGGGCCACCACGCACTTTTCCAAGCTGACCGAAGGCTCTGCCGAAGCGAGCCGCGCGAAGTACGCGATGCTGGTCACCCGGCTGCGCACCGCCAAGCGCGACATCCCCAAAGAGATGGTCGACCAGTTCTTCGAGTTGGCCAAAGACGAGAAGCTGACGCTCGAGGCCCGTAATGATGCCGTGCTCGCGGTCGCCCGCCTTCGTTACGAGCAGCACGACTTCCAGGGAGCGCTCGTGGCCTATGGCCTGGTCAAGCTGCCCGAGCTCGATACCGGCCGCGCCACCCTCTATCTGGAAGAAGCGTGGACGAGGTACCAGTTGGGCCAGGTGCACGCGGCGATGGGTCTGCTCACCACGCTCGACGCGCCCTCGTTCCGCGAGGAATTCCTGCCCGACAAGTACCTGCTCAAGGCGCTCATCTACCGAGACCTCTGTCACTACCTGCCCGCCAAACGCTCCGCAAAAGAGCTGACGCGCAAGTACGCCGAGTCGATCGAGGCGGTGCGCGAGCGTGAAGACCTGACGAAGGATCCCCGGCTGCTTCGTGCGGCGGCGGCGCGTGGCAATACCAAACGCGCGAAGAAGTTCGTCGAAGCGCTCGAGCTCGAAGGCGAGCAGCTCGGCCGCTACGCCGGCACCTTTGGTGATCGCATGTTCGGCTACATGACCCGGCTCTACGATCTGTCGCGCGCCGAAGGTCAGCGCGTCTACACCGAGCGCCTCAACGAATCGGTGCGCGTCGAGGCCGACAAGCTGCTGCGCGCGGCCGAGCAGGTGCGCCTGATGGAATACGAAGTGGGCCTCAAGCTCTACGAGCGCGTGAAGCGGGGCTCGAAGCTGGTGGCGCTGATCGAAGAAGAACCGCTCAGGCCCGAGCAGGTCGCCTTCAAGTTCGTCGACGAATATTGGAACGACGAGCTGCGCGACTTCCGGTTCTCTCTCAAGTCCCGTTGCATCGAGGAGACGGCCCGATGATGGCGTTGGTGTTGGCCGTGGCGCTGTCGCAGGCGCCCAACTCGACCCTGGAAAATCCTCTCCTCACCAAGGCGCGTGAGAAGACCGAGCTCATCGAAAAGCTGCGCCGCGACATCTTCAAGGTCGACCGCAGCATCGGCGAGACCGACAAGCTCATCGCTCGCAGCCGCAACGCGCCCTACCTGCCCGACCTGCAGTTCCGCCTGGCGGAGCTCTACGTCGAGAAGAGCCGCTACGTGTATTACCTGCAGGCCGAGACCCGGCCCGAGGGCATCAAGGGCGCGATGGTTTCGCCCGAGACCAAGCTGCTCAAGCAGAAGGCGATTCAAATCTACACGCGCGTGCTGCGCGAGTTCCCCGACTTCAAAGACGCCGACAAGCTCACCTTCTACCTGGCGCACGAACAGCGCGAGCTCGGTGATTTCGACGCGATGTTGAAGACCCAGGGCGATCTCATTCGCAAGTACCCCAGCTCGCCCTTGCGCCTCGACGCCGAGCAGATCCTCGGTGACTACTGGTTCGACAAGGCCGACTTGAAGCAGGCCGAAGAGCACTACCGCGCCATTCTCGACGCCCCGCCTTCGCCCGTGCACGACCTGGCTCGGTACAAGATGGGGTGGATTCGAATCAACCAGGCAAACCACGCTGAAGCGGTGACCTTCTTCGAAGCGGCGGCCGCCAGCGCGCCCCTGCCCGGTACCGACGTGGCCAAGGCGTTGTCGGTCAAGCGTGAAGCCCTGCTCGATCTCGTCTACTCGTACACGGAAGCGCGGCCTGCCAAGGGCGCCATTCAGTACTTCGAGAAGCTGTCTGACTCGCGGGCCACTTTTTCACTCGCCCTCGACAAGCTGGGCAACCGCTACTTCATCAAGCAGCAGTACGAGTACGCCATTCCCGCGCTGCGCAAGCTGCTCGAGATTCAGCCCGACCCCGAGCTCGAGGTCGAGCGCGTGGAAAAGCTGTACGACTCGCTCAAGGCCTCCAAGGGCAAGGTGCAGCCCAAGCCCGAAGACGTGATGTACCTGGTGCGCGCGGCGGTGCAGATCAAGACTGACCCTGCGCGTGACGAGGTGGCGCGCAAGAAGGTGTTGGTCGAGTTGGAAGAGATGGGCCGCGACCTGTCGACCCTCTTGCACGTGCAGGCCCAGAAGAAGGACGACCGGGCGCTCTACCTGGAGGCCGCTGCTTCCTACGAGAAGTACCTCGCGCTCTTCCGCCCCAAACAATACGCGACCGTGATGATGCAGAACCGGGCCGACGCGCTGTTCGCGGCCAAGCGGTTCCCTGAAGCGGCTCGTCAATTCGAAGAGCT
>JAYVFP010000365.1:0-22225 GCA_043773025.1 Archangium sp.
ATCCCGAGCGGAGTCGAGGGATTACCTCGCCTTCGGGCGGTAAGTGCCCCCTCGACTGCGCTCGGGGAGACCGGTGATTGGAGTCATTTCTATTTCCGCCAACCCTCTCGGGAGGACCGGTCTGCGCTGCTCCTGGAATGAACGGTGGGGGAACGACCCCCTAACGCCGCACATGGTTTCCCCGGCCCTCTGCGATCGCGCGCCACCCGCGTGGTACGAAGGGTCTCATGCGAGCCGTTCTTCTCTCATTCTTCGCCTCGGGCCTCGCCTTCGCGCAGCCCATTCTGCTGCCTGCTTTCACCGAGGCAGAGTCGAAGAAGCTCAATGCGGGCGAGACGGTGGTGCATGACGTCAAGCCCACCGACAACAGGGGCATCGGCGTGCAGGCGTTCGGAATCATCGACGCGCGCTCGACCGAGGTGTGGCCGGTGCTGCGCGACTGCGCACACTTCGACAAGTTCATGCCGCGCACCAAGAGCAGCGCCGTCACAGAAGAAGACGGCGTACCGCTCTGTCACGTCGAGCTGAACCTGCCCTTCCCCTTGATGAACCTGTGGTCCGACACCAAGTCGGTGCAGCGCGAAGAGCCGGCGGGGCACTATCACCGCGCGTGGACCCTGGTGCGCGGCACGTACCGGCGCAACAGCGGCTCGTGGTCGGTGATGCCGTGGGGCGAGGAAGGCAAGAAGACGCTGGTCCTCTACGCCATCGATTCTGATCCGAAGATCCTGATCCCCGATGGCATCTTGCGCTCGGCGCAGACCGGTTCGTTGCCCGAGGTCTTCGCGGCGATTCGCAAACGCGTCGTCGCGCTGCGCACACCGTAGCCCCGCGTCGCGTCAGAAGACCTTGGGGACTGGTATGGAGATCAGGGGCTGCGTCCTTCCAGTCCGCTCCAGGGCGGCCGGCCCAGCGCCAGAATGCGCTCGAAGTTGGCCATCACCAGGCCCGCGCTCACCGCCATACCCGCGGCCGCGAGGGTCTGTGACGTCGCAGCGACCCACGTGGCTCCCGCGAGAATCACGATGGGGCGCAGCAGGGTGAAGGGGCCCAGCACCAGCACGCTGGCCAGCACGCCGAAGTCGAAGCTGCTGCTCAGGTACAGGCCCAGCGCTGCCACCACCAACGTCGCGTAGATGCCGTAGACGAACACCAGCTTCTGCGAAGCTTCGATCATCGAAGCCCAGACGAGCTCGCCCCCCAGCGCGCGCAGCACGAGCCCGAGGCCCAGGAACAGCACGATGGTCAATCCCGAGAACAGCGCGCCGCGGCGCATCGACGAGGCGTAGTAGTTCCACAAGAAGAGACGTGGGTTGCGCCCGGCCGCCGCCCGAAAGCCGCACAACGTTCCGTCGATGAAGGCGAGCACGCCCAGCAGCAGCAGCGTCATGAGAAGGGCTCCAGTCGCGTTGCCAGCGGGCCCAGCTTTTTGCGAAAAGGTTGTGCGAATTCCGGCCGCACGCCCACCAGCGTGTTCAACGTGCGGAGAATCGGCAGCAGCGAGGGCTTGCCGTCGAACAGCGCGAAACGAAGTGGGCTGCCGCCTTCACGTGACGCCGAGAGCAACACCTCGCGTGGATGGGCGCGTACGGCCGAGAGCACGCCGTCATGCCGGGCCAACGGTTCTCGCATGCGCGCCTGGTGGAAGATCCACGAGCCGAGCGGCGCAGCCCACGACGCCTTGATGTCGCAGTGGAGCATCGCCGCGGCACCCACGCCGGCCTGGCTGCGGAAGAACTCGGTGAGCGCCTCGCCGCGAAAGTGATGAATGACGCCGGTGGAAAGGAACACGTGCGCCTGCTGCTCGAGCGTGAACGCGTTGGCCACGCGGAATTTGCAGCGCAGTCCTTCTTCGCGTGCGAGCTTTTCGGCGTTGGCGACCAGCGTGGGGTTGAAGTCGCAGCCGAGCAACTCGACGTCGTCGCCCAGCGCCCCGTAGGCCGCGAGCCAGCGCAGCACGAAGCCCATGCCGCAGCCGATGTCGACGATGCGCAGGGGCCGATGGGTGATCGTCGCGCGCAGCGCCTCGAGCAGGGGCGCGAGCAGTTGGAGCAACCGCTGCCCATTGCGGAACTCGTAGGACAGCCGCTGCAGCTCGCAGTGCGCGCGCACCAGGATGCCGTCGACCGTCGCTGCGTCGAGCACCTCACCGCCGGGAATTCGATCGAGGATGCGTTCTGCAGTTCGCATGCCGTGCTGGCGCAGCACCCCGCGCACCGCCTCCCGCGAGACGGGTTTGCGCGCGAGCGTGGCGAGGTCCGTGTCGAGGAGCAGGTCGCTCAGTTCAGGCCAGTCGGCGTTCATCGTTCCGCAAGCGTGACAGACCCACTGAAAGGACAGGTGCGGTTTTCTGCGGGGCTGGGGGACGTGAGTAGCTTTCATTCATGGTCTCCTCCGCCCTGCTGCTTCTGGTCGTGGTCTCGGCTGAGTGTCCCAAAGAGCTCTTCCGCATCGAGCGCAGCAAGAACGCCAACGTCGTCGTCTACGAGGGCAATACCGGCAGGCAGACGCCGCTCGATGAAGACCAGCCGGTCAGCGCGAGCTGGCTGCTGCTGGCCAGCACCGGGCAACGCGCCGGGCTCAAGTTCTTCGAGAAGCTGCTCGCGTATGGGTTCGAGGCGCGCGTGCTGGAAAAGGGTCAGAGCGCGACGCTGACGCTCAAGGCGCTGCGCGGCAGGGCTTTGAAGGTGGTGCAGCGGGAAGGGTGTCTGGCGGCGGTCGGCTTAATCGATGGTGCTCAGGCGGTGCTCAAGCGCGTTTACGTCACGACTGATGAACGTGGGGCGACTCCGAAGGTGACAGGCATCGAGTTGTTTGGCGTCGATGCGGTGACGGGGGCCGAACGCACGGAGAAGATTGTGGCGGGGAAATAGGGCGTCTGCCCTCTCCCCCTCGGGGAGAGGGGGCTGATGGCTACTTCCAGTCGATCAGGTCGACGGTCTCGGCCGCCATCTTGAAGTCGATCACCTCGCGGGTGCCCATCACGTCGCCGCCCACTTGAAACGGCATCGGCCGCGACAGGTGAAGCCGCACGGAGGTCACCCACCAATCGAACATGCCGGGCAGCTCGTTGCCGCCCCACAGGTTGAACATGTTGTTGACCCCCACCAGCACGTGCCGGTCGTACACGCGAAAATTCATGCGCCCCGGCACCGCCATCGCGTGAGGGAACGCCATGAACTTCGAGCCCCAGTACGGCTCGATGCCCGCAGCGCCGATCGACATCGGCCCTTCGTAGAGCGTGGTCTGGGTGGCCGGCACCAGCACCCGCTGCTTGTTCTGGTCGAAGGTGAGCGCCGGCTCGCCGAGGTTCTCGAGGCGCAGCTTCGTGCCGCCTTCGCGCGCACGCTGGAGCTCGCCGGGCACCGTGAGCGTGAACAACGAATACAGGTACCCGCCCAGGCCCTTGCTCAAGCGCGCCGCCAGGCCGCCCGCGAGGATCTGCTGTTGGCGGTTCTCCAGGTTGCGTTTGTAGTCGTCGAGCAACGTCGCATCCCAGCCGACGCCGGTGAACTGGCACAGCTTTCCTTCGACTTCGCACAGCTGGAAATGCCGCGAAGGCGCGGCCAGTGGCATCGAGGGCAAGCGGCGCAGCTCGGTCTCGTACCGGCGCGCACCGACCGCGGAAGGCCAGCCGTTGCCGGTACCGAGCTTGAAGAGCCCGATGAGCGGAAACTTCTTCGCGCCCCGCTTCCGCAACGAGTTGAGCAGCGCGACCACCGTGCCGTCGCCGCCACCGCAGAACAAGATGCGCGGGGGCGACTTCACCAGCTCATCGGCGTGGCGTTCGGCCTCTTCGAAGCTCGAGCACGCGAAGACGCGCGCGTCGGGCAGCGTGGAATGAAAGGCATCGACGCGCGCCTGGGTGACGCGCTTGGCGTGGGTGTTGAACCAGCCCGCGACCTCTGCGCCCCGGCCGATGAGTGCTTCCATGGTCCTCACGCTGACAACAACTTCATCACCGCCGCCGAGCATGCCATCGAGGTCTCTTCCTCGCCCAGCATCGCGCGGCAGACAGGCTCGTACCGAACCCATTCTTCACGCGCGAGGCCGAGCACCTCTTTCATGCGAATCGGCGAGGCCACCAACGACTCACGCGTCGGCTCTTCGAAGTAGCGGCGGCCGAGCAGGTCGAGCGCCCGCACCCGGGTCTCGCGTTCGTCGGCGCGCAGCTCGCGCAGCCATGACGTCACCTGCCGCGCAGCCAGCCAGCGGGCCTGCACCATCGCGCCGTGCGCCCGCCGGGTGAGCCAGGGAATGCTGCCGTGGTTCGCGCGATTGATCAGCGCCTGTTCGTCGAGCTTCAACATTCCCCACTCGCCGGCGATGTCGAGCAGGTTGCCGATCGCCTCGGGGAAGACCTCGGCCCAGAAGATGCGCTCGAGCGCTTCATCGTCGTAGCCAGACTCTGCGCAGCGGCGCGCGACGTACGGCACGCTCCAGCGCGTCTCGGTGTCGAGAAAGAGATCGCTCATCGCCTCCCACACGGGCCTCCGGCGGAGCAGTTCAGCTTGCGTCATGACTCCGTTCCTTTCGAGCGGAGTCGAGGGAGCACCTCAGCTTGGAGATGCAAGATGCAAGTGGCCCCTCGACTTCGCTCGGGGAGACCGGTGTGTGGGCCCCTCGACTTCGCTTGGGGAGACCGGTGTGTGGGCCCCTCGACCCTCATGACAACAGCGCCGCGCCCACGAGCCCGGAATCGTCACCCAGCGACGCCATCACCACCTTCACCGCCGCGGCCGAAGCCACGGTCGAACGGCGCGCCACCGTCTCTTTGATCCGCTGCACCATGCCGGGGCACCGGTTGAGCACGCCGCCCCCGAGCACCAGCACGCCCGGGTTGAGCACCGTCACCTGATTGGCGATCGCCAACGCGAGGTGACCGACCGCGAAGTCGTACAGCCGTTTCGCGGTGGCATCACCTGCTTGAGCCAGCGGCTCGAGATCCGCCGCGGTGCCGCTCAGCCCTTCTTCCTTCATCCACTCGCCGAGCTTCATGCCGCCCATGTACGCCTCGAGGCAGCCCTGCTGGCCGCAGCCACACGGCCGCCCCCCCGAGACCATCAGCTTCACGTGACCGAACTCGCCCGACACCTGGCTGGCGCCAGACAACAGCGCGCCGCCCGCGATGATCGCGCTGCCCACGCCGGTGCCCACGAACACGGTCAACGCATCGGTGGTGCCCCTGGCTGCACCCGCCGCGTATTCGCCCCACGCCGCCGCGGAGAGATCGTTGACCAGTCGCACCGGCCGGCCCACCGCCGTCGAGAGCGGCGTGCCGAAGTCGACGTCACGCCAGCCCAGGTTCGGAGCGTTGACCACCACCGGCCCGCGCAACATGCCCGCGAAGCCCACGCCCACCGCACCCGTGGCTCCGGGGTGCGCCGCGGCGAGCAGGTTGAGCAGGTCTGCAGTGCCAGCCAGCACCGCCCCCAGGCTGCGGTCTGTCCACGTCTGCTTGGCAGAGGCGACGATGCGCCCGGTCGCGCGCTCCACCACGGCGACGCGGGCTGTCGTACCGCCCAGGTCGACGCCCAGGGAAAGCTGCATCAACCGCCGAGCTCTTGCTTGGCCTCGTGAATGGTGCCGTCGATGAGTTGCTGAATCTCTGCCAGGCGCGCCTTCGTCTTCGCCTCGTAGCGAACGACCAGGATGGGCGTGGTGTTCGACGCCCGAATGAGCCCCCAGCCGTCAGGCCACGTGGCGCGCACGCCATCGACGGTGATGAGCTCGAGGCCCTTCGCCCTGAGCTTTTCCGTGCAGCGCTGCACCAGCGCGAACTTCTTCTCTTCCACCGTGTCGAAGCGCAGCTCGGGGCTCGAGTAGGTGACCGGTACGTCGCTGAGCAGCTCGGTGATCGACCTGGTCTCGTGCGAGAGGATCTCCAGCAGGCGCGCGGCGGTGTACGGCGCGTCGTCGAAGCCGAAGAAGCGGTCCTTGTAGAAAATGTGGCCGCTCATCTCGCCGGCGAGCGCTGCGTGGGTCTCCTTCATCTTCGCCTTGATGAGCGAGTGGCCGGCCTTCCACATGATGGGCTTGCCGCCGTGCTGCTTGATGTCGTCGTACATGGTGAAGCTGCACTTCACCTCGCCGACGATCGCAGCCCCGGGCACCGCCGCGAGCACCGCGCGCGAGAGCAGGATCATCAGCTTGTCGCCCCAGAGAATCTCACCTTCGCCGGTGACCACGCCGATGCGGTCTGCGTCGCCGTCGAAGGCCACGCCGAGATCCGCCCTGGTCTCCTTCACCTTCGCGATGCACAGCTCGAGGTTCTTCGCGACGGTGGGATCAGCGTGGTGATTGGGGAAGGTGCCGTCGGGCTCGCAGTAGAGCGGAACTACGTCGTAGCCGAGCTTCTCCAGCAGGGGCACCGCGACGATGCCGCCCACGCCGTTGCCTGCGTCGACCACCACCTTCATCTTCTTCGGCCCGCGCTTGACGGTGGAGAGCACGAAGTGGAGGTACGGGGTGATCGCGTCGAAGTGCGAGACGGTGCCGGGCGCGCCCTTCTCGAAGTCGTTGGCTTCGATGAGCTTACGCAGCTCTTGAATGGTCTCGCCGTAGAAGGTCGTCTTGCCGACGCCCATCTTGAAGCCGTTGTACTCGGGTGGGTTGTGGCTGCCGGTGATCATCGCCAGGCCCTCGACGGGCAGGGTGTTGGCGGCGAAGTAGACGATGGGCGTCGGCACGATGCCCACGTCGATGACGTGCATGCCGGTGCTGGTCGCGCCCTTGATGAAGGCGTCGCGAAAGCGCTGGCCTGAAAGTCGCGCATCACGGCCGACCACCACGGTGGTGCCGCCTGCGCGTTTGACCATCGTGCCAAGGCCCTTGCCGAGGTTCTCCACCACGGCGTCCGTCAGGTCTTTGTCCACCAGGCCACGAACGTCGTACTCGCGGAAAATCTGTGGGTTCATGGGCGAACGTCTAGCGCAGCATGAACACGAACTGGAACCTCCCTTCCTGTCCGCTCGGCGGCGGTCCCCGAACCTGGTGACGCTGCCGGAGCAGGGTGCCCGTCGCGGAAAGTTGAAACCGAAACGTGACGCCCGGCTGACTGTAAGGGCTTGTGCGATGAAGGCCGACACACCTGGAGGGGGGGCGCCTCAATCGTCGAGGTCGAGCAGGTTCTTGAACGGTTTGCGCTTCTTCCAGCGGTACGTGCGGAAGTCGCGCCGGTCGGTGGAGAGAATGCGGCCGTCATGCTGCTTCTCTGCGAGCAGCATCCGCGAAGCATCCGCCCGACAAGACGCCCCGAGCCGCCCGCCCTTTCGTCAGGACGAGCGGCTCGGGTGATCCAGCCTGCAGTTGCCTTTAGTTGCCGGCCTTCACGGCCATGTTGCGGAAGCTCATCGCCTCGTTCTTCGAGGGCGCGTACGAGGCGCCTTGTCCCCCGAAGAAGGCCGAGAAGACGATCTTGTCGGTCGTGTTCCACAGGTAGTTGAGCGACTGCCGCCCCTTCTCGACGCCGTTGAGGTAGCCGATGGTCAGGCCGGTGTTCATGTCGACGGCGATTTCGATGGTGTTCCATTGCCCCGGCTTGAGCTTCGCGTCGGCCGCCCACATCCAGTGGGTGCCGTAACCGCCGGTGTCGATGCCGCCGACGCCACCGGTCACCCGGTAGAAGTAGAAGCTGAGCCGGCCGCCGTAGTTCCACATCAGCCTGCCGCTGTAGCCGTCGGTCGCCTGGCTGCCGCCCGCGGGCGTGCTGCCACCACCCAGGCCGGGCAGCTTGCCGCCGGCGCGGAAGTCGAAATTACCCTCGGGCAAGACTTCGTATTTGATGCGGTAGACGCGCGCCGCGGGGATGCTGATGGTGAAGGCTGAGCCCGTGGTGCCAGGGCCCGTCTGGCCCTGAGGGAACGTCGAGCGCCGGGTGCCCCGGGGAATGGCAGTCCACCCGGCGTTCGGATCCACCGGGGCAGGCGTGGCCGGAGTCGGGTCCGGAGCAGGAGGCGTGACCGGGGGCGGCTGCGCGGGAGGAGGCGTGGAGGGAGTCGGCTCCGCGGGAGGAGGCGTGGAGGGAGTCGGCTCCGCGGGAGGAGGCGTGGAGGGAGTCGGCTCCGCGGGAGGCGGCGTGGAGGGAGTCGGCTCCGCCGGAGGAGGCGTCGTGCTGGGCGGCTCCATCGCGGGGGGCATCGGCTCCTCCGTCGAGGGAGGCGCGGTGACGGGCGGCTCTTCGGCAGGAGGCTGCTCGACCGGAGGAACCGCGTCGCTCACCGGCGCGGCGGGCACGATCGCCGTCGAGGGGTCGAGCGTAGGCACCGTCGCGGTGTCGTCGTCCCGGGGGACCGGCCCAACCGCCACCTCCTCGAGCTGCGACGGCGTGGTCGTTGTCACGGGTTCAGCTTCACCACCACAGGCGGTGGTGACGAAAGCGAAGGCAAGGAGGCAGAACTGCAGAGTCTTCAAGGACAGGGGAAACCTCGGTGTGGAGGGCTCGGACAGCGCCCGCGAGGGACGCACGCGGAGGGAGTGATCGAGCCGTGTGGTGGGGGTACTTCGAAGGAGGCCGGTGTCTCACGCATCAATCAATACATCAATGATTACGTGGACTTACAGTCCAATCAGCGTGTGACGACGTGTCGGGCTGTGTGCGCGCTGTGGGTCACCGCGGCGGTAAATTCAGCGGCTTGTGGGGCCGCGTGAAGACGACATGTGCCGCGGTGTACCGGGGGGGCCGACACGCGTCACGGGCCGCCGAGGAGCCCCTTTCGGAGTGCTCGAGCGCAGCGCGACCGAGCTGCTCGCGCCCTTCGAAGACGCCCCCTGAGAGGCGAACTCGAACCTCCCTTCCTGTCCGCTCAGGCATACACTCCCCGCCTTCGTGGCTCTCGAGCTCGTTACGCCGCTCCCTCCGGGGGCGCCTTCGCATACCCGCCTCGCGAAACACGGCGTTCGCCTCGTCGTCTTGCGGGAAATCAAAGACGGCACCGACTGCTCGTGGCCGCAGCCCTCGCCGAGCATGGTGACGTTGCAGGAGGTCGGTGAGCTTCAAGGAAAGCGCCACGCACTGTTTCCCTGGGTGCCCGGGGTCACGCTGCGCGACGTGGTGCAGGCGTTGGAGGCCGGCGGCAAACCCGCGCCCCTTGGCCTCGTCGGGCGTGTGCTGGTCGACACCGCACGTGCGCTTTGCGTCATCACGCCCGCGCGCGCGCACGGCGGCATTCAAGACGGCGCGATGCAGATCGGCTTCGACGGCAAGGTCTCGGTGCTCGACTTCGGAGCGCCGCGCAACTCGCGGTTCCGCCCCATCGGCCGGGTGAACTTCGCCGCTGACGTCTTTGCGCTGGGCGGCGTGCTGCACACCGTGTTGACCGGTTTTGCCGGCAGCTATGCGAGCCCGCAGGTGACGCTGGCGTTGCCCTCCACCTCACATGGGGAAGCCACGTCGGCCATCGATGACGTGGTGATGCGCGCGTTGTCGGCGCAACCTGACGCGCGGCAGGGCGACGCGGGCACCTTCGCCGATGAGCTGGAGGCCGTGCTGGGTGAAGACCTGTACACGGCGGAGCAGCTGGCTGAGGTGGTGAGCGCGCTCTTCAAGGATCGCATCAAGCTGCTGCACTCGTTGGGCGGGCTCGTCGAAGAGCAACCCAACCTCGAGGCGGTGCTGCCTTTGCCCTCTGCTCCGATGGGCACGCAGCCTGGCGTGGGTGGGCCGCGCCCAGAGCCGGCCTCCGAGGCCACGCTGCCGCGCATCGCGCTGGGTGATGAGCCTTCGGAGCGCACCGACGTTCGCATTCCGATGCCCGACGCCTCACGCACGATGGTCCCGTGGGATTCGGGTGAAGAGCGCTCGCACTCAGGAGGGCCCCGGCCTTCTTCTCCCGTGGTGCCTGTCGCCCGCGCCGAGGCCGAGACCAACCCCAGCGCTCCAGCGCCGTCTTTGCCGTCAGACACGGATGAGTCGAGCGCCCCGCGTCCGCGCGCGAGTTCTCCCCGGCCGCTGGGTGCGGAGAATGAACACGCCGTCACCCGCGCCGGTGGTCCACGGGCGCTCTCGCGCAGTGACGTGGAAGCCCGGCCCAGAGCGAGCTCGTCGCGCGCTGCGCTGTCGGCCGCAGAGGTTGCGAAGCCGGCGGCGACCGCACTGCCCGAAGACACGAACCCGCGCATCGCCGCCCCCGATGACACCCACCCGCGCGCGCCGCGGCCGGCTCTCCTTGACGACGACGTCTCCGCCACGGGGCCGAGGCCAGGCCCACAACCGGGCCCTCGCAACACCACCGAAGCCGAGCGGTATCGCGCCAAGGGTCAGGAGCGGCTGCCCACGCCGCCCGCCGGCAGCCCCGCGGTTTCGGTGCATGACGATCATGAAGACATCCTGAACGAGCCGACGGCGGTGCGTTCTCGGCCCGATCCACGAACGACGGCGCAGACCTCACAGCGGCTCAAACCCGCACCGGCGCCCGAGGGCTCGTCGGGGGCAGGGCTGCGCGTGGTGATGGTGATGCTCCTGGTGCTGGTGGTCGGCATCGCAGTGGCGGTGGTGTTCAAGCTCAAGCGCCAGTCTGAAGAGCCGCTCCCGATGGATGAGACGGCCCTCGAAGTCGATGCCGGCCTCGAAGAAGCAGAGGATGCCGGGGAAGAGCTGGTGGCGCTCATTCCAGACCTCGACGGCGGCGAGGAGGAAGAAGAAGAAGAGGAAGAGCTCGACGGCGGCGAACCCGAAGCGGGCGAAGTCGACGCAGGTGCTTTCGTCGCGGATGCGGGTGTGACCGACGTAGGAGACGTGAAGAAGGTGGCGCCGGTCAAGAAGCCGGTGAAGAAGGTCGTCAAGAAGAAGAAGAGGCGCAGGTGAGGTTGCTTGACCCTGCGTGAGTTCATCAGCAGAAAGTGACCCGTGGCTTTTTCGACCAAAGTGCATGGCGAGCACTTCACCTTCCCCACGTTGAAGGACGTGCTCGCGCGCGCCAATGAGCTGCGCTCGGGCGATCGCCAGGCGGGGCTCGCGGCGCGTTCGATGCGCGAGATGGCCGCCGCAAAACAGGTGCTGGCCGACATCACGCTCGAGCAGCTCTACAACGCGCCCTCCGTTCCCTACGAGGCCGACGAGGTCACCCGGGTGGTGGTCGATGATCTCGACCAGCTCGCCTACAACCGGTTGAAGGGGTGGACGGTCTCTCGCCTGCGCGAGTGGCTGCTCGACGATCGCACCACCGGTGAAGACATCTCAGCCATCTGCCAGGGCCTCACGCCCGAGATGATCGCCGCGGTCGCGAAGTTGATGTCGAACATGGATCTCGTGACGGCAGGGCGAAAGCACCGCGTCGTGGTGAGGTGCAACAACACCATCGGCCTTGCGGGGCGCATCTCGAGCCGGCTGCAGCCGAACCACCCGACCGACGAGGTCGAAGGTGTGCTGGCGGCGGTGAAGGACGGCCTGAGCTACGGCAACGGCGACGCGGTGATCGGCGTCAACCCTTCGACGGGCGACATTCAGGGCACCGTCGACATTCTCTGCGCGGTCAAAGACCTGATGCGCAAGTATCGGGTGCCCACGCAGAACTGCGTGCTCTCGCACATCACCATTCAGATGGCGGCGGTGCGGCGGGGGGCTCCGCTCGATCTGATGTTCCAGTCGATCGCCGGCAGCCAGGGCGCGAACCAGAACTTCGGCGTGTCGGTCAGCGTGCTCGACGAGGCCTACGATCTCGCGCGGCGTGAAGGCACCGCCCAGGGGCCCAACGTCATGTACTTCGAGACGGGGCAGGGCACCGCGCTCTCGGCCAACGCCCACCACGACACTGATCAGGTGACGATGGAGGCCCGCGCCTACGGGCTCGCGCGCCGCTACAAGCCGTTCTTGGTGAACTCAGTGGTCGGCTTCATCGGCCCCGAGTACCTGCGCGACGCGAAGGAGATCACCCGCGCCGGCCTCGAGGATCACTTCATGGGCAAGCTCAGCGGCATCTCGATGGGCTGCGACGCCTGCTACACGAACCACGCGATCGCGGATCAGAACGATCAAGAGAACCTCGAGATGCTGCTCACGCTCGCGGGCGTGAACTACCTGATGGGCATCCCCATGGGCGATGACGTGATGCTCAATTATCAAACGACCTCGTTCCACAACAACGCGGCGCTCCGCGAGCTGTTTGCCTCGCGGCCTGCGCCAGAGTTCGAGACGTGGCTCGAGAAGATGGGCCTGTGGCGCAATGGCAAGCTGACCGAGCGCGCGGGTGATGCGTCGGTGTTCGACCAATCCTTCCGCTAAAGGTCGCCTTAAGCCACCTTGACCCGCCCGCGGCATCCGAGCAGAACCACCCTGTGACCGAGGCAGAACTTCGCGAGCTGGTGAAGGCGATCGTCACCGACGTGGTGAAAGAGGTCGAATCGCCCCCGCCCGCCGCCGCCGTGCTACCCGAGCCGAGCTACGGCCGAGGCCCCGAACACCGCCCGCTGCTGCCTGCCCGAAACGAAGCCGTGCTCGCCCACCTGGTCACCACCACACCCTCGCGCATCATCACCGGCCGCACGGGCACCCGGTACCTCACGCACTCCTACCTCGGTCTGCGCGCCGACCACGCCATCGCGCTCGACGCGGTCGAATCTGAAGTCGAAGAAGCCTGGGCCCAGCAGCAGGGTTGGCTTGCGCTGCGCACGAAGGCGAAAGACCACGCCGAGTTCCTCCTGCACCCGGAGCAGGGCCGTCGCCTCGATGACGCCAGCCGCGCGCGTTGTGAGAAAGAAGCCGACAAAGGGGTCGACGTTCAGTTGATCGCGGGTGACGGGCTCTCGGCGCTCGCGCTGCAGGTCAACGGGCCCTCGTTGATCAAAGCCATGCAGAGCGCACTCGCGGCGAAGGGCTTCCGCGTGGGAAAGCCTCTCTTCGTGAAGTTCGCGCGCATCGCGGTGCAAGACGAGATCGGCGTGCTGACCCAGGCGAAGAGCACGGTGATCGTGGTCGGAGAACGGCCAGGTCTGGGCACGGGCGACTCGTTGTCCATCTACACCGCGTTCGGCCCCAGGCTGGCCCAGGACAACGCCGAGAAAGACTGCATCTCGAACGTGCGCACGGTGGGGTTCACGCCTGAGCGTGCGGCGAACAAGACCGCCGAGTTGATGAAGGCCTCGTTCGCGGCGGGTGGTGGTGGCGTGAAATTGTCGGGCGGCGATCCTGCGTTCCGGCCTCACGTGGTCAACCACTGACATGCGCGCGTTGATCCCCCAGCGGCCCCGGCTGTTGTCGGTGCGGCAGCTCGAGCAGGTCGAGCCGCAGCTCGCCAAGAGCCTCGGCCTCGACCCCACGCGCCACGTCTCGGCGGGGCTCATCACCTGCGATCAAGACGACTCGCTCTACGCGGCGCTCGATCACGCGACCAAGTACGCCGAGGTCGACGTGGTGTACGCGAAGTCGTTCTACGCGGGCAGCGCGCACGCGTCGGGTCCACTTTCCGGCGAAGTGCTCGGCGTGATCGCAGGTCCGAACCCTTCAGAAGTGGCGGAAGGCCTGTGGGCACTGCGCGAGGCGCTCAACACGAGCATCCACTTCGTCGCCTTCGAAGGCACGAAGGGGCCCGCCTTCTTCCCCCACGTGATCGCAGAGACCGGCCGCTACCTCGCCTCGCTCGCGAACGTGCGCGTCGGCTCACCGCTCGCGTATTTGATCGCCCCTCCGGTCGAAGCGATGGTCGGGCTCGATGCCGCGCTGAAGATCGCGGACGTGACGCTGCAGAAGTTTTTCGGCCCGCCCACCGAGACCAACTTCGGTGGTGGCTACCTCTCGGGCGAGCTGGCCGATTTGGAAGCGGCAGCGCAAGCCTTCACCCAAGCCATCGAGTCCGTCGTGCTCTCGCCGCTGGGTGGCCTGGTCCGCCCCGACCGAGAGCGCCGCTGAACTCGACGAACTCCAAAGGTCCCTCTCCCCGAGGGGGACTGGTGAAATAAGTGCCTCGACTCCGCTCGGCACGAACGGAATCGGGCGAAATCCGTTCAGCCCGAGCGGAGTCCTGGGGAGAGGGCAGACGCTGTTCCTCGCCATCGCCCCGTTCACTTCCGGCTGCCAGAAGGACCGCGTGCAGCCAATCTTCTTTGTGACCGACAGCTATCGGCGCTGGTCGACGATCTGCAGCTGCGTCTGCATGCCACCCGGGGCCACCAGGCGAGCGCTCAACGCGAAGTCCTGCCCGACGGTCAACTCGAGCGAAGGCACCACGTCTTTCCGGGTGCGCCACTCTTCTGAGATGTGCACCGTGCCGATGATCTCGCGATCCACCGACGTCTGATCGAGCGACTCGAAGAGCACCAACGGCACCGGCGCGCTCCACGGCGGCAACCCCTCGAGGGGGATCGACTTCGTGCACGGCACCGGCGTGTTGCCCGGGATGATCTCGACCGTGCGGCCACCCACCAGCATCACGCTCATGGGCATCGCCACCACGTCGTTCAACCCAGAGCTCCTGGTGCGACGCAGGTTGCGCCCGAGGATCGCCGCGCCCACGGCCACGCCGAGCTCGGGGTTCAGATCCTTCTCACTCGAGAGCCGGGAAAAGTGAGCGAGGCGTTTGCGAATCATCGGCATGCGCGTCTGCCCACCGACCAGCACCAGCTCATCGATGTCACTGGCCTTGAGCCCCGCACGCTGCAGCACGTCGTCGCACGCACCCACGCAGCGCTCGACCAGCGGCGTGAAGATGCCTTCCATCTCGTCGCGGGTGAGCTCGTGCTGGAAGTCGACGAAGCCGCCGCTCGCGCGCTGGGCCACGACCGGCACTCGCACGTCGAGCGACTCCACGCGGGAGAGCTGAATCTTGGCGAACTCTGCCGCGAGGCCGAGGCGCTGCATCACCGTGCGGTTGGCGCGCACCGAGACGCCCTGCTCGTCTTCGATCTGCTGCGCGAAGGTCTCTGCGAGCAGCTCATCGAAGTTGCCGCCGCCCAGGAACGCGTCGCCGCCGGTCGCGAGCACCTTCACCACCCGGTTCTCCACCCGCATCACCGTGGCGTCGAAGGTGCCGCCGCCGAGATCGAAGATGAGCACCGTCTGCTTCGGGCTGCGCAGGTTCGCATAGAAGAGCGCGGCCGCGGTCGGCTCGTTCACCATCGCTGCGACCGTCAGGCCTGCTGACTCTGCCGCACGTCGCACGGCCTCACGCTGTCGCACCGACGCATGCGCCGGCACCGTCATCACGCAATGGGTGAAGGCATGCCCCGCGGCCCGAGCAGCGCGCATCACGATGTCGCGCACCACCACGCCGGCCACCTCGACCAGGGGAATGGTCTGCCCGTAGATCAACACCGAGGTGTAGCCGTCTTCGCCTTCCACCAGGTCGAAGGCAAAACGTTCGCGGTGTTTGGCGACGTACTCCGAGTTGAAACGCCGCCCGAGAAAACGTTTGGCCCCGAAGACGGTGTGCTTCTGATCGTCGATGAGCTGCGTCTTGGCCGCCTGGCCCACGAGGCACTTGCTCAAGTCAGCCGACGGAAACCACGCCACCGACGGAAGCACCGCTGACTTTTCTGTGACGGGCGCCACCCTCAACTTCCCCTGCTCGTCGAACCACGCAGCGGAGGTGTTGGTGGTGCCGAAGTCGATACCGAGAATCGGGTGCACGGTGAAAAGGTACGGGGCGTACCGCGCAGACGGACACGGAAAGTTCGAGTTTTGTGGAACGGTCAGTCACGGGTGGCCTACATCAGCACCCATGCGCCTGCGTTTCGTGCTCATGGCAATGGTCGTCAGTGCGTGCGGCGGCGGCCTGGAGCGCGTGGCCTTCGCGACTGATCAGCTCAGCTATCAACCCGGTGGCCGGGTCGGCCTGACCCTCGTCAACACCAGCGCGACCCACCTCGGCATCAACCTGTGCCTGAGCCGGGTGGTGACGGTGGAAGGCAAGGCGGTGGGGCCTCGAGACGGGGAGAGCTGCGTGCTCGAGCCGCGGTCACTCGAGCCGGGCGCCCGGGTCGATGCGCGCAAGACGCTTCCACCCCTGATCGGCGCTGGAATCTTCCGATATGAGACGACGATTCGGCTGGCGAACGGGGCGGGCGAGACGGTGTTGACGGCGCCCTTCACGGTTTTCGGCAACTGAAGAAGCCTTCGAAGAGATCGCAAGCGCTCGCCGTTCGTTTCACGGGCTACCGTGTGGCGCGTGCTGAAGTTCTTTCTCCGGCTGTTCGGGAAGCTCCGCTTCTGGCAGCAGCTGGTGATCGGAGTGTGCGCGCCGCTGGCGTTGCTCAACACCTCGGTGGCGTTCTTCGGTAGCTCTGCGGTCTTTCCGCTCTCGCCCTTCTTCCTCAAAGAAAAGTGGCACGCGCTGGGGGCGTACGCGAAGCACCGGCCGGTGTGTTTCTTCATCGGTCACGAAGAGCTCGGCCCCCTCGCCGCGAAGGCTGAGACGAAGTACGGCCTGCCGCGCGGGTTGATGACCGCCATCGTCGCGGTGGAATCAGGCAGCCGGCCGCACCGCATCTCGTTTGCCGGCGCGATGGGGCCAGCCCAGTTGATGCCGGGCACGGCGGCGCTGTTGAGGGTCAGCGACCCCTTCGATCCCGAGCAGGCGATCGATGCGGGTGCTCGGTACCTGGCTCAGATGCTCAAGCGGAATGGCCGGGTCGATCTCGCGGTCGCGGCGTACAACGCGGGGCCGGGTGCGGTGAACGGCCGCATTCCTCAAAACGGAGAGACGGAGCTTTACGTGGCAAAGGTGATGAAGGCGCTCGGCCGGCCCCATTAAATGGGCCCCTCACCCGACCCTCTCCTCGGAGGGGCGAGGGGGTTAGCGCGTCGTCTGCACGAAGTTCTTCCCGCCGTTGTTGAGCCACAGCTCGGCCACGTCGCGCGCGAACGCCGTGTCGCCCGGTGCGTGACATGCGATGCCCACGTGAATGGCGAACTCCACCTGGGTGCCCGGAGCACACCCGGCCAGATGAAACGTCCCGTTCACCACCGGACACGGCACGTCATTGCTCGAGACCACCTTCGTGGTTTTCCACCCATCAGCGGTCCAGTGCAGCTCGAGCCACGGCACGGTGAGCGCCTTGAAGCCACGCTCCATCCAACCGCGCATTTCGGCGACCCGGCGCAGCTCGGCCAGCTCTCCATGCACCAGAAAATGCACCGTGCTCACCGGCCCGCGCGTCTCGAACATCGAGGACGACGCGCTGCGTGAGTCGAGGCGCCTGGGCGGCATCGGTAACGTCTGATCGGGTTTGCTCGGCGGTGGTTTCGTATTCATGTGGCCCCCGGCAGAGAAACTAGGCGCATTCGTCGAGGCCTCGCCACTCACGCTTCGACCTTTTTCCAAGGGGGGCCTCTCGAATGACGTGAGCCCTCCGGCGCCACGGCTCGCGGCCGCTGATCACCAGGAGACGAGGTACTGCAGCTCAGCTCCGTCGGGTGAGTGGCGGGAGCGTTCGACGCGCCCCGTCGCCTGCGTGACCTCGAAGACGTAACGCAACACCCCGCGCCACGAGCCCTCGACGTGAGCGGCGACCGGGCGCGGGTAGCTCACCTGGAGCAGGCCCGCGGTGGGTCCATCGGCCTTCCAGAGAATCGTGATGCCCTGCATGGCGACCTTCACCACTGACTCGAGCTTGCTCAAGATGGCCGCGGGCGATCGATTGCTGGAGGCCAGCGTGCTCTTGAGCATCGGCAGCACGATGGGGCCGAACCGATCCTTCACCGCGCCGTAAGCCAGCTCTTCGAAGGCGGCGGCGCCGATGGCGGTGATGGCGGCTTCTCCCACGGACTCCAGGTGCAGGGCAGGGTGCCACGTCTCGGACCAGGGGTTGTTCACCATGGCCAACACGGGAGGCGCGAGCTTCTCTTTGATGGCGGAGAAGTGGGGCGAGCTGCGCAACGACCGCAACACCGCGTCGACATAGGCGCCGCTCAATTGGTAGTCGGCCATCAGCACGATCTACTGCATCGGCTCGCGTTAGACATGCGGCATGTCCAAAGCCATCCGCGTGCATGAGGTCGGTGGAGCCGAGGTGCTCAAGATCGAGCCGGTGGAAGTGCCCCCGCCGGGTCAAGGTGAAGTGCAGCTCCGGCACACCGCCATCGGGGTGAACTTCATCGACATCTATCACCGCACGGGGCTCTACCCGCTGCCGCGCCCCTTCACGCCGGGCCAGGAAGGCGCGGGCGTGGTGACGGCGTTGGGGGAAGGCGTCACCTCGCTGAAGGTCGGCGAGCGCGTCGCCTACGCGGGCCTGGCCGGTTCCTACGCAGAGGTTCGCAACGCGAAAGCAGAGCGGCTGGTGGTGTTGCCCGAGGGCATCTCGGAGACCCTCGCGGCCTCGGTGATGCTCAAGGGCATGACCGCCGAGATGTTGCTGCGCCGCTGCCGGCCGGTGGGGGCGGGTGACACGGTGCTCTTTCACGCAGCGGCCGGCGGCGTGGGCCTGCTCGCCACGCAGTGGGCGCGTCAGCTCGGCGCCACGGTGATTGGCGCAGTGGGTAGTCCGTCGAAGGTGCCGCTGGCAGAGCCGAACTGTCATCACGTCATCTCACTCGCGGCCGGACCGTGGGTGGAGCAGGTGAAGGCGCTGACCGGAGGGCGCGGGGTGCAGGTGGTCTACGACTCCGTGGGGAAGGACACGGTGATGCAGTCACTCGACGCGCTGGTGCCGCGCGGCATGCTGGTGTCGTTCGGTCAGTCGAGTGGCAAGCCGCCGCCGCTCGACATCATCTCGTTGGGGGGCATGCGGTCTTTGTTTCTGACCCGGCCCACGCTGCATGCGTACGTGGCCACACGCGCCGAGCTTGAGCAGTGCGCCGCCGCGTTGTTCGAGGTGATTCGTTCGGGCGCGGTCAAGGTGAACCCGCCGCGCACGTTCCCGCTGAGCCAGGCGCAGGAAGCGCACCGCGCGCTCGAGGGCCGGCAGACTTCAGGCTCGGTGGTGTTGATTCCCGGAGCCTGAAGAGCGACGCGCTGTCTCCCTCTCCCTCCAAGAGAAGGTCGGGGTGAGGGCATTGACTGCGCGGGAACCCGCGTGCCAGTCACCACCTCGATGCGCTCTTCCGCTCTCCTCGTCTCGCTCTTGCTGCTCGCGTGTGGCGCGCCGACCGGCGGTCCGGATGGCTCGATCTCCCAACTCGACGCAGGCACCACCGACGCGGGTACGCCCGACGCAGGCCTCGTCACGGTGCTGCGCGTGAAGTACCCGGCCGGAACGCGCGCGGTCTTCGCACGTGGCTCGAAGCTGCCCTTCGACTGGAACACCGGCCTTCCGATGGTGAAGGTCGACGACACCACCTGGTCGCTCTCGGTCACCACGCTCGAAGGAGATCTCGAGTGGAAGCCGCTGCTCGACGACACCACCTGGTCGAAGGGCCCCAACTACAAAGGCCGCCTCGGCCAGGTGAACGAAGTCGCGCCCCGTTTCTTTCGCGACACAGGCGAGTGGGCCCGGCGCTGGCCCACGTTCACCTCGACAGTGCTGGGCAATACGCGCGGCATCTACGTCTACCTGCCGCCCACCTACCTGGAGAACACCGCCGCGCGCATGCCGGTCGTCTACATGCACGACGGTCAGAACCTGTTCGATCCCAACGCGGCGTTCGGTGGCGTGACCTGGGGTGTGCCGCAGACCATGGACACCGCGGCGAGTGACGGGCGCTTCCGCGAAGCCATCGTGGTGGGTGCAGAGAACGCAGGCAGCGCTCGCATCTTTGAATACACGCCGACGGCCGACCCGATGTACGGCGGAGGCAACGGTGACCTCTACCTGCGCATGCTGGTCGAAGAGCTCAAGCCCCGCGTCGACGCCGAGCTGCGCACGAAGCCCTCGCGCGAAGACACGGTGTTGATCGGCTCTTCGCTCGGCGGGCTCATCAGCAGCCACGCGGGCGTACGCAAGGCCGACACCTTCGGTCTCATCGGCGCGATGTCGCCCAGCGTGTGGTGGAACAACCGGGTGCTGCTGACCACCGTTTCGCAGACCACGAGCACGCGGCCCCTTCGGGTCTATGTCGACAGCGGAGACAGCGGGAACTCGAACGACGGCCTCTCGGACACGCGCGAGCTCGCGGCCGCCTACCGCACCCTGGGCTACGTCGATGGCTCCACGCTCGCGCACGTGGTTCAGCCCGGAGCGACGCATACCGAGAGCGCGTGGGCTTTACGGCTGCCGGGGGCGCTCGAGTTTCTGCTCGGACCTGGCCGCTGACAGGCGGGGGTTGTGTGCCTGACAGGCGCACCCCTGCGCACAGACCTGCCCCGCGGAGCAGAGGGCAGTCAGTCCTTCAGCCGCCGCAACGCCGTGGCCGCCGCTTGCTTCGAGTTGCACCCGAACAAGAGCACCTGCTCGCCGTCATCGGGCCCGCCGTCCTCAGCGAGATCCTCGAGCGCACCGCGCGCCCGCTTCACCTGCAGGTCAGCCAACGCAGCTGCTGCCGCCGCGCGCACGCCACACCTGGGGTGTTCGAGCAGATCGATCAGCCGGCCTTCTGCGTCCTTGGATCCCGCGCGCGCAGCCGACGCGTAATGACTCGCAGCCGAGCTCTCACCCAGCTTTTCCGAGAGCTGACCCGCGTAGAGGCTGCGCTCCTTCGCGTCTTTTTCCTGGGCGATGAGCTTGCGCGCGACGTCGACCTTCTTGTTGCGCTCTTCAGACTTCGCACCCGCGGCGTCATCGATGGCGCGCTCGATCGCGCTCTTGCCGAACACGAGGTACAGCAACGTGAGCACCACCACCGCGATGGCGCTCAAAGAGGCCAGGCGCTTGCGCGGCATGCCCTGCCGCTCCGCGGAGACCAACGAGCTCTCCACCATCCGGCTCGTGCTCTCGAACGCCCTGGTCGCGACCTCGCTGGTCGACTCCATCACCTTGGTGGCTGCGTTGAACGCCCTGTGCGTGCCTGAGATCGAGCGCGTGCCCTCGGCCAGCCGCGACAGCCCCTTGTTCGCAAACGGTGGCACACCTTCGAGGGTGCCGCGCGTCACCTTGTAGAGCCGAATCTGCTCGGGAATGCCCTTGAGCTCGAAGCGGCCGAGCTCTTCGCAGGCCAGCTCTGCCCGGTTCATCGACAGATAGACGGACTCGGTGAAGGTCACCTCGTCAGCCTCGGCCACGCCTTCGACGCGGGCGGCGATGTTCACCGGCTCACCGAAGACGTCGTTGCCCTCGAGGCGCACCTCGCCCACGTTGATCGCCACGCGCACGTGGAGCTGCTCTTCGGCCACGGCCCCCTGATTGTACTTCCACAGGGCGTCCTGCACGGCGACGCCGGCCAGCACGGCAGAGGTGGGCGACTCGAAGGTCACCATGAACGCGTCACCGATGGTCTTCACGATGCGGCCGCCCAGCCCCTTGAAGAGAGGCGCGAGCAGGTCGTTGTGCGTCTTGAGCAACTTCTCGTTCTGCTCCAGCGTCTGCTTGCTGGTGCGCTCCGTGAAACCTTTGATGTCGGTGAAGACGATGGCGAGGTTTGCGGTACGCAAGGCGCGGCTCTTCTAGCAGAGCGTCAGCCCGTCATCCCGAGAACGACGCGGGCCACGGCGACGAAGTGGCAGGCCGCTCCCAGGCAGACGAGGGTGTGGAACACCTCGTGGTAGCCGAAGACCGCGGGCCAGGGGTCGGGCTTCCTGAGTGCGTAGGCCACGGCGCCCAGGGAATAAATGACGCCGCCGCCGAGGAAGAACACCACGCTGGTGGTGCCCATCACCGAGTTGAGCGCGGGCATGAAGGGGTAGCTGAACCAGGCCAACGCGAGGGCCAGCACGGCGACCAGCGGCTTGGGCGCGGTGATCCACACCATCGCGCGCAGTACACCGAGCGCAGCGCCGCCCCACAGCAGCATGAGAAAGGAGCGGGTGGCCTCGGAGGGCAGGGCGACGGCGAGCGGCGTTCCGGTGCCGGCGATGAGGATCATGATGAAGGAGTGATCGAGCCGTCTCCACCACTGGCGCGCCTTCGGGGCCCAGGTGAGCCGGTGATAGAGCGCGCTGACCGCGAACTGGCCGCAGAGCGAGGTCAGGTAGACCACGCAGGCCCAGAACATGGCGAAGGTGGCATGGGTCAGCAGCCACGCGCCGGCGGCCAGCGCGATGAAGAACGAGACCTGGTGGAACACGCCGCGCAGTTGCGGTTTCACCGGGGTGCTCAGAGTCGTTTCCATGGTCGCTCGATACTCTGTGCCACGTCACGATGCTGTCATCGAAGGGGCAGAAGAAGCATCTCGACTGCGCTCGCAGGGTTGATCGAAATAACGAACGGACACCGCTCATCCCGAGAGCAGTCGAGGGATTGCCTCTCCTTCGCACTGCAAGTG
>JAYVFP010000366.1:0-22203 GCA_043773025.1 Archangium sp.
GCGCGGCACGGCGCCTGCTATTGGGCGCGAAGCACGGCAGGAAGCGTCGACAGGCGCTCGTCTGGGCTGGGGTGAGCACCGCGCGCGCGATGAGCCCGAGGGATTCTGCTCGTCTCGCGCGACTTGAGCGCCCAGAGGGCGGTGGTGGGCACACGGCAGCCAGACCGGGCCCCGCCGTTTGGAGTTGCCAGTCACGGTGCTACCGCTGGCGCTCACGAAGTGTCTCTCGTCGCAGGTCCGTCGAGGGCGCGCGAGTGGATGTCGCCACCGCACGTCGCGCAATGGCGCACGTCGAGGCCGGTGAGGCGGCGGAGGAGTTCGGCCCAGGTGGTGACTTCTTCGGCTTCGGTGCTGACCTCTGCTGGCGCCGAGGCGGGGCTTTCGACCTGGCCTCGAGCACCGTGCGCGCTGCGACGAGCTTCGTGTTGACGTTGCCCGGCGCGAGCAGCCCGTAGTGCCGCAGCTTGACGAAGCCGTCGGGCAAGACGTGCAGCAGGAAGCGGCGGAGGAATTCGTGGGGGCACAGCGTCGCGATTTCTTCGCCGCGAGTGCGGAAGGTGACGGCCTCGTCGATCGCGCTGAGCAGGCGGTGGTTGGAGAGCCCGACCCGGTGCGTGTACCGCCCGAGGTACTGGTAGACCGACTCAGGCCCAGCGAAGGACGGCTTCGCGTAGGAGACCGACTACCTCGTATCGTCGTGCTGGCTGGCCGAGCTGAATGCGCAGACGAGCTTTCAGCTCGCTGAGCCTCTCTCGGCCGGGCTGTACGTCGAGCTCAGGAGAGCGGGCCCGTCGCCTGACGGCGGGCGCCCCTGGACATCGACGCTGTATCCGACGACTGACGCCAGCCTGGAGGCAGGGGTCTTTGTGCTGCTCTCGGCCGGCGTCTTCAATGTACAGCTTTCGTTCGGCTTCCGGCGCCATGAGAGCCCCGAGGATCCCGGGGCACGATCTTGCTGAACAGCGCGTCGCTCACTCTGGCTGTGACCGCCGCAGGCTCGCCGTGGCCCGCGTCGGAACCGCTCAGCCCAGCAGGTGCCTCCCGGTAAAGTCAGTGGGCACACCAGATATGCGCCACGCCGACCGTGTCAGTTGCGCATCAGGGCTTCGATTCATTGTTCCCCTGACTCGGCGGGCCGAGACATCAAAGGGCGCCTGCGCTCGCGCTGCTCGCTCCGGCGGTCTCAACACCGTGCCGTCGATCAGAGGGTATTGGCCGGTCAAATGTAAACTCTGAGACTCCCTTTCCCCGGAGGGGCGAGGGAAATCATTCGTGGTCGACGAGGTAGCGCATGAACATGCTGCGCACGACCAACGCGACTGCGATCAATCCGACCACCAGCCCGAACAACGCGTTCATCCGCGGGGGCTGCTTGTCTTGCTCCAGCACCACCGCCTCTTCAGCGGTGATCAACCCGAGCGCCGAGCGCGCAGCCACGCTCCGCACCGGCTCGACGTAGCCAGTCAGCACCTTGGGCTCGAGCAGCTTCTCGATCGCTGCCTTGTGGAGCTCGAAGTACGCCGCCACCTCGTCGGGATTCGCGAGCCGGTCGATGCCGTCCATCAAGGTCAGCAGCTCCTTGTCGGTGGTCGCCACCACTCCGCGCGGAGGCACCACCGGCGCGTCCCCCGTGAAGATGGGAATGAACAACTCCATGTAGTGCTCGCCGCTCACGCCGCCATCACGCAGCGAGCGCCAGCCCTTCCACTTGCGCGACGCGGCCTCGGTGAGATCGAGCTTGCAGCCGACCAGCGTCACCCACCGCGCGCCCGATGGGTCGGCGAGCCATTCGGTGCAGCCCCGCTCCACCGGCTCGATGCGCGAGGCTTCACGCAGATCCGCCACGCTGATGAACAAGACGAACAACCCGAAGCCGAGCAGCAGCACCGTGCCCACAGCCCCGCCCCACCCATTCTCCGCACCGAGCAGCCGCTTGAGGTTCATCAACGCTCCAGTGGCCAGTACAGGCGAAGCAACGTGCGCGCAGGGCAGTTGTTGCGCGTGACGGTCACCACGTCGCCTTCTCGCGTGAGCGGGTACGGGCGCTCTTTGCCGGTGGTCAGGTTGGTGATCGACGCGAACGGCTTCGTCTTCACCGGGCCCAGGTTCACCTTGAGCCGCGCCACGTCAGCCCGCGAGCGGTTGAGCAGCTCGACCGACTCGTACGCCTGACCCAACTGCGCTGAGTGCGCTTCGTTCACGTTCGCGAACACCCCACCCTCGACTCTCCAGCTCGCCGTGCCGTCCTTGGGCAGCTTGACGCGCGCAGGGCACTTCGCGTCTTTCAACGGCGCGCCATCGACCATGAGGTCACGCGCCACCGCATCAGGGGGGCCCTCGAGCACCTCCCAATATTCCGCCAGCCACGCGCGCGAGTGAGAGGCGAGCCGGCGCTGCATCACCACGTCGAGCCGGCCCAGGTGCGCTTTCGACGGCGTCAGGGTGGCCTCGAGTTCGTTGAGCTCGAGCACCGGGTGAAACTGCGCCTCGCGCAACGCGGGCAGCTCGAGTGACCACTGCCGGCCATCACGCGTGGCGGTCACCAGCGTGCGCGGCGAGCTGCGGCGATCGACCTGATACGGAGACCACGCCTGCGAGGTCACCTCGACGCGCGTGCCGTCGAGCTCGATGAAGTTCACCGACGGCCACAACTTCGGCGCCTCTTGGTAGTCGCCGCCCGCCCAGTCTTGCGCCAGGCCGCAGCTGCCCGCACTGGTGATCAAGAGATCCGCGTCACCATCGAGCCCCTTGAGCAACCGCACCGTCGCGTAGTGCTTGTGACCGTGCAGCACCACGACCGCGCGGCCGAGCGTCTGCAGCGTGGTGAGCGCTGAACCTGCGCCCAGCGCCGTCATGGTGAGCTCTTCGCGATCTCCGTTGCTCACGAGCCACGGCAACACCTTGCCGACGAGGAACTTCTGCAGCGGCGGCCGGCCGGTGGTGACGATGGCCGAGGTGTCGGTGACCGGCGTGGGGATGAGGTGGTGATGCAACAGGAAGAGCAGCGGCCGCTCGGGATCGCCGCTCGAAAGCTCACTGCCCATCTGCAGCAGGTCTGCTTGCCGAATCACCCCGCCCGCCGACGCGATGCCCGACGGCAGGTAGGTCGAGTCGTACGCCACCACGTCGCACGGGAAGTCGGGCAGCGGCACGTGCTGCGCGAGGAAGGGTGTGTGGGCTCCGAGCACCTGGATGTCGGCGCGTGAGGCGACCTTGGCGGTGAGCTCATCGAAGAGCTCTTCGCGGTAAGGCGCGAAGACACCTTCGGCGCGGCGATCGTGATTGCCCGGAAGAATGATGGTCGGCTTGGGCCCGCCGAGCTGCGCTTCGAGGCCCGCGTGCAGGCGCAAGAAACCTTCGACGAGGCCGGGTGATGGCTCGTTGGTGTCGAAGATGTCTCCGGTGAAGACGATCGCGTCGACCTGCTGACCGCGGAAGGTGCTGATGAGCCCTTCGTAGAGGCGGGGCTGCAGCACCGGGTCCGCGCCGTAGTGAAGATCGGAGAGGTGCGCGATGCGTCGCATGGGCGGGCGCACCCTAGCGAGGCTGGCTGAAGGCTGGGGAATTAGGAGTCGCAACGGGTCTACAGACAGGTCGCCTTGAAGAAGCTGGCCGTTTGAGGTGCGCGAGCGGTGCTCGTCGCGCCCTGGCCTCTCGACTTCCGGCGTGGATGTTCATGTGAAGAGGTGGGGGCCCGGGGCACCTGTTCCCGGCGTGTACTGGAGGAGTACACACGTGTACTCTTCCAGTACTCAGCCGGAAGGACCTCGCCGGCGCCGGGAGCCTGCGCGCATCGAGCACCCTCTGAGCCCTTCGAACACCACCAGCCTCGGGCCCGTTTGGGACACTGCAGATCTTCTGCTCGGTTCAACTCAGCGCAAAACTTCGACGTCGTAGGTGCGCTCGACCGGGCCCGTGATCAAGAGAAAACCACCCGGAAAATCGAGCGACTTTCCGCCCGCCAATCTCGCCACCGGATTGACGCCTGAACGAGCGACACAGCCACGCTGCGCCGCGCTCGTGCAGTCCGCCATCGCCACGCCGCTCTCGATGAAGCCGGTCGAATCGCCCCGAATGACCGTGTACCGGGTGCCATCGCGCTCGATGAACTCGCTCTGGCCGCCCGGCACCACGAACAACGAACGCTCGTTCTTCACGTCATTCAAGTCGACCGTCGGAGGCGCCGCGTCGATCAACGTCTCGACCCGCGAAGGCAGCCGCGGAATGCACGTGCCCTTTCGAAGGAAGATCGGCAGCTCAGAGACCGCCGCCGGCACCATCAAATCCAAAGGTCCGGTCGCGCGGGTCAGCCCATCCCACGAGACCCAGTCACCTTCGGGCAGGTACACCGAGCGGCCCACCGCACCTTCATCGACCACGGGCGCGACGAGCAGCGCGCCACCCAGGAAGTACTGATCAGCGATCGTCCAGCCGCGATCATCACTGGGCTGCACCATCGCCAGCGCACGCACGATGGGCACACCCGTCGCTTCCGCTTCAGCCGAGTGCGCGTCGAGGTACGGGTAGAGCTGAATGTGAAACTGAGCCCAGCGCTTGTAGTGCGCGAGCGTCTCGGCATCTGAGTCGAACTTCCAATTTCGGCGCGCATCGATGCCGTGGTGCGTGCGCATCACGGGGGTCAACGCGCCCAGTGAGGTCCAGCGAAAGAAGAGCTCCTTCGTCGAGGGCGGGTTGGTGGCCGACTGGTACCCGGCGATGTCGTGCGCGTACATGCTCACGCCCGCGAGGCCTAAGTTGATGCCCATCGGAATGACCGTGGGCAGGCCATCGTCTTTCTGAAAGCTGGTGCGTTGATCTCCCGCCCAGACCACCGGCGTGACGAGGTTGCTGCCCAGCCAGCCAGCGCGCGCGAAGAAGGTGCGCTGCACTCCGCCATCGGCACGTTCTTCCATCACCTCTTGATTGAGCTGCGCCCATTCCCGCGCATAGCGGTTGTGCGCCTGGAGCGGATCCTCACCGCTCGCCAGCACCGCGTCGTGCGGCAGCCACTCGCCGTAGTCCGCCATCCACCCGGTGAAGCCCACGTCGAGCGCCTTGCGCAGGTAGCTCTTCACCCACTCACGCGTCTGTGCCCGGGAGAGATCGGCGAGGCCCGTCGGTTTGAAGGTGACACCGCTGAACAGGTACGCGCCGCCATCGGGGCTCTTCACCAGGTGCCCGCCGTCGATCGCGTCGGCCATGATGCGCGTCTGGTCGACCACGAAGGTGTTGAAGTACGCCTGCCAGGAGTACCCGCCGTCTTGCAGCTCGGCCGCGAGCCCTTCGGCGTCGGGGTAGAGCGTGCGATCGGTGTCCCACTCTTCCACCAGCCGGTAGCCGCTGGGCTCATCGGTGCCTCCGCGGAAATCTTCCGTCCAGATCGCCGACGAAGGAATGTCGTTGTCGCGCAGCACCCTCGCCACGCGCCGCACTTCGGCAGGCCCGAACACCGCGTCGTTCCACGGCGCGAAGGCCATCGCCGGTGGACGCAGCGGCCGGCCCAGCACGGTACGCGTCGCGCGCGAGACCGCATCGGCGGGAGCGCCTTCGTAGAGCCAGAGCGTGAACTTGTTGCTCCACACCTCGATGCGAAACACGTCTTCCCGGCTGCTGCACACGTCGAACACCGAGCGCGCATCGCTGCCCACCAGGCCCTGGTAGCCACGATTCGAAGTCCACGTGGGGAGCCCGAAGCTCGACGCGTGCCTCGTGCCCACCAGGAACCAGAGCTCGGGGTATTCGTCGTCGGTCAGCTGCTTGCCGATGCCCGGCTCGCTGGTCCACATCGCCACCGAGTGACCGCGGTGATCGATGCCGTCGGCCTGCGCACCGAACCCCAGGAAACGATCCGCCGCCGCGCACGAGAAGGCGAGCGACAGCCGGTTGGTCTCGGGGTTCGACGCGGTGTACGTGATGGCCAGCTCGCCCACCCCGGTGGAGGTCGCCGACACGGTGGCCACGGCCGTGCCGCTCGCGTCTTTCCAGGTGCCCTTCGCAGCGGTCTTGGTCACCTCTTCCCAGGCGAAGCGTTGCGCTTCGGCCCACAGGGGTTTGTTGTCGGTGATGCGAAAGCTGCCGTACTGCATCTCGTACCGCGCGCGCCCCACCCGGGTCGAGACGGGCGCGACCACCGACGACGACTCGAGCAGCACGCGGTCGCTCGCCTTGATGGTGAAGACGGTCAAGCTCGTGTCATTGGCCGCGAGGGTCAGACCGCCCAGGGTCGGCGTCTCTGGGGCACAAGCGGCGAGCAGCAGCAGACACAGGTAAAAGGTGCGCACCCCCGGTGACTAAACCCTTCTGAAGAAGGCTCCAAGTGGCTGATTTCTCATTCCGGGTCATGCGACTGTCACCGCCCGTTCGGTGCGGGTTGATGGAAGTGAGTCAGCCGCTGTTGATTGAGCACCATGGCCGCTGACCTCACCGAGGATCGGGATCTCGCGTTGCAGTTGCACAAAGTCTTGAGCGAAATCGACCCCGCGCGGTGGCGCGATGAGATGGCGGCGGTGCTCAAGCCCAGGCTCACCGAGCTGCAGCTGCGCTTCGCCAAGCGCGAGCAGCACGCGGCGCTGGCCGACACCCTGAAGACCGAGTTGCCCAAGCTCGACACGAAGGGGCAGTGGCTCGCGTTCAAGAAGCAACTGCAGCCCGCGTACCTCGAGCTCGCCAAGCGCCTGAAGGCCGAGTCGATTCACGTGCCGTCGCTGCGGCCCACCAACTACGCGCGCAACGTCTTTCACGTGATGACGGCGGTGGGCGTGGTGTCGCTGCTGGAGTTCATGAACAACCCCACGCTGGTGCTCGCCATCGCGGCCTTCTTCGCCGCCGCGGCCTGGAGCACCGAGCTCGCGCGCCGCCTCAGCCCGCGCGTCAACGTGTTGGTGATGAGGGTCTTCAACCCCGTCGCGCATCCGCACGAGGTGCAGCGGGTGAACTCGGCGACCTGGTACACCACGGCGTTACTGCTGCTCGCATCAACCCAGTCGACGCTGCTGTGCGTGACGGGTGTGGTGGTGCTGGGCATCGGAGATCCCATCGCGGCGCTGGTGGGCCGGCGCTTCGGGCGCATCAAGCTGCTGCATGGCCGTTCGCTCGAGGGCTCGGTCGCGTTTGCGATCAGCGCGACGGTGGCCACGTTCATCGCGTTCCTCATCTTCCATTCGTCGATGGGCATGGCGATGGCGCTGGGTCTGGCGGCGGCCGCTTCCATCGCGGGCGCGCTCGCTGAGCTGTTCAGCTTGCGGGTCGACGACAACTTTTCCATTCCGCTCAGCGCGGCGGCGGGCGTGGTGGTGGTGACCACGTTGCTGCAGGTGGCGATCTAGAAAAACCAGCCCTCTCCCCTCGGCGGGGAAAGGAGAGGGCGGGCCTTTTCACTGTGGAAGCGCTGCGCGCGCTGGCCGTTCGAACGATTCCCGTACGTGCAGCCGCCCATCGAGCGGCAGCACGTCCAGGTGCAGGTTCAGTGAGCCATCACGATTCACTTCCGCCCAGCCGGCGCGCACCCAGATGCTGCCGTTGCGCCCCTGCTTGATGGAAAAGATCGCCAGCATCTTCCCGGTCTCGAGCATGTGTCCTCCTTTCTGTCGCGGCGATGATTCGCCACGGCAGGCTCGGGGGTAGCCAGCGGCGTGCCTGTGATGGCTCGCTCGGAGAGGTGTTCGGGGGAACGGAGAATCGTGGCTGGGGCCTGGATGCTCCAGCGGATTTCTCAACGTCGTGCGTGAGGCCCTCACCCCAGGCCCTCGACAATGACCGTGTCGCACCTTGGTTTCACTGTCCCTACAAACCCGGAGGCCCTCATTGACTCCGAGGCGAAGCAAACCTAGTCAGCCGTATCGATTTTGACAGCGAGCCCCCCACTCGCGCCCGCATCACAATCCGAGGCTTTCATGCTGATCCGCATCGCGGCTGTTCTTGGTGTTTTCCTGGTGTCCGGCTGCCGCGTCATCGAACCCGCGCCCGCGCCCGCCGCTCCCCGCATCGAGGCCTTCACCGCGAGCAAGACGCGCACGGCTCCGGGCGAGCAGGTGACGCTCACCTTCGCCACCACGGGCGCCACCAAGGTCGAGCTGACCGACGACTCCGGCAACTCAGTGCAGCTCGACGGCGCGGTCGACAGCGGCACCGCCACCGTCGCGCCCACGCGCTCTGCTTTCTACGTGCTGCGGGCCACGGGCGCGGGCGGCCGTGACACGGCCTTCGTGCAGATCGCCGTGAACGAGCCGCTGCAGGATCTCTTTCTCATCGCGGTGCCGGCCACCATCGACTCGGGCGAGCAGGGCCAGCTTCTCTGGGGTGCGCCGGGTGCCTCGACCGTCACGTTGAAGACCGGCACTGACCCCGCGATGACGCTCACCGGCACCACCGGCAGCGTCACCGTCACGCCGGCCACCACCTCTCAGTACACCCTGACCGCACAGGGCGCACCGGGCACCCCGCCGCTGACGGCCATCGCCGAGATTCAGGTGCGCCCACTGCTGCGTGCCGCCGCGGTCGCGTCGCCCGACGGAGTGCAGGCCGGTCAGACCCTGACCTTTACCTGGACCTCCGCTGGCGCTGACCGCGTCACCGTCTCTGAGCAGAACTTCGGCCAGCTCACCTCGACGGTCGACGCCGCAGAAGTCGCCATGGGTACCTTCGCCTACGTGATTCCCGCGACGCTGCCCATCGGCGTGGCGGTGACCGATGGGCTGCCGCTGCGTTTCGTGGTGTCCGCCACCACCGGCGACTTCACCGTCGCGCGCACGCTCAACCTCGTGGTGGGCGACGTTCCGGTCATCGAGCAGGTGGTGGCGCCCGCCTTCGCCACCACGGGCAAGAGCCTCAAGCTCTCGTGGAAGACGCTCAACGCCACCCAGATCACCGTCAGCGCGGGCGGCCTCCCGCTCTTCCAGACGTTGCCCGGCGCGCAGGCTCGGGTCGATGAGGGCGAAGTGACGCTCGCGGCCCCCACGGCGCAGACCGAGTACACCCTGATTGCTTCGAATGAACGCGGCGCCGGTGCTCAGCGCATTTTCAGTGTGCGGCCGGTGGCGCCTCCCAGCATCACCACCTACACCCTGACCCCCACCATCAACGGCCTGGGTGATCCCGCCACGGCGCGGTGGACCACGGCCAACGCCGTACGGCTCCAGCTTCGCCTCGAAGGCGGCGCAAACCTGGCCATCATCACGGCGGCCTCGCAGGTGGCCAGCGGCAACGTGGTGCTCACCCCTGCCTCGAGTGGCCGCGTGGTGCTCGAGGCGTACAACGCAGCGGGCGACATGGTCAGCGAGGTGAAGAGCGTGAACTTCACCGGTACGGCGGTGAGCATCACCCCCACCCCCACCATTCGCGGCGCCACCGCCGTCCTGAGTTGGACGCTCGCGCCCGCGGGTGTGCTCGAGGTGGTCGGGCTGCCCACGGCCCCGGGTGCGCCGATCGCCAATTCGCCCAACTTCGTTGACCTCGTCACGACGGCGACGGCGCAGCCGTTGACGATCAACGACCCCACCAACGGCTCGGCCAGGATCAACGCTCCGGCCGGTTTCGTCTTTCCGTTTTTGGGTCAGGTGCGGCCCGACCTCTGGGTGTCGGTCGACGGCTTCATCGCCTTCTCCGAGCCGGGTGCCCTCAACGTCAACGTCGACCTCGCGGATGGCGGCGCTGCGCCTTCGCTGATCGCGCCCCTGTGGGACGACCTCACGATGGGCACTGACTCGAAGGTGCTCACCGCGCTCCAGACGGCGCCCACCGGCGAGCGGTACCTGGTGGTGCAGTGGGAAAAGTTTCAGCTCGCGGGCGCGGCCAGCAGCGAGCTCACTTTTCAGGCGCATCTCTACGAGACCGGCCAGGTCGCCTTCATCTACAAGACGCTCACGGGCGCATTGAACAGCGCCACGGTGGGCCTCAAGGACACCGCATGGCCGCTCGCGCAGCAGTTCACCTACAACAGCACCTCCACCCTGCCTTCGACCAATCTCGAGCTGAATTTCCTCAGCGGGGGCACGCCTGACGGCACCCTGAATTTCACGGCGAAGGACTCCAGACAGATCTCTTTCTTTGGGCGCACCACGACGGGCTTGGTGCCGGCCTCGGTGCAGCTGCGCAGCTTCGGGCCGGGCGACGTGACGGTGAACGAAGTGATGCCCTTCCCCGAGGCGTCGGTGAACGCGTTGGGTCAGTGGGTCGAGCTGCGCAACAACGCCAGCGTGCCGGTCGACTTCGACGGACTGCTGGTCGACAGCACCGGCTCTTCGCCCGACGGCGGCTACGTCATCGCCCCGGGCACCGTGGTGCCGGCCGGCGGGATGCTGTTGCTGGGCCAGTCGCTCAACCCGCTCGACACCGGCGGCGCGCCCGTCACGCAGGTCGCCACCGATTTGCCGCTGGGCGCCATCGACCGCGTGCGCGTGCAGCTGCAGGGCACCGTGCTCAACCAGTTCAGCTGGGATGCCGGCACGCCAGGCACCTCGATCAACGCCGCCGACTCGTTGCTGGTCGCCTCGGGGCAGATGTTCAGCTGCAGCCGCATCGTGACCTTCGGCCCGCTGGGGGCCATCGGCACGCCGGGCGCTCCCAATGAAGCGTGCGCGCCGTATGTCATCACCAGCATCCCGGGCGGTTTCGTACCCGCGCCGTCCGGCTCGGAGATCCTGGGAACCATCAGCAGCGACGACGGCAACGGTGACGGCACGCTCCCAGCGCCCTTCACCTACTTCGGAGTGCCCCGCACCGCGTTCAGCCTGAGCACCAACGGGTTCATCACGCTGGGGGCGCCGCTGACCTCGTCCCACCTGGGCAACGACACCGCGGTGTCCACCAACCAGCCCAACGGCGTGTTGGCCATTTTCTGGGACGACCTGGTGCGTGACACCGGCAAGAACGCGATGTGGCGCCTGCGCGATCGCACCATCATCACGTGGGAAAATTACCGAATGTTCGGCACCACCGCCGCGAACACAGACATCAACGTGCAGATTCACCTGCTCGACAGCGGAGTCGTCGAGTTCCACTACGGCAACATCAGCACCAGCGTCACCTCGCAGACCACCCTCGATCGTTTGGCCGGCAAAGAAGCCACCGTGTGGCTCGAGCGTCACGACGGCGTCATCGCGGTGCCCTCCAGCATCAACCAAATCAACAGCATCGTGCCGAACTCCGGCCTGCGCTTCACCCCCGTTCCCTGAGCCGAGGACACGATCATGAAGATCACTTTCCCGATGTCCCGCCTTGCGCTCGGTTTTCTGAGCTCGTTCGTCGTCGCTTGCGCCGTGCCCCCGCCCGATGAACTCGAGCCCGCACCTCGGGTGCTCTCGTTCACCTCCTCGCGGTACGAAGTGCCCGTCGGAACCAGCGTCAAGCTGACCTGGAGCGCCGAGAACGCCACCACCGTGAAGATCGACGAGCTCAAGCTCGGCTCGGTCTCCGGCGTGTCGGGCAACGCGGGCGAGGTCGACGTCGGCATCACCGGTGACTCGCTCTTCGTCTTCACCGCCCGCAACGCGCGCGGCGTTTCGGACACCGCCGTGGTCTCCGTGCGCGTCGGAGCCGCGGCCGGCTCGGTGCTCTTCACCGGCCTGCCCAACGTCGTCACCGCCGGCCAGCCGGTGACGCTCGCGTGGTCCGCTCCGGGCGCCGCGGCGGTGACCCTGGTGGCCGCTCCCGGCGGCGCGATCGACGTGCGAGGCCAGCAGGCCTCGGGCTCGGTCACCGTCAACCCGCAGGTCACTACGACCTACACGCTCACCGCGGGCCTGCTCACGGCCAGCACGATGGTCACCGTGCGCCCCACGCTGCTCTCCTTCACCGCCTCGAGCCTCACGGCCGACGCGGGCAGCACCGTGACCCTCTCGTGGACCACCGCGAACGCGACCCGCGTGCAGCTCAGCGCCCCGGGCCGCGGCATCCTGGCCGACGAGATGGACGCCGCCAAGGTGGCTTCAGGCAGCTTCGCCGACGTGCTCCCCACCTCGGTCGACCCCGGCGCGCTGTTTCCCTACGAGCTGATCGTCACCGGCCCCGGTGAGACGCTCACCGACTCGCTGGTGGTGTCGATCAACGGCCAGCCCGCGGTGCTCACCTTCACGGCGCCGAAGTACGTGCGGCAGGGCAGCGACGCCGGCATCACGCTGGTCTGGACCACGCGAGAGGCCGACGCCGTTTCCATCGCGGCCGGCGGCGTCGAATTCTACCGGGCGCCTTCGAATGCGTTGGCGGCCGGCACCCTGCAGCTTCCCGCACCTGCCACTGACACCACGTTCGAACTCATCGCGACCAACAGCCGCGGTGGGCGCGCGACCGGCTCGGCCGTGGTCGACGTGGTGGGCTTGCCCACCGTCGTCATGACAGCGACGCCTTCGAGCATCACCCCGGGCCAGCCGGTCACCTTGAGTTGGTCGGGCACCGACGTGCGCAACGTGCGCTTCATCTCGCCGTTCAACGCCACCCTTGCGCGCGTCACCGACACGACCGACACGGGCACAGCGCCCGGCACCTTTACCTTCGCCAGCACCTCGGTCATCCGGGTAGAGGCCGACAACGGCGCGGGCGACGTCGCCACCGCCAGTGCCACGGTCACCGTCACCAACGCGTTCGTGCTCACCCAGTCGGCGGGCACGCTGCGCTCGGGCGAGTCAGTCGCGCTGAGCTGGACGGGCGGTCAGACCATCACGGGCCTGCCCCACACCGACGTCGTGGCGCGCTCGCCTTCGACGGGCTTCGACAACATCGCCGTCACGGGAACCCCGGTCGCCTTTTCGTCTACCAGCAACGCCGTGGCCGAGATCAACCCGGTGGGTTTCTCCGCGCCGTTCTTTGACCAGGTGGTCGGTGAACGCGTCTTCATCAGCACCAACGGCTACCTCTCGTTCTCCGGGCCCATCAACCCCCGAAACTCCCTCGAGGTGGATCTGCCGAGCGCGAAGCTCGAGCCCTACTCCATCGCCGCCAACTGGGACGCCCTCTTCAGCGTCAGCGTGCGCTGGCAGGTCAAGCCCACCACGGGCAACGAGAAGGTGCTCATCGTGCAGTGGAACAGCAGCACGACGAAGATTTTCCAGATGAAGGTGCACAGCACCGGGCAGATCGACCTCGAGTACGCCGCCCTCTCCAGCCCGGGCAAGGCCGGTATCAACGGGCCGGCCACGGGAAGCGGTGTGTCGGCGAGCGCAGTACCGGCCGCCAACCTGGGCCTGACGTTCTTCGGCCCGCGATCGAGCCCAGCCAGCGTGCCAGTGTTCGACCAACTCAACCTGGTGGCCACGACGAACCTCGGCGGCCAGGCCGTCATCATCAACCACGATTTGGGCCCCGTGCTGCGCGCCCACGAGCTGACGGTGGGCGAAGCGCTGGTCGCGCCGGCCGCCGCCGTGGGTGCGACGGGCCAGTGGTTCGAGCTCTACAACTCGCGCGACGTGGCGGTCGACCTCACCGGCTGGGCGTTGGGCCCCACCGATGGTGGCGCCGCCGCGGTGCTCTCAGGTCAGGTACCCGCGCGCGGCGTGCTGGTGGTGGGCACCAGCACCGACCCGGCGCTCAACGATGACGCGGGCGTGCAGCTCGCGCTCAGCGGCCTGAACACCGGCAACGTCGACGCGGGTGTGCTGGCCCTGTCACGCAACGGCGGCAACCTGAATACCTCCCCCTGGTCGAACCCCACTCAGGGCGTGGCACAGGTGAGCGACTTCGGGCCCTACAAGCTGAGCACTGAGAGCAGCAGCACGGCCCCTCATGCCCAGACCTGCCTTTCCACGGCGCCCTTCGGCAATCAGGCCGCGCAGCAGCTGGGCACGCCGGGCACCGCCGCGTCCTGCGGCTTCGGCTACTCGTGGCGGCGCCTGCCCGGTGCGTTCTTCGACATCTCCACCACGGGCACGCCGGTCACCCTCACGAGCATCGACGAGGGTTTTGGCACGGTGGCGCTCACGGCCGCGCCCTTCCCCTTCTTTGGTGCAGCGCGGACGTCGGTGCGCGTCTCATCGAACGGCTTCCTCGCCTTCGATACCACCGGGAGCAACTCGAGCTTCACCAGCAACTCACCGAGCACCTCCGACGCCAACGGGGTGGCCGCGATCTTCGCTGGCAACCTCATCGGCGACTTCGCCACGGCCGCCATCTACTCGCAGCGGGTGGGGCCGAACGTCGACCCGGCGGCACCCGCGGCGCACTGGGTGGTGCAGTGGACGCACTGGGCGCACTTCAACAACGTCTCGTTCTTCGATGACCTGAACTTCCAGGTGAAGCTCTTCGATGACGGCACCATCGAGTACCACTACGGGTTGATGCTCAGCACCAGCAGCAGTCAGTACGGCTCGGGCATCAACAGCGTGACCTGGCTTGAGAACCCCACCGGCACGCAGGCGCTGGTCATCAACGCAAACTCTTTCACGCCCGGCGTCCAGTCGAACTCGGGCGTTCGCTTCAGCCCCCGGTAACCCATGCGCCCCTCACCGATCTCCATGAACTCCGCTCGCTCATTTCTCGTTTCAGTGGCTGTGGTGGCGACCTTCGCCGGTTGCCGCATCGAGAAGCCGGCCACGGTGGTGCCGGCCCCGCCGTCCATCGAGTCGTTCACTGCTTCATCGCCCTCGGCGCCCAGCGGCGGAACGGTGACGTTGAGCTGGCAGACCGCCAATGCCACCAGCATCGAGCTGCGCGAGGCCTCGACAGGCGCGCTCAGCGTGGCGACCGACCAGGTCGACGGCACCTTTCAGGCCATCATTCAGGGCCCGTCGTTGTTCGTGCTCGTCGCGCGTGGCGCTGGCGGCTCAGACGCGCGCGCCGTCTCGGTCTCGCTCGACGGCCAGCAATTGGGTGAGATCTCTTTCACCGCGTTGCCGCCGGTCATTGCCGGCGGCGCCAGCACCACGCTCGCGTGGATTGCGCCCGGCGCCACCGAGGTCACTCTCACGGCCGGCGGCCAGGCGGTCGACATCGGCGGCCAGCGCACCAGCGGCGCTGTCACCGTCTCACCGAAGTTCGACACCACGTACACCCTGACCGCCAACGGCGTGGCGCGCACCCTCACCGTCACCGTGCAGGCGGCGCTGCTGACCGCCGAGCGCTCACCTCGCGCAGCTGAAGTGGGTGAGACGGTCACCTTGCGCTGGACCGCCGCGGGCGCCGACAGCGTCACCGTGAGCAGCGGAGCACGCGGGCAGCTGTTCGTGACCACCACCGCTGCACAGATCGAGTCGGGCACGTTTGCCGACGTCGTGCCCCCCACCCCCGACAACGGCGTCATCAGCTATGAAATCGCCGCCATCAAGGGCACCACCCGCTTCACACAGATGCTCGAGGTGAACGTGGGCACCGGTATCGCCATCACCCGCTTCAACCCCAGCCCCGTCGCCGCAGCCGGCGCCAACTACACGATGCAGTGGGAGACCCGCGCCGCCGACCTCGTCGAAGTGAAGGTCGACGGGGTTTCAGTGCACCTCACCGCCACCCGGCAGCTCGCCGCGGTCGGTCTGTATTCTTTCAGTGCTCCAGCCACCGACTTCAGCGTCGAGCTGATCGCCTCGAACAACCGGGGCGCGCGCATCAGCCGCAGCGTGCAGGTCGATGCGTCGGTGGGCGTTCCCAGCAGCGCCACGCTCACGGCCAACCCCACCACGGTGGCGGTGGGCCAGCCGGTGACCCTCCGCTTCGCCGCAGCCGAAGCCCGGCGCGTGCGCATCACCGACTCCAGCGGAGTGGTGGTGTTCTCGCTCACGGGCCAGGGCGCGCAGGCGGGCGACGCCATCGTCTACCCGAGCGGCACCACCACCTACACCGTCTCGGCAGACAACCTGCTGGGCAGCCCAACGGTGACCGCCACTGCGCCCGTGACGGTGACGGGCGCGACGGCGACGGCGACACAGTTCCCGCCCACCGCGATCAGCGGCCAAACCGTTTCTTTGCGCAGCGAAGCGGGCGCGGTGCTCTACGGCTTCCCGCACAACGAGGTGTTGGCTTCGAGCCAGGCCGACTTCCTCGACATCAGCGGCACGGGCGCACGCGTGATCGAGGCAGGTTCGAACATCACCTCAGTCGAGGTGCCCTTCAGCACCTTCTTGTGGGGGCAGCGCCGCACCGGCCCGCTCACCATCTCGCGCGCGGGATGGATGGCGTGGGGCGCGCCGCTGGTGGTCAACACCGTCAACCCGACCACCCTGCCGAGCATCAGCGGGGCCTCGGGCCTGATCGCGCCCTTCTGGGATGATTTGACCCTGCGCGCCAACTCGGCCGTCTACGTAGAGGTGGTGGGCAACGCGCCCGATCAGTCGATCGTGGTGCAGTGGGACAAGCTGCAAGTGGGCACCGACGCCACCAGCAACGTCACCTTCCAGGCCAGGGTGCACCAGCGCGGTACGATCTCTTTTCACTACCGGGCCATGACCTACCCGGCCACGGCCACCTTCGTGGTGGGCGTGCAAGACGAGACGCGGCAGTTGGGGCTCAAGGCGACCGCGCCCGCAGCGAACTCCGCGCTGTATTTCTTCAGCCCCGTGGCGGCCCCTGCCCAGATGCGCGTCATCAAGGGCTCGAACTGGGGCGGCTTCGTCAAGCTGGGTGAGGTGTGGACGCTGATTTCGCAGGCGGCCCGCGCCTTCATCATTCCGGCCGATCTGGCGCTGACCGAGCTGATGTTCCGCACCCACGCCGCGGTGCCCAACGGCCAGTACCTCGAGGTGGTCAACCGCACGGCAGGCCCGCTCGACCTGAGCGGCTGGGAGTTGCGCGCGCCCGACGCCCCCTCTTACTTCGTACCGGCGGGCTTCGTGCTGCAGCCTGGAGTGCCGGTGGTGATCGGAGCCTCTGACGATCGCGCCTTGAATGACGATGCGGGCGTGACGCTGAGCTGGGCCGCGTCTGGCTTCTTCCTCTCGCAAGACGCTGGCAGCTTCGCCATCGGCACCGCCGACGCAGGCGCAGGCTTCACCTACACCGGGGCTGCCGATGGCGGGCGCGGTCAGGGGCTCAACATCGACCCCGGCCCGTTCGTCGGCACTTCGGGACCGCCCGGCCTGCAGGTGTGCGCGGCCACCACGCCCTATGGCGGCCAGACGCCCCCTCAGCTCGGCACGCCGGGCTCTGAGCCGGGCTGCGGCTTCGGCTATTCCCTGTCGGAGATCGCGCCGAAGTTCGTGGACATCTCAGACGGCGGCACGTCATTGGTGCGCAGCACCACCGCGGTGGACGACCTCACCGTGCCCATCACCCTGGCGGCGACTGGCACCGATCCCGCGCCGTTTGCGTTCGGCGTGCGCCGGCCGGTCGTGTCGATGAGCCTCGACGGTTGGATGGCCTGGGGCACCTCGACCGACGTCGAATTCAGCAACCCGACCAACCCGTCCACCAGCGACGCCCCGGTGGGCAAGCTGGCCATCTTCTGGGACGACCTGCACACCACGCCCGGCGCGATGCCGAGCAGCGAGATGTATTGGAAACACTTCAACGCCAACGAAGACCCCAACACGCCGGTGGAACACTGGGTCTTCCAGTGGGCGCACGTGCGGCACTACAACACCAACCCGGCTGACGATCTCAACTACGAGGTGAAGCTCTTCCTCGACGGGTCGATCGAGTACCACTACGGCGCGATGAGTTCGGGAACCACGGCGAACTACGCCGACGGCAACTCCACCACCGTGTGGCTGGAAAACCCCACGGGCGATACCGCGTACGTCATCAGCAACAACCAGCCCCTCGTTCGCGCCAACACCGCTTTCCGCTTCGTCCCCCGCTGATCCGCTCTGCACCAGTTTCCGAGGTTTCCATGTCCAGCAACTCTTCTTTGTCTCGTGGGCTGGCGGTGGCGTTCCTTTTTGCCGGGCAGGCGTTCGCTCAGGCTCCAGTGAACGACGCGTGTTCGGGAGCAGAGCAGTTGACGGTGCCGGCCAGCGGCGCGTTCGCGAACTCCGGCGTCACGGCGAACATCGACCAGGCCGTCGCGGGCGTCGAGACCACGATGGCTTGTTCAGGCACGGCGCAGACCCGGTCGGTCTGGTACACCTTCACTGCGCCGGTCACCGGGGTCTACCGGGTCGCCACCTGCGGAGTGACGAACTTCGACACGGCGATGCAGGTCTACTCGGGCACTTGTGGCTCGTTGACGTCGCTGGGCATCACCGGCTGCAACGACGATGGGTGCGCCACCTTCAGCGCTTCAGGGCTGAGCGCTCTCTCGCTCGTCGGTGGCACGACCTATTTCGTGCAGGTGGCGGCCTACGCTGGGTTTACGACCGTCACGAGCAGCTCGCGGGTGGGCCTTTCGGTCAATCTGCTGGTCAAACCCGTCAACGACAGCTGTACGTCGCCGACACCGCTGGCGCTCAATGTGCCGCTGAGCTTTTCGACCAACGCCCTCACCCTCAATGATTCAACGGTGGGCGGCAACCTCGATGGAGGCGCTGGCACCTGCTACGTGGGCACCGGGCACAGCACCTCGCCGACGCTCAACGCGGCGCCCGGTCGCGACGTGGTCTTCACCTTCGTGCCCACGCGCGGCGGTTCGTACAACGTGCGCCTCGGCGCCGCCGCTGCCTCTTCCTCTTCCACGGTCAACTCGGTGGTGTACCTGACCGACAGCTGCGTCGACGCGATGACGCCGCCGGCCGTGAACGCGCCGCCCCAATGCATCGCCGCCTCCAACCGCGCAGGCAGCTCCACTTCGGTGGGCGAAGAGCTGGTGTGCATGCCTCTGCAAAGCGGAAGGCCGGTCTTCGTCTGGGCCGATGAGGGCGCCCAGAGCACCGCGGGGGCGACCTATGAGCTCGAAGTCACCGAGTGCACCCCCGAGGTCGAGCCGAACGACACGCCTGCGCAGGCCGCGCCGCTGGCTTGCCCCATCTCGGGTGGTCTGCCGACCACCGGTGAACTCGACTACTTCGATCTGGGTACCTCGCCTGCGGGTGCGCGCGTGTTTGCCATGGTCGAGGCCAACAGCTCGGGCAACACCGGCCTTGCCGGGAGCAACTTCGACCTTCGACTCACGACGAGCACCGACACTTTGGAGTTCGACGACGGCGACCTGGACGCCCTGTTCGGCGGCCTTTCAGCGACGATCGCTGGCAGCCCCATGCCCACCTCTCAGGCGTTTTTGCGGGTCAACCAGGCCGCGGGCACGCCGCTCTCGCCGTACCGCCTCTACTCCGTGGTGCAGACGGCCGCCCCCAGCGCGGAGACCGAGCCCAATGACACCAGCCCTTCGGCCAACGTTCATGCGGCGAACTATTTCAGCGGCGAGGTGACCGCGACCACCGACGTCGACCTCTTCGCCTTCGATGCGCGCGCCGGCGATCTGGTGTTTCTCTCGCTCGACGCCCAGCCCTCTCGCAGTGGCGCCACCTCCACGGGCAACCACACGCTGCAGCTTCTCACCTTGGCTGGCACCACGCTGGTCGCGGTGAACGACGGCAATACGAGCGTGAACAACACCCTCTCCGCTGGCGCACTGGACGCCGGGTCGCCCCAGGTGCCGGCCGAATCACTGGTCTATCGAATCCGCACCACGGGCACCTACCTGGCTCGCGTCGGCCGCACGGCGACCACCGGGTCAGGTCAGTACCTGCTGTCGATCTCCACGGGCTGCGGCACGGGCGGCGGCATCGTCGCGCCTGGCCTGACCTCGCTCACCCCGGCCACCGGCTCATTCGTGGGCAACACATCCGTCACCCTGACTGGCAGCAACTTCTCCGTGAGCGCTTCCGTGCTCATCGGCGGTGTCGCGGCGACGGTGGTGACGCGTACGCCCACCCGCATCGAAGTGCTGACGCCCCCTGGCGCTGAGGGGCTGGCCGACGTCACGGTCGCCAACCCCGGTGGCCTGCTCTCGACGCTTGCGGGCGGCTTCACCTATTTCTCGCCCGTCCTCCCGCCCAGCATCGCGACGGTGACCCCGGCCAGCGGCCCGACTGCGGGCGGAACGGTGCTCACGATCACGGGCTCGTTGTTCAAGGCCGGCGCCGAAGTGTCGCTCACCGTAGGTGGTGTCAGACAGCCCGCCACCAACGTGGTCGTGGTCGACGCCACGCAGCTGCGGGCCACCACGCCCGCGCAGATTCCGGGGCTGGCGAGCATCACCGTGCGCAACCCCGTCGACGCCCTCGAGGGCACGCGCGCAGACGCGTTCACCTTTCTGGCGCCTCCGACCGTCTCCTCCATTACCCCCAACACGGGCTTCACGTCGGGTGGGCAAACCATCACCCTTCAGGGCACCGCCTTCCGCCTCAGCGCTGTGGTTCGGTTCGGTGCGAACCCCGGCGTGAACGTGGTGGTCGACCCCAGCGGCACTTCGCTCACCGTCACCACGCCCGAGGCGTTGGTCAGCGGCGTGGTCAGCGTGACGGTGGTCAACGCCGACACGCAGCAGACCCTCGTGACGAATGGCTTCACCTACAGCTACCCCCCGCCAGCCATCAACAGCATCACGCCGTCGGTGGGTTTCTCTTCAGGTGGCACCAGCATCACGATCGTGGGCACGGGCTTCCAGGCCACACCCACCGTGACGGTCGGAGGCGCCTCTGCGACGTCCATCAACCGCGTCAGCCTCACGGAAATCAGGGCGACCACCCCGGCCGGAACCACCGGGCTGGCTGACGTGACGGTCACCAACATCGACGGGAAGACCGTCACCCGCGCAGGTGGCTTCCGCTATCGGGCGGCCCCCACGGTCACCACCATCTCGCCTGCCAACGGCCCGATGCAGGGTGGCACGCGCATCACGCTGACCGGCACGGCCTTCCAGGCGGGCGCCTCCGTGCGGCTCGGGGGTGTGCCTGCCTTCGCGGTGACGGTGGAGAACGAGACCACCGCCACTGCGGTCACCAACGCCAACGCAGCCGGTCTGGCTGACGTGGTGTTCACCAACCCCGACACGCAGACCTTCACCCTGCCGGCGGCGTACACCTACAACGGCGCGCCTGTGCTGAGCGCGTTTTCGCCGAGCAGCGGCACCACGGCGGGCGGCACGGTGATCACCCTGACGGGCTCGGGATTCCTCACGGGAGTCAACGTGCTCTTCGGCACGTCGCCGGCGACCGCCGTCACGGTCAATTCAACGACCCAGCTCACCGCGACCACTCCGGCCACGCCGGTCAGCGTGGTCTCGGTCACCACGCGCAACACCGATGGCCAATCTGCCAGCCTCCTGCGTGCATTCCGCTTCGTTGCACCGCCGTCGGTCACTGGGGCGGCTCCCGATGAGGGCGATGTCGGCGGCGGCACGGTGGTTCGGGTGACGGGTGCCGGCTTCAACGCCAGCACCACCGTCTCGTTCGGGGGCACCGCGGCAGCGCGTGTGTCGCAGGTCAGCGCCACCGAGCTCGACGCGGTCACGCCCCGGCACCTGCCCGGCGTGGTCGATGTGCAGGTCTCCACCGATGGCGCGGTGGCCACCCTCACGGGCGGCTTCACCTTCACGCGCAGCGCGCCCACCCTGGTGGCGGTCGCGCCGGTCAGCGGGCCCATCGCGGGCGGCACGCTGCTGACGCTGTCGGGTACCGGCTTCGCGCCGGGCGCCACCATCACGGTCGGCGGCGGGGCTGCGAGCGACGTGGTGGTCGTCTCCGACGTGCTGGCGCGCGCGGTGGTTCCGGCGCACGCGGCCGGCGCCGTCGACGTGGCGCTCACCAACGACGATGCGCAGGCCGCCACGCTGGCGGGTGGCTTTACCTACGTCGCGCCGCCCAGCAACAACGCGGGCACCGTGACGGATGGTGGCTCGGGCTCGATTGGCGCAGACCCCACCGATGTTCCGGCCCCGGGCGGCGCGAGCTGCGGCTGCGCCAGCGTCGACGGCTCGATGTTCAGCATGGCGGGTTTCGGTCTGCTGATGGTGCTGTCGCGCCGCCGCCGTCACAGCTGAACGGTCGAGGCGCGGGCCTTCATGCAGCTACTGCTCGAGGTTCTGGCTCTGGGTGTCGCCGCGCTCCTCACCCAGCTTTCGATCAACCTGCCGGCGATGGCGCTGGGGGCTGACCTCTGACTGCTCGCGGGATTTCTGGTATCCGCTGTGAGCCTTCAGGAAGCGTGGTTTTGAGGGACCTCGTTCGTGCTCGACTGTGCAGGCGCTCGGCGCGCGGCAAGGATCCGCAGCTGGGGCCCGGTGGACCTCTCCCTGCTGTGTCATCCCTGATCTCACGCGTGAGTTTGCCCCGGTCTGGTGGACACCCCGTAACTGGGGCAGAAAATGAAGATGAACATTCGGAAGGCGTATTCGGACGAGTTCAAGACGGA
>JAYVFP010000367.1:0-62083 GCA_043773025.1 Archangium sp.
CTGGTCACCAGCGCGCTCACCATCGAGAGGAACGAGCCTGAGTTGGTGTCGTAGGCCTGCTCCATTTGCGCGAGCGTGCAGGCGTCGGTGCGGTTCTCGGCGCGGCCCATGAAGTAGCGGAAGGCCTGACGCACGAAGCAGCGCTTCACGTAGGGCGATGCGGCGAGCTTCTCGCTGAAGTCGACCGCGTCACGCACCGACCCATTGAGCGCGGGGTCGGGCATGTTCGTCAACGTGCTGGTGCCGTCGGGCGGTCCCCAACCTCCATCGACTGCGTGGTCGACGCGGCGCAGGTAGCCGGCCTGGTTGTAGATCTCGAACGGCGTTCCGAGCGGGTTCATCAGCGAGTGGCAACCCTGACACTCCGCGCCGCCGGTGGCGTCTTCGAGCCTTCGACGCGCGTTCTTGTCAGCAGCGTGCGGCCCCACCTGGGCGACCACGCGCACCGAGCTGAGCGGTGGAACCCAGCCACACAGCAGGTTCTCCCGCACCCACTTGCCGCGGTGCACGATGGAGGGATCGTCTTCGAAGTTTCCGCCATGCGCGCTGAGCCACGCCGGGTGGGTGAGCACGCCTGCACGCTCGGTCGGGGGCAGGGTGACCCACCGCGCCGCCTGCGTCTCGGCGATCGCCTGCTCGGTGCCGTAGATTTGCCCTGTGAATTGAATGGCCGCGCCCGCGTTGCCGGGGTTCGCATTCGAGGCGAGGTAGAACTGCCGCGTGCTGAGCAGGTTCTCGAGCACGGCGGTGTCGGCCACCACCACGCGCGCGACGACGTCGTCCATCTGCTGCACCAGCGTCGACTCAGAGCCGTAGTAGCCACTCATCAGGTTTCCGTACGCGGAGAGCTGCGGCCGGTAGGGGCTCGTGCCGCCGTCGTCGAAACGTGAAGTGGCTTCGGGCCGCTCCTTGAAGACGGTGGCGACGTTGCCGTAGCCCAGCCATTCGCGGAAGAAGCCCGACATGCCGTCGGCCAGCCAGTACTGGCCTCGACGCACGCGATTTTCCTGCCGGTAGTCCTGCAGGAGATCGAAACGTGTCGGGTCAGTGCCGCCCGCGTTTGCGCGTAGCAGCGCGTCGACCTGGCTGGCGACGAAGATGCCGCCGTCTTTCGCTGCGCCCACGATGTCGCCCAGATGGCCTTCAAGCGGCGCGGAGTGATCAGGATAGACCCAGGTGGGCGTCGCACCCGGAGCGCGACTGCCGAGGGCGTACGCGAGCTGTTGCGCGAGCTCGTACGCGGTCAGCGCCGTGCGGCCTGCGTCGGTGGGCGTGCCCATCTCTTCGCGGAAGAGCGCGCCGGTGGTGAGCCAGGCGGCGTTCGAGATGCGGGTGATGGAGGCGGTGCGCGTGTCGCTGCCGCCATCGGGTGCGGGTTCTTGCGAGAGCACCGTGGTGGCGAAGGCGAGCAGTCGATCGAGCTCATCGGTGCGCGCCGGCCGGAAGTACACGCCGTACTCGAGGAACTCAGAGAGGTAGTGACGCATGCACGCCTGCGTCGGTTGCGCGTTTTGATACATGCAGCGCAACGAGGCATCGGTGCGGAGCCGCTCGAGCCGATTGCTGCCGGTGTAGGGCCCAGCCCAGGGAGGGCCCGCTTCTGAGACCACGGGCAGGAAGAGCTCGACCGTCGCATCGTCGAGCGTCTCGTCGGTGGCCCAGGTGCTGTATGGCTCACCGGCGCTCGGATCGAACGGGTTGTCGAAGAAGCTGAAGCCGGTCCAGCTGCGGGTGACGGCGCCGCCGACGTTGCGCGTCCACTGCCAGCGATTGAGCCTGCGGATGCGCGTGGTCGCGTCGGATTGCACGCCAGCGGTGCACGCGAAGAGCTCGGCTTGAGGAATGAGGTTCGGATCCACCTCGACACGCGGCCCAGCGTCGGTGACGCCCGCGTCGGGATCGGCGCAGTCGGGCTGACCTGAGCTGATCCACGATTCGATCAGCGCCGCTTCATCGGCCGTGGCGGCCGTGTGCGGAGCGGGCGGCATGGGCAGCGTGGTGTCGCGCATGCGTGCGGCCGACCGTTGCGCGTTCGTCTGCCCCGGGAAACGCACCGAGCCCGCGCGGAGATCGGCGAGCGTGGTCAGCGGCATCGGCGCGCCCTGGGTGGGCACGTCTGAGTGGCAGCTCGTGCAGCGCGCTTGCATGAGCGCCAGCACTTCACAGCCTGAGCCGGTGCCTCCGTCACCTTCGATGACGGGCGGCTCGCCAGAGTCGGGGGGCGGCGGGTTGGTGCCGACCGTGCCCGTGCAGGCAGAGATGAAGAGAGTCGTGAGGAGTAGCTTCCGCATGGGCGCTCCGTTCACTGCCGGGGGGGCTGTCGAACGGCGCAGAGCAGAGCCGACATTTCAGCAGATGAACAGCCATGCCGTCGCCACTCAGAAACTCCCTCTCCCTGCGAAGCGGGGAGAGGGTCGGGGTGAGGGGCCGCTATCTTCGCCGCCGCGCGAGGTAGAGCCCAATCAGACACACCGCGATGGGCTCAACACTCACACACCCGCAACCAGTCGGAGTCGATCCACCGCCCCCACCCCCAATCGCCGAACCGCCGCCAGAAGCTGAACCGCCGCCGGTAGCCGAACCGCCGCCCGCAGCCGAACCGCCGCCAGTAGCCGAACCGCCGCCAGTGGCCGAACCGCCGCCACCACCAGTCCCCGCATCAGCCGTCGACGTGAGCCCAAAGAACTCAGCGGCAAACCGACTCGAGCAGACATCGACATCGAGAATGAACGCACCCGCAGCACCACACCCGCTCGACACATCGATCGCCGCCCCATGACCCATGCCAGCCAGGCTCCACGACTCGACCAGCGTCACCCCCGCCGCGTTCCTGAACTCATGGCGCGTGGCGATGCCGACGGTGGTGGTCACATCGGCCATCACGTCGATCGCGTTCACGTCGGTCCACTGATCGACCTGCTCCTGCAGATTACCGATACGAACCGTGCCATCGCTGGTGCCGTGCCAGATGGACACCCGAGGCGCCGGGTTCGAGCCTGAGACCGAGCGCACCAGCGCCCCCCACTGCGCAGGCGTCTGATCCGGCGGAGCGTTCATGCAGTTGAGCCCCTGCAGTTGCGACGTGGCGCACGCAAACGGAAGCGCCGACATGATCGCCCCGCGCGAGAACACATCAGGCGCGACCGCGAGCAACACGCCCGTCATCGCACCGCCCGCCGACAGACCGGTCACGTACACCCGTGAAGGATCGACGCCGCGCGTGGTGACCAGGTGCTGCACCATCTGAAGAATCGACGTGACCTGCGCCCCGCTGCGGGTCTGCTCACTGGCGGAGAACCAGTCGAAGCACCCCGCGTTCCCTGTGGTCTGTGGATACGCGACCAGAAAGCGGTGTTGATCAGCGAGCGTGTTCCAGCCCGCAGCCACGTAGGCATCGGCGGTCTGACTGCAGCCGTGCATCGCGACGACCAGCGGCACGTTGCGGCCCAGCGCTGCCGGCTCGTGAATGAACAACGTGAGCCCACCCGGATTCGAGCCGAAGCCCGTCACCGAAGTGAGCGCCGAGCGCTGGCTCGTCCACGCGTCGTCAGTGAGCTCAGGCCCGCAGGAAGTCAGGAGGACGAAGAGAGCGAACAGGCGACTGCGCATGACCGCTCTCTGACACACCTCGAGGCTACCGCTGGCAGCCAAAGCGGGGGCCGGCGCTGAGAATGACGGCGGAGGCTGGTGGCGCTGGTTCCTCCGCGCGCGCTGCACCTCATCCGCATCACACGGCGTCTTCGCGCCGATCCCATCGAAACCATGAATTACCAGCTGCTCTCCATTCACCACTATCGCGGCTGATCGAGGGCCTTGAGTACGGAGACATCGACCAGGTCCTGAGCGCGGCCGCTCGCCCGCTTGTTCACGATGAGCTCAGCTCTGCCCAGAAACGGCACACGGAGCGACTTCATTGGGACGATCACCCGCCCTTTCCAGGCGCGAGCGAACGACATACCGCTCAGCGAGGTCATGATGTCGATCGAGAGTGGAGCAACGCCCAGGGTCGCAATTCGCTTCGGATGCGCGAATTGTTCGACGACCGCCTTAGCGTGAGCGGGGAACCCGAACGCCGCCAGGGCGCGACCCACCCTTCGAGCGTTTGCCACCGTTGGCTCCACCAGGAGATCGAGGTCCTGCGTGAACCGGGGGTGCCCCGCGACCGCCAACGCGTGACCGCCGACCACCAGGTATCGGCATCGGGCCTTCGCGAAGCACGAAAGCAAGTCGAGAAAGTCTTTCGGGAGTTCCGGACGGGTAGAGCGCGGCACGGCGTAGCTCCTCGACGGCTTGTAGGCACTCGCGGGGAGTGAGCGTGGCCAGGAACTCGGTGTTGAACCGCGCTTGGTCATCAATCGAGCCCAAGCGGAAGAAGCGACGCATGCACGCAGCCTACCGGCCTCGCGACACGGCAGCCACATGCCCGAAGGGTTGATCTCCGGTTGCAGCGAGCGTCCTCGAGTTCCCAGGACCGTTCGCGCGGGTCACGGCCCGCACAGGAGTGAGACGTAGCTGATCTCGATGGTCGCGCCCGGTGTCGGTGCATGGCCCGGCAGGAAGCTGACGCTGTTGGCCGTAGCATCCAGAGACCAGTTCGCGTTGGGAACGAGCTGCCCATCGACGCGCACCTCGAGCGGGCCCGTGGGCGTGCTGCCCAAGAAGTACGCGCTTCGCCGCGGGAAACAGGCCGTGCCGATGGTGAACCACCCCAGGTCACAGATGTCGCTGCGCGAACCATGGGACGCGTCGATCAATCTCTGGTGCACGCCGTCGTCCATCGACTCGGCAGAGCACGTCGCGCTGAAGCTGGAGACCACGCTCCACGAGGTGCTCACGCTCTGGATTTGCTGAAGTGAAGCGAGCGGGTTGGTCGATTGCTCCAAAGCGTCGGTGATGCAGAAACCTGAGAATCGGCTCCCGGAGCGCACTCCGGCGTCGGCCATCACGTCTGCCGCGGGGCCCACGCAGGCCTCGACCTCAGAGCCGACGGGCAACGCATCGAACGCCGACAAGACGAGCTCGGCGAAGGCGGGCGTCCCAGACATGGTCCAACGAACCCCTGCATCGTTCGGCAACGGCTGCACTCCGGCACCAGGCGCGCCGTCTGCTGCGGCGATGCCGACCCGCGCGTCGACGCAGGAGCTGTTCAGCGCCCACAGAAGCGGTCTCAAGTTCTCGCGCACCACCGCACGCCTTGGCACGAACGAGGCAGACGCATCGACCATCACCAGCACGTCGATGAGGGTGGGCGGCTCATCGCGAAACCTGTCCAGCTGGATCGGCGCCGCCCGACCCTGCGCCACGAGAGGAACAATCGAAAAGCCGGCGTCACGAACTCCAATCTGGGCCGTCGCAAGGTCAGCACTCACGTCCGCCGGCGCGTAGGTGACCGAGAAGATCAGAGGCGTGGCACTGTTCGGAAGCACCATCGTTCCGGGCGCGATTCCCTGCGCGAGTTGAAACTCTCCAGTTCCCATGAGCTGCAGTGAGTCGATGATCACCGGCTCAGAACACCCGCTGTAGACTTGAAAGTGGCGCGTACTCGCGCAGCCCTGCGCGATGATGCCGAAGTCGAGCGGCGACGGGGCGACCGTCAAACAGTCACCACTGCCTTCCTGCCGCCTGAGCACGATGTTCCTCGGGACAGAGTTCAGTGCGTCGATGCGCACGAGGCCGGTGACGACCGAAGGCGCCGCAGGTCGAAGTGCAATCTTCAAATGGAAGGTCCCTCCAGCGTCCACCTTGAGTGGCAACGTGGCTGGCTCGACCAGCTGCAGGAAATTCCCGGGCAACGAAGTGACCGTGATGTTCTCAATCAGACACCGCCTCGTGCCGAAGTGCGTGATCGGCAGCACCAGCTGCTCGCCCATCATCACCACCTCAAAGGGCGCGTTGAAGTTGCAGGCTTCGAAGACCTCGACCAGCGCGATGACCTCGACGGCGATTTCTGGCTGAAGCGGATCGTTCGAAGGGAACACCATCACCCAAGAACGCGCCCCGAACTCGGTGGGCAAGATCGAGAGCGGTACCTCGAGCAGCTCATCCGTTCCGAGGCTCGCGGGTGGAACCCACCGCTCGCACGCAGACCCCACGAACGTTCCCACGCACAGCTCAGTGCCCGCCACGCGCGGAGGCCTGAGCACGAGCTGCGAGCCAGGGGTGCCCGTGTTGCGCACGCTGATGGTCTTCAGCGTTGGCGTCGGGAGCTGATTCGCAAGAAACGTGATCTGCGGCAGCACCACAGGATGTTCAGCGCTGATCTGCGGACCCGTACCTGAACCCGTGAGCGCGATCTCATTGCCTGAGACCTTCAGCGTGCCCGTGCCCGTGCGCGTGCCGAGCTGCGTGGGCGTGAACCGAACGAGCAACGTCGAGGTCTCGTTCGCGCGGAACGTTCGCGAAGAGTCGATCACCGTGAAGTCACCCTCGACCACTTCGAAGGTGACCGGCTGCGCCGAGGAGCTGCTCACCAGCAACGCCACTTCCCGCGACTCACCGATGGCCACGTCACCGAACTGCATCGACGCGTCATGCTCAACGCGGCCCTCACCGCACGCCGCGAACAAGCCCACCACCGCCACCCAATCGATGAAGCGCATGGCCCCTTCTACCACCGGCCCACTGGTGTTCGCAGTCCACGCGGTGTTACGGCCCGCTGCGTGTCCCGACTCCTGCTCGCCGCTCTCGTCGTGGTCACCGGCTGCGGCCCTGCGACCGCTCCGGCGGTGGGCAACGGGGTCGACTCCGGCACGACCGTCGTCGACGCCGGCACCACCTCGGATGCGGGCTCGACCACCGACGCAGGTGCCACGCCAGACGCAGGCCAGGTCGACATCGACGCCGGTGTTCCGCGCTGCACCTTCTTTGACGGCAAGGTGAACTGCCCGCCGGTGATTACCAAGGTGCTCTCGCGTGACGTGTACTGGCAGTCACCTTCAGGTCCTGCTCCGGCCGCTGGCTTCCCCGCGATCATCGTCTACCAGGGCAGCTTCTTCGCGCCGTCCGCGACGTGGGGTGAGGTCTCTGGCACGACGCTGTTCGGCGGCTTTCATCAGGCGCGCATGCAGGCGTTGATGCTCGAGCACGGCTACACCGTCATCGCCCCGACGGCGGTCGGCGGCCTCGCGTGGCAGACGAACTCCGGGCTCGCGTGGGACAGCACCAGTGACAAGGCGTTCATCGACGCGCTGCTCGAGGGCATGCGCACCGGCACCTTCGGGCCCATCGACCTGACGCACCTGTACGCGACCGGCATCTCGAGCGGCGGCTACATGACCAGCCGCATGGCCGTGAGCTACCCCGGGGTGTTCCGCGCGTTGATCATTCACTCCGGCAGTTACGCGACCTGCTCGGGCGTCGCGTGTTTCGTGCCCAGCATGCTGCCGGCTCAACATCCCCCGACGCGGTTTCTTCATGGCCGGGGTGATGTCACCGTGCCGCTCTTCACCGCCGAAGCGTATGCAGATCGGCTGCGAATGCAGGGCTTCGAGGTGGACCTCGTCATCGACGAGGCCGCGGGCCATGAGTGGTTGACCACCTCGCCTGAGCGCATTCTCGAGTTCGTTCAGGCTCATTGAGGGGACCTCGGCCCGGCAGTCTTTGCGTTGATGAGGCCTCGTCGCGCAAGCCGTGCACCTGCATCCCCCGTGTTACCAAGTCTTCCGCTGGGCACGCCCGATGAAGGGTCCTCCTTCATGTCCATCATCTGCGCGACAGACTTTTCCCCCTCGGCGCGGCACGCCGAAGAAGCAGCCGCGGCGCTCGCGGGCAGGCTCGATCAACAGTTGTGGTTGCTCCACGTGCAGGAGCCCGAGGTCGAGGTGATGACCCCGGCCGCCGCGGGCCAGGTGCAGGCGATGCTGCAACAGCGACTGACTGCCCAGGCCACGCGCCTCGAAGGGCTGGCCCGAAAATCCATCAGGGTCTCCGTGCAGCAGGGCCGCGCGGCCGTGACGGTGCGCGAGTTTGCCAAATCGCACGACGCGCACCTCATCGTGATCGGCTCCGCGGGGCACGGCGCGTCGGCGATGGTGAAGCTCGGCGGCACCAGCGAGCGGCTCGCCAACGGCTCCGACATTCCGGTGCTGGTGGTGCGCGAAGGCGACAGCTTCCGGGAATGGGCAGAAGGCAGACCCTTCCGGGCGTTGCTCGGGCTGGAAGAAGGTGAAGCGAGCGCGAGCGCGCTGCGGTGGCTCTCGCGGCTGCGTGCGGCAGGCCCGCTCGATGTGGTGGTGGGCCGGGTCTATTACGCGGGTGAAGCGCACCAGCACTACGGCATCGCCGGCCAGCGCCGCTCGTACACGGATCCCGATCTCACCGTCGAGTCGCTCATCGAGCGCGACTTGAAGCGCATGGTGCCGTCGCTGCCGGGGCAGGGTGAGCTGTTCTATCGAGCCAAGCTGGGCATGGGCCGCGTGGCGGATCACCTGCTCGAGCTGGCCGAAGCAGAGCGTTGCCAGTTGATCGTGGTGGGCAGCCACCGGCACACCGGCTTCTCGCGCATGTGGAGCGTTTCGTCGGCGACGTTGCACCTGGCGCGCATGGGCGTGGCCATCATTCCGCCCGATGGAAAGGGCGTGGGTGCGCTCGCGCCTTCACCGCGGCTGGAGCGGGTGTTGGTGGCGACCGACTTCTCCGAGATGGGGAACGCCGCGGTGCCCTGGGCGTACACGATGGTGAAGAACATGGGCGAGGTCATTCTCGCGCACGTCACGCCGAGTGAGGGGCATGCGGGCGTGTTGAACACGCTGTACGCGCCGGCCTTGCCTGCGCCTCACGCGAGCCCCCGCGTGGAGGCGGAGGTCGCGGCGCGCTTGCGTGTGCTCACGCCTGCGTCTGCCACCGAACGCGGCGTGGTGACGCGCACCGAGGTGCTGCGTGGGTCGGATCCCGCGAAGGCGTTGCTCGTTCTTGCCGAGCAGTTGGGGGTCGATGCGATCGTGCTGTCATCGCATGGTAGGAGCGGAGTGGCTCGCGCGGTGCGCGGTTCGGTGGCGGAGGCCGTGTTGCACGGGAGCTCGCGGCCGGTGCTCATCGTGAGACAGCCGCACGGGTGACTGCCCTCGCCCCCTCGGAGACTGGTGAAAGAGGTGCCTCGACTCCGCTCGCAGGGTTTTCTCGAAATAAGGAGCGCCCACCGTTCATCCCGAGCGGAGTCGAGGGGTTACCTCGCCTTCGGGCGGTAGGTGCCCCCTCGACTGCGCTCGGGGAGACCGGTGATTGGAGTCATTTCTATTTCGGCCAACCCTGTCGGCAGGAACGGAGTCGAGGGCGTACTTCAACAGTCTCCCTCAAGGAGAGAAACAGGACTTCAGTCGAACATGAAGTTGCCGTGCTTCGGCTTTCCATCGGGCCGATAGACCGCCACCACCACGCCCGTGCTGGTGGTGCAGGTCTCGACCAGCTTGAGCGCGCTCGGCACCGCCCCTTCACCGAAGAGCCGTTTCCCTTTCCCGAGAATCACCGGGTAGACCCAGAGCCGGTACTCGTCGACGAGCCCGTGCTTGATGAGGGTCTGCGCGAGCTCCGCGCTGCCGTGCACCTGCACTTCGCGTTGATAGCGCTGCTTGAGCTCGCGCACGGTCTCCACCACGTCACGCACGATGGTGGTGCCTTTCCACGCCGCGAGCTCGAGGCGGCGCGACACCACGTACTTGGGCCGCTCGTTCAGCGCCGTGGCCACCCCATCGGTGGGATCGGTCACCCGCGGCCAGTGCGCTGCGAAGAGCTCATACGTGCCCCGCCCCAGCAGGAACGCATCGGCTTCGCGAAACCACCGCGTCACCAGCTTGCCCATGACCTCGTCGGCGAACGGCACGAGCCAGCCGCCGAGCTTGAAGTCGCCGCTGCGATCTTCCGCGGGCCCGCCAGGACCCTGCATCACGCCGTCGAGCGAGAGAAACGTCGTCATCGTGAGCCTGGCCATCCGGCTCTCCTGCCGGAGAATCGAAGAGGCCGCCGAACGATGCACAGGGAGTTTCTTGGGCAAATCAGGGGTCGGCCGTCGTTGCGATTACCCCCTCGTTACTTTTCGAGTCATGGCGACGCGCATCGGGGTGCTGATGGTGATGTTGGCGGCAGCGGTCGCGAGCGCAAAAGAACCCGCGCAGCGCAGGCCGTTTCTCATTCCATCGCAGATCCTCAAACGGCTCGAGGCCTCGGGCGTGGCGGTGCGCATCGCGGGCATCGAGACGCTCCAGGACGTAGCTCGCGGAAGACTGGCCGATGAGACCTGGAAGGAACTGGTGCCGCCCATCGAGTACCCGCGTGTGAAGAGACGAAAGGGAACCATCACCGTGGAAGCGTGGCCGCTGCCGGCAGCCGTCGACGCCCCGATGAAGAGGGCCGAGCTCGCCTTTCAACACCGCGACTACCAGGAGGCGGCTGCGTGGTACCGCAAGACCCTCGTCGTCGCGCCCGACTTCTACATCGCGCACGCGTACCTGGGTGACACGCACCTCTTCGGTGCGAGCGACCCCGACGCGGCGATCGCGGAGTACGACCAGGCCATCGCCGCGAACCCCGACGACTACCGGATTTATTTCTTCCGGGCGAACGCGTATCGCCGCAAGCAGGACTTCAAGGCGATGCTCGCGGATCTGCGCAGGTCGCTGGTGCTCAAGCCGCGCAACCCCATCCTCCTCGGCGCGCTTTCACGAGCCCAGGGCCTGATGGGCCAGGCAGAGGCCGAGGTGCTCATTCCGCGCGGCTTCGTTCGCCAGGAGGGCGAGGTGGTCACCGTCTACGCCGACATCGATCGCCCCGAGTGGCTGGCGTGGGCGAACTGCAAGGCGCTCTGGTTGACCGATGCGACGCACCGCAAGGAAATGCTCGGCACCACCGAACACGGCTGGTCGAGCGCGGAAGAGCTCGAGTGCCTGGGCTCGTTGATGAGCGTGTACCAATCGCGCAAGGCGAAGGGCGTCGGCCCGGCGGATGACAGGCTCGAGGTGCTGCATCAGATCATCGTCGACGGCATGGCGCCCGCGTTCGTCATCTACGAGCTGGGCTCGCGCGTCGACCCGCAGATCGTCTTGCGCCTCGATGAGAAGTACCGCGCGATGGTGACCCGCTACGTGGGGAAGTACGTCCTCCCGCCGCACGAATACGAATAGAAACCACGCCGTGCCCACCATCGAACGGCTCGAAGGTCCTCTCCCCCGCTGGCGGTTGGTCGATGGCCAGACGCACGTCGAGCTGGCGCCGTCGCGAGGCGCGCTCGTCACCTCGTACGTGGTGGACGGCGTGCCCGTGCTCTTCATGGATGAAGCGACGCTGCTCGATGCCTCGAAGAGCGTGCGAGGCGGGGTGCCGCTGCTCTTTCCCGTCGCGGGCAAGCCGCCTGCAGGCAGCCCGATGAGCCAACACGGTTTCGCGCGCAAGCTGCCGTGGGAGGTGACCTCCGCCATCTCCGACGATGACACCGCGCGGGTGGAGTGCCGATTGAGCTCGAGCCCCGAGACGTTGGTGCTCTGGCCGTTTCCTTTCGAAGCGCGCTTCGCGGTGAGCCTGTTCGACCGCCGCTTGATGCTCGAGTTCTCCTTCGAGAACCGCGGCGCCGAGCCGATGCCGCTGCACTTCGGGCTGCACCCGTATTTCTGCGTGGGTCAGAAGCAGCACGTGAAGGTGCAGGGTGCGCGTGGCCACGCGTATGACAACACCGCGGGCGTCGAGCGTGAGGTCACCGCGGTGGACTTCAGCCAGGGCGAGGTCGATCTGCACTTCACGCCTTTCCCCGGCGGGGCCACCACGCTTCGTCGCGGCGATGGGCGCAGCGTCAAGCTCTCGTGGACGGAGCAGTTCGGCACCCTGGTCGTGTGGACGCTTCCGGGAAAGCCGTTCGTCTGCGTCGAGCCGTGGACCGATCCAGGCATGGCTCCGGCGCGGCGGCAGGTGGCCCCGGGCGCGACCGAGCGGCTGGCCGTCTCCGTGTCGCTGGAGACCTGACGTACGAAGCACCGCGCGCTGGGTTACGGTGCGCGCTCCATGGCGATTCGTAAAGTGGGGGACTGCCGCATTCTGGGACCCCTGGGGAAAGGCGGCATGGCGCAGGTGTATCGAGGCCTGCACGAGGGGCTGCAGCGTGAGGTGGCCATCAAGGAACTCGCCCCCGACGCGGCCAGGAGCGCTGAGCAGCTGTCTCGTTTCAAGAGAGAATCGATGGCGTTGGCCGGCTTTCGCCACCAGCACATCGTCACCCTCTACGATCTGATCGAGAAGAAACACGGCCTCTACATGGTGATGGAGCTCGTCGACGGGCCGACCCTGGGAGACCTGATCAAAGAGGCTGCGTTGCCGGCCGAGGCGGTGGCGGTGATCGGCCTGCAGCTCGCGTCGGCGCTCGAGCACGCACACTTTCATCGCGTGGTGCACCGCGATCTCAAGCCCGCCAACGTGATGATCAACTCGTGGGGCGAGGTGAAGCTGATGGACTTCGGCATCGCCCAACAAGAAGACCTCGATCGACTCACGCGCACCGGCATGGCCGTGGGCACGCCTTCGTACATGTCACCCGAGCAGGTCACCGGCGGCGCAGTCGACCCCCGCAGCGACATCTATTCGTTGGGCGTGATGCTCTACGAGGCGCTCTCCGGCAAGCGCCCCTTCACGGGCAGCAACCCCGGTGAGGTGTTCGCCAAGGTCACCACCGGCAACTGCGAGAAGCTGCACAAGGTGGTGAAGAGGGCGCCCCGCGCGCTGACCCAGGTGATCGAGAAGGCGATGGCGAAAGATCCCGAGAAGCGCTTCGCCGACGCGACCGCGCTGCGCCGGGCCTTCGAAGATTTGCTGATGCGGTTGGATCGTTCGCCCAGCGCGGTGCTGGTGGCGTTCCTGCGCGCGCGAAAACGCATCACCGAGAGCGAGGCGCTGGCCCGGTTGAGTCACACCGAGCTGACCCAGCTCTCGCGCCTGTCACCCAACGAGCTCGCTTCGGTGCGCCGGCCGAAGTGGGGCCGGGCGCTGGTGATGGGCGTGCTCATCGGCACGGCGATCGCCTCTTACCCCGAGTGGGGCCCGCGGGCGCGGCAGGCGCTGGCGGACTTCCGCAAGTAGCTCAGTCTGGAATGAAGGAGTGCCTGCCCACGCGGCAGCCATCACCCAGACCACCGGCCGCTGCCACCTTGAAGAGGTCGCCGAAGGGCCGGTTCGCCATCCCCAGGAAGCGCACCCGCGCACCTTTCGCACACGCGTCAGAGGCGATGCGCACCAGTTCATCAGTTGGCCGCAGACCGACTTCGAGTTCGAATACCTCTCGCGAAGGCGCGAGTGATCGCAGCTCCAGCAGCCCCATGTCGTTCATGTCTTGGCCCCCCCGGACCGTGAGTGATGAATACAGAGTATAAGATGCAGCCGCACCGCGCCATCGGCCCCCCTGAAAACAGTTTTTGATCAACCGATCGCTGAAGCTTTCCCAGAGTACGGTGGCATTCTTGCTTCTCACTTGAGTTTGGGTGCGGTGCCTGTTTGCCGCAGGTTTCTGGGTGGTCGGGCCGCCACCTTGCCGGGACTCCGGCGAGGAATGACATGTCGACCCACACCTCTTCTTCTGCACCGCCTGAAGCGTGGACCCCCCTGCTGCGCGCAGCGCGTCTGGCCCGGCGGCCCCTCGAACGGTTTCTGCGCATCGAGGCCTCCAGCGGCTTGGTGCTCATTGGCGCCGCGGCCATCGCGCTCATCCTGGCGAACTCGCCCTGGGCCGAAGGCTACACCCAGCTCTGGCACACGCCCGTCGGTCTCCGGGTGGGCGTCTTCGCGTTCGAGCGCAGCGCCGAGTGGTGGGTCAACGACGGTTTGATGGCCATCTTCTTCTTCGTGGTGGGTCTCGAGATTCGCCGCGAGCTCCACCATGGAGAGCTGTCTGAGTGGCGCCGCGCGGCGCTGCCGGCCGTCGCCGCGCTGGGCGGCATGCTGGTGCCAGCGCTCTGCTACCTCGTGCTCGCGGGAGCTGCCCAGACGCGCTCGGGCTGGGGCGTGCCGATGGCCACCGACATCGCCTTCGCGGTGGGGATTCTCACCCTGCTGGGCAAACGGGTGCCGCCGGCCCTGCGGGTGCTGCTGCTGGCGCTCGCGGTGATCGACGACCTCGGGGCGATCATCGTGATCGCGCTGTTCTACTCGTCGGGGCTTTCGGTCTCCGGGCTGGTGGTGGCTGTGGCGGCGATCGCAGTCATCTTCTTGCTCCAGCGATTGGGCGTGCGTTCGAAGCCCGTCTACATCGTGCCGGCCGTGGTGGCGTGGGCGGGCGTGGCCGCCGCGGGCATTCACCCCACCATCGCAGGGGTGATCATCGGGCTCATCACGCCAGTGCAGGCATGGCTGGGGCCGACCGGCTTCGTCGACGGCATGAAGAAGGAACTCGACGAAATGGAGCGGAGCGACCCAGAGTCGCTCTCGTCGCACGACCTCGCGGCCAGCTTGCAGAACGTGTCAGACGCGCGGCGTGAAGCGATGTCGCCCGCGGAGAGCTTGATCGAGCTGCTTCACCCGTGGGTTGCGTTCGGCATCATGCCGGTCTTCGCCCTGGCCAACGCGGGTGTGGCGGTGGGCGTGGCTTCATTCGAGAGCGCAGAGTGGCGCGTGCTGTTGGGCGCTTCGGCCGGGCTGCTCATCGGCAAACCGGTGGGCGTGCTGCTGGCTTGCGGGCTCGCGCTGCGGCTCGGGCTCGCCACGCTTCCGCTCGGCCTGACCACCCGGCACCTGGTGGTGCTCGGCACGGTCGCAGGCGTGGGCTTCACCATGGCCATCTTCATCGCGCAGCTCGCCTTCACCGACCCCGCGCTGCTGGGCGCGGCGAAGCTGGGTGTGCTCATCGCCAGTGGCCTCGCTTCGGTGGTCGCGCTGGGGCTGGGGAGGTTCCTGCTCGTGCCGCGGGTCGTACCCGCTGCAGCCCAGAGCGCGGACGAAGCCGAAAGTTCTACGACGCACTGACCTTGTTGCAGATCGGTAACGCCCCTCTTTCCGCGGCGCGACCGCTCGTTCACGTGGCTATGCATGCAGCATGAAGACCTCACGGCACATGAAGACGGGCACGAAGATCGCTCTGGGTGTGGGAGCGGCGTTGGGCGTCACGGGGCTGCTGGGCGCGCTGCTGATCAAGCTCGCGATCGACCGCAAGAACCGCGCGCGGCAGGACGCCGTTTCCTTGGAGGACGCCGAAGAGAAGGCCCGCTTCGATGGCGAAGGCGGGTCGATGCAGCCCGTCGAGGTGCACGCCTAGGTCATCCGTTGGATATCCAACAAGTGTGAGCTAAGCCCACGCGATGCGACGCGCCGCCCGGTTTCTGTTTGCGCTCTTGCTGGGCCTTGCCGTGCTGGGCACCCTGGGGAACCTGGTGCTCGCGCGCACCACCCGGGCGTGGTTCGAGCACGATCTCACCCTGCGCTCTCAGCTCGCCGTGGCCTCTGCCAGCAAGAGCCTGTCGGAGAGCTGGTCTGACTCCATCCGGCTGACCGAGGTGCTCGATGACATGACGCGCGACGAGCGCATCATGGGCGCGGCGGCGTGCTCGCCTTCGCAGCAGCGGCTGGCCTCCACTACTACGGGTTCTCCAACGAGGGCCTCTGGCCGCTGTGCCATCTCGCGCACAACCGCCCCGTGTTCCGCGCGGAAGATGCGCATGCCCGAGGTTGAGCAGCGCGAACGCATGCAGTCGATGCGCCGGTTGGTCTCTGAGTTCAACGTCTACCGATGGGCCGGGCGCATGCTGGTGGACGCGGCCGAGCAGCGGCGGCGCGAGCGGATGACGGGGCGGTTCTCGCACTCATGATCTGGTTCCGTTCGAGCGAAGTCGAAATGCCACTCGTTGCGCGAGGCCCCTGCACCGTTCACATCGAGCGCAGTCGAGATGCCACTTGCCGCGCGAGGCTGAAGTACTCCCTCGACTGCTCTCGGGAGGATCGGTGTGCGCTGTTCCCGCGTTCCTCTGCTTCCGGTTCCCCTTCATGAAGAACATGCTGCTCCCCAGGCAGGCCGAGGTGCTGTCTCGCCTGACGCGCACGCGGGCCCTGCTGGCCTTCGACTTCGACGGCACCCTGGCGCCCATCGTGCGCGGGCGGCAGGAGGCAGGCATGCGCCCCGAGACCTGCGCGCTCTTCGCCCGGGTGTGCCAGCTCTTCCCCACCGCGGTCATCTCCGGGCGGGCCCGGGCTGACGTCGCCGCGCGGATCGACCGGGCGACGGTGAAGTACGTGGTGGGCAATCACGGCATCGAGGGTGGCGCGCGTTCGGCCACCAGCGAATCAGACCTCGACGAGGCCCGCGAACGGCTCACGGTGTTGGCCGCAAAGACGCCGGGCCTCGAGCTGGAAGACAAGCACCTCTCGTTGACCATGCACTACCGGCGGTCGCGCGATCCCGCGGCGGCCCAGCGCGCCATCCTCAGGGTGTTGGGCAAGCTGACCCGGCCGCTGCGGGCGATCAGCGGCAAGAGCGTCATCAACGTGTTGCCCCCCGACGCGCCCGACAAGGGTGACGCAATGCTCGAGCTGTGCGCGCTCTCCGGGGCTGACGTGGCGCTCTACGTGGGCGACGACGTCACCGATGAAGACGTGTTCGAGCTGCATCAACCCGAGCGGCTCATCTGCATCCGGGTGGGGCGGTCGACTTCGTCTGCGGCCGACTACTTTCTGCCCAGCCAAAGAGAGATCGACGGGCTGCTGCAGCGGCTGATCGCCCTCAAGCAGGGGGCGCCGTGAAGAATGAGCCCTCGTTTCCCCTGGGAGCCCCGCTCGATTTCCTCCAGCACCTCTGGGAGCTCAACCACGCCCTGGAGCGCGTCTCGCTGCAGATGGACAGGACGCTGGGCATCACCGCGCAGCAGCGGCTCTTCTTGCGTTGCATCGGCAAGTATCCCGGCATGACCGCCACCCACCTCGCCTCCGTGCTGCACCTCGATCGCGGCACGGTCTCGGTGAGCCTGTGCCGGCTCATCAAGAAGGGCCTGGTCGCCGGGCGGCGGCAAGCGGGCGATCAACGCCGTGTGGCGCTCAGCCTCACTGCAAAAGGCCGGGTGCTCGATCGCCCCACCGCGGGCACCGTCGAACATTCGGTGGCTCGTTTGCTCTCGCGCGCCGGCCAGCCCGCGGTGAGCACCGCCAAGCGTGTGCTTCGATTGCTCTCTGACGATCTCACCCGGAAGCTCGACCGGTAGGCGCCGCACACGCCCGAGGGCCTCGCGCAGCAGGGTTGGAAGGACTCCCATGACTCGGTGTTCCACGGCACGAGCTCGACGTCGGCATCCGGGTGTTGCGGCGCTCGGGCGACGTGCAGATCATCGCCATCAAGTGACCTTCGCAGGTGGTGAGCCGTTTCGGCGGGCTGGTGGCTCTGTGTGTTGATGAAAGCTCTCCTTCCTTGCGTGATGTTGGGACTTTTCAGCTGCGAAGGGCTCATTACGGGCCCACGACCGTTCGAGCGCTCAGAGCACGCCGGTGGCCAGCAAACGCCTGAAATGCCTGAAACTCCTGTGCCCGACTGCGAAGCCAGGGGGCGGGGCAGCGTCGCCCGCATGCGCCTATTGTGGCGGTCGGCTTACCTGGGCGAAGTCGCGACCCATCTGGGCTCTGGAGCGGCTGCTGCGGTTCAATCCGTTGGCCTCTCCCCAGCGTCCGACAACCATTTTTCGTTCGAGACGGCGGGCGCTCTGCTCACGGCTGGGACCGTGGACTCCCTCACGACGGCGGCCGACACGATTGCCGTGTGGGCTCTCTCGACCGACGCCACCGCCACCTCTGTCTTCGGGTGCAACGCAACCACCGTCACCGGAACGGCCGCCGAGACATGCTTCGCAAACTTCCTCAGCGCGAAGGGAGAAAGACTGCTGCGCCGAGAGATGTCCCCGGCCGAGTTGGCGGAGAGCATGGCGTTCTTCAAGGCTCAGGTCCTGGAGGGCCAGAGTGACGGCGCCCGCGAAGGTTTTCGTCAGGGCCTGGCGAGCCTGCTGTTGCACCCGGACTTTCTCTTCCTGCGCGATTCCCCCGCGGGGCTCTCGTCGCAGCTTGACGCCTTCTCCTCGGCTTCACGGCTGTCTTTCGCGCTCACGGGCCGAGGTCCCGACGAGGCACTGTTTGCCGCTGCACGGAACGGAACGCTGACGACGCCAACAGTCTTCGAGTCGGAGGCGACTCGGTTGCTCGAGAGTCCTGAGGCGAAAGTTCGCGCGCGCACGTTCTTTCGGGAGTGGCTTGGCTACGACGGCTGGTCGGTTTCCTACAGCCCCGCTTTCCTCGCGGGCTTCGACCCGACGACCCTCGAGGCCGATGCGGTGGCGGAGGTCGATGGTTTTGTCGACCAGCTGCTGTGGCAGGAGCGCGCCGGTGCAGCCGCGCTTCTGACCTCGCGTGCAACCGTGCCGCTCCCGTCGTCCCTCGCTCAGATTTACGGCACCGCCCCAGGCGCGACCCTGCTGCCTGAGAATCGAGCGGGTCTGCTGACTCGGGTGGGCTTGTTGGCCTCAGGTACCGACGATTGGCACGTGGTGGGCCGGGGGCTCGCGGTGGTGCAGAAGATGCTGTGCTTCGAGATTCCTCCCCCTGCCGTCGACGTCGCTGCGGCAGCCCGTGAGGCGGAAGGGCTGCGCGTTTCGAACGCAGCGCGCATCGCGGCCGTGACCTCGTCGGTTTCCTGCAGTGGCTGCCATAAGTTGATCAACCCCGCTGGCTCAGCTCGGTCTGACTATGACGCCCTGGGGCGGGCCGTCAGCAACGAGAAGCACTTCGCGGGCGGGGTCTTCGACTTCGAAGTGCCCGTGGTCGCGACGGCCGACGTTTCGGCGTTGCTGGGGCGCCCCGGAGTGACCATCAATGGCTCGGTCGCCCTCTCGAGCGAGTTGGCGGCCTCAGCGAACTACCAGCGCTGCTTCACCACGCAGTTCGTGCGAGGGGCGATGGGCCGAGCCGACTCGTCAGACGCGTGCCTCGCGTTCGACGGCGCCGCCGAGCTCGCGCGTGGTGGTTCGATGGTCGACGCGATGCGAGCGGTGGTGCGCTCGCCCGATTTCCTCATCTGGAAGGAGTAACTGTGGCCAGTTCAATTTCTCGCCGTGAACTTTTGCAGCGGCTGGGGTTGGCGGCTGCCAGTCTGCCTGTGCTCGACGCCCTGGGAAATCGCGCCTGGGCAGCTGCGCCCTCGAAGCGGCTGGTCTGCATCGTGGTCGAACACGGTGTCTTTGCGCAGCACTGGCTACCCTTCGTGCCGACCACGTTGCCCATCTCGACCAGCAGTCCTGGGAACCTGCTCATGGCCCCCAGCCAGTTCCTCAGGCCGGTCCCTTTCCGGCAACTCGCGGGCTGCACCGGCATCGACCTCACGCCCTACACGGGGGCGCTGTCGCCGATCTTCAGCTCGAAGTGGCAAGGCCTCAAGCGAAAGACGGCGTTCATCAACAACCTCGGCTGCTCGAACCACGTCGTGCAAGGCCACACGAAAACCGCGCAGCTGGGCGGGTACAACGCCATTCCCACAATGGGAGACCAGTACAGCGCCTTCGTCGAACTGATAGGCGAAAGCATCGACGTGACCATCGGTCGCGCCTTGAATGGACAGCTCCCGTTGACGCTTCACATGCCCGACGACCTCAACCACATTCGGTTTCCTGAGATGCAGGATCGCCGTATCGGTCAAGTCTCGTTTCGGAAGAACCAGGCGGGCACGTATGAGCTGTTGCCCTTCCTGACTGATCCACACAGGACGTGGGACACCCTGTTCTCGAACTACATGCCGCCGACGGTGGGGCCTCCCACGCGAGACCCCAACCAGCGCCGCCTCGCCTTGCTCGAGCGTACCCTGGCCAACGTCAACGGTATCGTTCGGGACCAACGCCTCTCGACCTATGACCGCCAGCGCCTGGGGAATCACGCGAGCATTTTCGAGGCACAGCGAGCCAACCTCGCCAGCATTCCAGCACCCGTGGCGCTGGTCCCTGCGACGCCCCCCGCTCGGCCCGGCACTCCTCCGACCAACGTGGCGGACTTCAATGTGGCCAAGGGCAGGCTCTTCAAGGCGCAGTTCATGAACGCCTCGGCCGCCCTCAAGATGAACAAGGCGCGGGTCATTACGGTTGAAGCGGGGCTCGAGAATGAATGGCTCACCGAGGGTATTTCACTGGGTGGCTATCACGGCAATGCGGGCCACCTGTCCAACCCCTCGTTGGCCATCATCGAGGAGTGCCGCAAGACGCAGCAGTTCGTCTTCGACACCATCGCGGACTTCCTCACCGACCTCGACGTGGTCGAAGATCCAGCCACGGGTGCCACCTATCTCGACAACACGCTGGTGCTCATCACGACCGAACACGACGGCCGCCCCAACGGGCACTTGCGTGGCGCTGTCAATTCGCTCTTGGTCGGCGGCTTTGGCACCTTCGTGGGGGGCATGAGCTACGACTTCTCCGTGCCAGCGCTCCAGACTGCCAACGCGAGCTGCATCTATAAGGGATTCTCGTATTCCCGCCTGCTGCATACCGTGCTGAGTGCTTTCGGGGTGACCGGTCAGCAGCAGTCGATGTTGGCGATTCAAGGCGAAGTCCAGGCTTGGCAAGGCGCTGATCTCACCGACTGGAACTTGCCCCTGCCAGGGTTGAGGTGAGCCGGAATCGCCTGCTCGCGGCTCTTGCAGTCAATGCGCGCCCACCTCGCCTTCGTCGCTTGTCTCTCGTTCGTCAGGTGCACGGCGGTCGTCGGGCCTGTCGACGGCGATACGACTGCACCCGTTGAAATCGGAGTCGACGCTGGCGAGCATGGAGAAGCTGCCGGTGGAAGCGACGGCGGCGGGTCGGACTCAGGGACGAGCACTGTCGACTCTGGGCCGGGCGAGGTCGACGCAGGCGAGGTCGATGCGGGCGAGGTCGATGCGGGCGAGGTCGATGCGGGCGAGGTCGACGCGGGCATCATGACGGCAGACGCCGGCCGGACCCCGCTGGCCATCGGGGTCGGCAACTGGGGCCTGCGCAGCTGGTCGACCGACGACACCACCTGGAACGCCTGCGGCAACATGGCGACCGGAAACGATCACTCGCCCGATCTCCTGCGGAACATCGCCTTTGGCGACGGGGTGTGGATCGCCGTCGGGGGCGACGCGAACAGCATGGTGATGCGCTCGCTCGACGGGGCTCATTGGCAGGAGAACCTCCACCCCACCACCCGTTGCCCCGGCGAACCCTACCCCTCGTCCTGCACCAACTGGATGGAGGGCCTCGCGTACGGAAACGGCGTCTGGCTCGCCGGCGGCGGCAACGGTGCGCTGATGCGCTCGAACGACCGCGGCCTCACGTGGACAGGCCTGCACCCGTCGCCTTCGATTCCCGCGATTCGTAGCCTCGCCTTCGCGCAGGGGGTCTTCGTGGCCGGTACCGACGCAGCCATTGCCGTCTCGACCGACCAGGGCTCCTCGTGGACCCGATTTCCCGCGCCGTTCTCCACCACCATCAGCTTCGGTGGCGGGCGCTTCTTCGCGCTGGGCGCGCGCTGGAACGGCAGCGGCTTCGATCGCATCTGCCTCAGCAGCGCTGACCTGGGGGTGAGCTGGCAACCGTGCGCCGCCGACGCGGCCAACGCCGAACAGCTCGTCTGGGGCGGCACCAGGTGGATCGGCCGCGTGTCGAATGGCTACATCAGCAGCGCCGACGGGATCACCTGGGCGCCGCGTGTCGCCGTAAACGACTTTCCCTACAACCTTCGCTTCGATGGCACCCGGTGGCTGGCGTTGGGCGGCCGTCGGTACTCGACTTCGACCGATCTCCTCACCTGGACGGTGCTCGCGACGAACCTGCCCGACTTCAGGAACTGGGCTGTGGGGTTCATCGACGGGGCAAACTTGCCAGTGCAGGGGGGGCCGGTCTGCCAGGACAATCGCTGAGGCAACCGTCGAGCTAAGGTAGGTCTTCTGCGGCCCACATCCTCGATGCAATTACGATTCTGGCTCGGCCTGTTCGCCCTCACCTTCACCTTCGCGGTCGTGCCTGAGGCGACGAGCCCTTCCTTTGGTGTGGGGCTCGCCACTGCGAGCCGTGGCGTCGCAACGGTGGTCCTCGAAGAATCGAGGACTCCGTCGGGTGCGGGTTTCGAACAGGCCTGGCGCTTCGAGGATGCCCCGACGGGCACAGGCGATCTCGAAGTCAGGGTGCAGGTCACGCGACCATTTCTGGGCGCTGACGCGACGGGGCTGCACTTTTCAGGCACGCACTATGGCCACGCGACCTGGGTGGATGCGGGTGGCCGGCGCACTCCGGTTCAGTCGCGGTTCGAAGGCGGGTCCATTCGTCTCGTGGTGAGCGAGGCGGTGCTCGCCGGCTCGCGCTACCCGGCGGTGCTGGATCCTCTCGTCGGGCCAGAGCTCTCTTTCGGGCCCACAACGGTGGTCCCCGAGTCGGATTCATTCACCGGGGGCGTGCTGGCGTTCAACGGCGTCGACTACGTTATTTTCTGGGACGAGCGCAGGAGAGCCTTGCATGACAGTGCTTACGCGGCGGGCATCACCCTCGATGGAGGCATCGCAGTCGGAGTCGAAATCTATTTCCGGGACGTGCGACCCAGGGCCGCGGAGTTCGACGGCCAGAACCTCGTCGTGGCCTTCGATGACGGCCCCAACACCGCGATCGCGCGGGCGACCTCGGCAGCCTTGCAACCCGGGCCGTTGACCACCGTGGCCAACGGGAAGGCTGCGCACCTCGCCCGCATGGGCTCGCGCCTGATGATGGTCTACGGAACAGGCGCCATCTCAACCCTGGTGCTCGAAGCCGATGGGGGGATCCTCGCGTTCGACGGTGGCCCGTTGGTGCCGAACACGACGCGCTCGTCGAGCGATGTCGACGTCGCCTTCAACGAGGTGGCCGTCAACCTCGTGGTCTGGGTCGACGGGCGCACAGACGTCGGCGACATCTACGCTCGGCTGACCGACATTCAGGGCGCGCCGGCTTCTGCACCGTTCGTGATCGCGGCCGGCCCGGGCGAACAGCGCCGCGCCGAAGTGAGCGGAGGCAACGGCGTATTTCTGGTGACGTGGGAAGACGTTTCCAACAACTCAGTCTGGTGGGCGCTCGTTTCGGACACCGGCGTGATCCAGTCGCCTCAGCGACTCGGGAACGCCGCCACGAGCAACCGCAGGGTGACTTCGACCTTTGACGGCACGTACTTCATCGTCGTGTGGACTCAGAACGACGCCGAGTGTCTGCGGGCCGCGAGAATTTCCACGTCGGGCCTGATGCTCGAGCCCGGAGTGCGGGTCGACCGTGATTGTTTTGGCCAGGGGCCGGTGGAGATCACCAGCGACCGAAGAGGGCATTCGCTCGTCGGTTACTGGGGCGATGTCTTGACGCTTCAAGCCAGAAGATTGACCGGCGCACAGCCCGACGACGCGGCGCCGCTGTACTTCAACCTCGCTGCGCAATCGCAGTACCAGACGAGCATGGCGAGCAACGACACCGGCCACACGTTGTTGGGATGGACGACGAATCGGTACGGGATCGAGGGCGTGATCCTGAACGTCGATGGCGGTGCGCCGATGTTGCTGAACCTCGAGCAGACCGACGACAGCCGGGACGGCGTCAACCTCGTGAGCAACGGCTCAGTGTTCTGGGCGGCGTGGAGCACGTATGGAAACGTGGTCGGGCGGTTCGTCTTTCCTGACGCCGGGCTGGGGCCCAGGACCATTGTTTCCACCGGGTCAGCCGGCACCAGTGGCGGTGCCGCGGGCCGCGACGTCGAAGGCTTTTTGACCGTCTGGTCGGATGAGCGCGTCAACCCGGCCGGTGTCTTCGCCCGCCGCACCTTCGTCGACGGAGGCCTCGGACCCGAGTTCGAAGTTTCTCCCGGCGGACCCATGGGCAAGATTCGCCCTGCCGTCGCAGTCAACGATGCGGGCGTCGCGCTGGTCATCTGGGGCCACACGTCAGGGCAGTTGCTGGCGGCCAGAGTCTCAGGCGAACAAACGCTCGACACTGTGCCGTTGCGGCTGCGAGCAGACAAGTACTACTCAAACCCTTCCGTGGGCACCGACGGGCGCGACTTCCTGGTGGCGTGGGAGCACGCGCAATCGGGCGGTGCGCTGCTGGGGGCTTTCGTGAGCGGCTCTGGAACCTGGGATGGAGGCGACTTCTTCCTCGACGGGCCGCCTTCTTCCGCGCGGAACCCCCACGTTCATTGGGACGGCCGACGGTACCTGGTCGCGTTCGATACCGAGGCCGTCGATCCCCGAACTGACGTCTGGGCGCTCATTGTCGACCTGGACGGAGGTGTAGGGCCCCCTTTCCCGGTCGCGGCCGGTGTGGACACGGAGAGCTTCGGAGTTCTATCGACCCCCGGGCCCGGGTCGCTCTGGGTCGGCTGGTCGGCATTCGACCCGGCGCTTCAATCGATGCGGGTTCACGCTCATCTGATCAGTCCGGATCCTGTCGACGCTGGCTCGTTGGACGGTGGATCGGGCGACGCCGGCTCGATCGACGGTGGCGCGCTGGAGCAAACGCGGCGAACTCTCGCGGTCGGTTGCAGTTGCGGTTCGGTTGAGCCCTCGTTGCTGGGGCTCGGGGCGCTGATGGTGTACCGAACACGTCGCCGCAAGTCGACCCGGGGCTCAATCGAGAAGACATGAAGCTCGGCTGCTACTTCTTCTTCTTCTTCTCCGGTGCGAGCAGGCCCAGCTCGGGCACGTCACTCTTCAAGTAGCTCAAGAACGGCGCAGTCAGCTTCGTCGAAGCCGCCTGATTCCCCTGAGTGCCGGCAAGCGAAGTCTGTACCGGGGTAAAGCCGCTGCCCGCCGCCCCGCCACCCCAGTACCGGTAGCACTGGTTCACGTTGAAGGGCCGCTTGACGATGTACCGGCCCTGAAAGCGGTTCTCTTTCGCAGCGCCCGTCTTCGCCATCTCAGGAATGCCGCCTGCGATGGGCTCGGCCGCCTTGAACACGAGATCGTCGGTGAGGCTGTCTTTCCCGTAGCGCAGGTGAAGGCGAGTCACCGTCGCCTCGCGGGCGAACTTCGCGATGTCTTCATCGGTCTTCAGGCCGGGGATGGCGTCGGCGCCCAGGTACTTCGCGAGCGGATCGTCGACCGGCTCAGGGGGAGGGCAGGGATCGCACGTCACCCCGTAGATGCCGCCCACCATCACCTGCGGCGGAGGCAGCGCGCCCTTCCACGCGAACTCCGTCACGCCCGCACCTTCATTCGCCTTGAACGTGCGCTCGAGCAGCTCGGCGTAGAAACCGCCGAACACCGGCATGGTGGCCTCGGTGAGCTGGACGTTGGTGGGCATCATCACGTTCTTGCGGTTGGCCAGCTCGTACCGGGTCTTCGCGATGACGTGCACGATGAGGTCTTGCGTGCCGCCGCTGTTCACCAGGCCCAGGCGCACCGGTAGCTCGAACTTCTCGGAGTCGTAGAAGAAGCGCAGCGGCGAGAGTACGGCCTGGCCGTTGACGAAGGTGACCTTCTTCGCGTTGACGCGGGCCACGAAGAACTTCCAGTTGGTCTCCACGTACGGCTTGAGCAGCGGCGCCGCGTTGGCGGGCACCTTGTACTTGTTCTCCTTGAGCCAGATGTCGAGGCCCAGCGCGTCTTTCGCGGAGAGGATCACGATCTCGTACTCGGCCACGTCGAACTTCGCCTCGACCTTCACGCCGAGGTCCCGCGGCATCGCGCCATCGGACTCTACCGACAAGCGCTCGGCCACGGACGTCGGGGGCGGGGGAGGGCAGTTGCCGGGCTCAAAGTCTTCCACCAGGCGCGGTGAGGCGAGGGTGTCGATGCGGGTGAAGACCTCTTTGGGGAGCGTCTTGACGTTCTCCTTCTTCAAGATGACCGGCACCGGAATGACCAGCGCAAAGTCTTGAGTCGGGCCGCGGTAATTGTTCTGCATCGAGAGCACCGTGCGGGTGCCATCGCGCATCAGCACCACCATGCTGGCGTCGTTGAAGAGGTCGGCCCCGGCGCTGGAGACGTAGAAACCGCAGAAGGCGTGAGCAGCACCGGCAAAGAGCAGCGCTGCGGCAGAAGCGAGGCGGAGCATCGAGTTCTCCAAATCAGAGGGGGCGGTCGTAAGACAGCTTGAGCACGCCGACTGGTTCCGCCGGCGGAACGTCTTTCTTCTTCGACTTGCTCTTCGGGGGCTTCACTTCGTCGCCTTCGAGCGAGAGCTGGCAGGTCGCCTCACCACACGGCAGCGTTGCCGGCATCACGTTGATGCGCGCCTCTTCGAGCGCCTGGCTCATCAGCTTCACGTCGACCGTGGAGTCTTTGTCCATCGGGAGCGTCGGCAACACGCGCCGCGCGATGGCCACCAGCTCTGCGCCCACGGTCTTCGTGGTGAGCCCCGGCCCCTTGAGCCCGATGGTGAAGGTGAGGTGGTCGCAACCGCCTGCGGTGACTTTAGCTTCGAAGCCGTCGGGCAGCTTCATCACCTGGGTGATGAGCTTCTTGTCTTTCTTCGTGGAGACCAGCTTGAAGCCTTTGGGCAGCTTCTTGGCGAACTGGGGCTCGAGGACCTTCGGCGCGACCATGCACTGCTCATCTGCGGCGTGGGCCACGGGGGCCAGCAGCAGGGCGAACGCCAGCGTGCGGAGCAGGTTCATGGGTTACTTCAGCTCGCCGGTGAGCTTGCTGGTGATGACGCAGCCTTCCACTCCGAGGCCGTTGGGTGAGCGGGCCTTGAGGTCGGCCTCGACTTGATCACAAGCGGGCTGCGAGTCGACCAGCGTCAGCACGTTCACCAGATCGAGCGTCATCGCGCGCGTGGCGTCGGTGAGCGTCCACGTCTCGGTCTGCTGCAGCGAACAACCGGTCATGCCGATGGGCGCCTTGTTCGTCTGGCTGAAGTTGAGCTCGCGGCCGGTGACGTCGAAGATCACCTTGCTGTCTGAGGGCGTGCAGGTGGTGCTGTCGAGCCGGTCGCACTTCTGGGTCACCGCCTGCTTCCCGTCGGGAGACACCTCGTAGATGACGAAGGTGTTGTCGGTGATGGGGAGCGCGGTCAGACCCATTCGGAAGTCGGTGGCGTCGCTGCACGCGCCGAACTCGATGGTGCTGGTCTTGATCTGCCAGAAGTACGTCGCGTCAGCCTGGGGGCCTGTGTACTGAGGGCAGCCGGCGAGGAGCAGGGCCAGGAGGGCGAGGTGGAGCCGCATGGGCTGCACCTTAAGCACAGCGGGGCAGAAGCTGCTCCCCCGATGCAGCGCTCCATCACCCCTGTGGGGACTGGTAAAACAGGTGCCTCGACTCCGCTCGGCACGAACGGAACTGGCCGAATTCCGTTCAGCCCGAGCGAAGTCGAGGGCGTACTTCAACGCCTGTCACACCTCTTCGAGGCCGAGCGACTCGAGCTTGTTGTACAGCGTGCGACGGCTCACCCCGAGCAGCCGCGCCGCAGTCGTACGATTGCCGCCCGACTTCTCGAGCGCCTCTTCCACCGCCTGACGCTCTGCATCTTTGCGCCGCCCGGGCAGTGAGTCCGACGACGAGACGGTCTGCGGCGCATCGCCGCCCAACCGCGCGAGCTCACGCTGCACGGTCGTCTCATCGATCACATCACCTTGGGGCGCGAGCACCGTCAGCCGCTCGATGAAGTTCTGCAACTGCCGCACATTGCCCTTCCACTGCTGCGCGGCCACCAGCGCCATCGCAGACGAACTGAGCGCCGCCTTCGCGCGACCGTTCTGCGGGCCCAGCACCGAGAGGAAATGTTTCACCAGCGGCTCGAGATCATCTGGCCGCGAACGCAGCGGCGGCATGGAGATCGGCACCACGTTGAGCCGGTAGTACAGGTCTTCGCGGAACGTGTTCGCCTTCACCATCTCGGGCAACGAACGATGCGTGGCCGCCACGATGCGCACGTCGGCCTTCAACGTCTTCGTGCCACCGAGCCGCTCGAACTCCTTCTCCTGAATCAACCGCAGCAGCTTGACCTGCGAGGCCTGGCTCAGCTCACCCACCTCATCGAGGAACAGGGTGCCGCCTTCCGCCAGCTCGACGCGCCCGAGCTTTCGATTGACTGCGCCCGTGAACGCGCCCGGCTCATAGCCGAAGAGCTCCGACTCGAAGAGGGCCTCGGGCAGCGCCCCGCAGTTCAGGCGCACGAAGGGTTTGGCTTTGCGCGAAGACAACGAGTGCAACGCGCGAGCAGCGAGCTCTTTGCCGGTGCCCGTCTCGCCGAGGATCAACACGGTGGCGGTGCTGGGCGCCGCCTGGCGAATGAGCGCGCGCGCTTCTTCGAGCGAGGGCGAAGTGCCCACCATGCCGTCCGTGCTCTCGATCTTCGTGCGGGTCAGCCGCGGAGGCGCCGCGCGCTCACTTGCGCTGGCACAGAGCACCTTGTTCACCACGAACAACACCTCTTCGCGGTTGAACGGCTTGAGCATGAAGTCGGCCGCGCCTTCGCGCATCGCCTCGACCGCCATCGGCACGGTGCCGTGCGCGGTGAGCAGCACCACCGGCAGCTCGGGCCACTTCACGCGCACCAGCTTGAGCAGCTCGAGCCCTGACAACCCGGGCATGCGCACGTCGGAGATGACGGCGTCGTAGGCCTTCTTCTCCAACGTCGCGAGCGCCGCTTCAGCCGAGCCGACCCACGTCGCGCGGTGCCCATCTTGCGAGAGCAACGCCGCGAGCACCTTGCCCACCGCTTCATCGTCATCCACCACCAGCACCGCAGCAGCGTCACTCATGGGTCGTCACCTGGGTCAGGGGAAGCGTCACAGAAACAGTCGTGCCCGCACCTTCGCGGGAAGTCAGGGCGGCCTCACCACCATGCGCGCGCGCGACCTGCCGCACGAACGCGAGGCCCAGGCCCGAGCCGGTCGCCTTGGTGGTGAAGAAGAGCTCGAAGGCCTGCTCCTTCGCGCGCGCGTCGAAGCCGGCGCCGGTGTCTTGCACCGAGAGCACCACCCGCGGCTCGTCGTCTTCGGTGAGCGCGGTTGAGACGGTCAGCGTGCCGCCGGTGGGCATCGCCTCCATGCCGTTCTTCACCAGGTTCTCCAGCGCGGAGGCGAGCAGGTCGGCGTCGCCTTGGAACCGCGGGGGCGGCGTCGCGAGCTTGCGCTCGATGGTCACCGGGCTGCCGGCCGCGAAGCCTTGCAGCGAGAGCACGTTGGTCACCAGCGCGTTGGCGTCGAGCGAGCTGAACTGCGGCTCGAGCTTGGACAGCCGCTGGTAGCGATCGATGACGGTGTTGAGACGATTGAGCTGGGCGACCACCAGCTTCGCGAAGTCTTGATTGGCCACGTCGCCGCTGCGGCGGAGCTCTTCGGCGAGGTACTCTGCGGCGCCTTTCGCAGCGGCCAGCGGGTTCTTGAGGTCGTGCGCCATCTGCGCAGAGAAGCGGCCCATGGTGGCGAAACGTTCGAGGCCCGCGCGCGCCGCGCTGCTGTTGGTGAGCAAGAGCCAGCCCACCACCGAGAGCACCAGCGACAAGGCGGTGAAGGCGATGACCAACGCGCCCTGTTGCCCGCTGAAGGCGTTGAAGATGGCGAGGTAGCTCACCGCGAAGAACAGCCCGAGCACGACAGCCTGACCCATCGCCACGGAGGGCCGGGTCGCGCTGGTGAACAGGCCCAGGCCCAACGTCAGCCGCGCGAGCATCAGGTTGAAGCTCAAGGCGCCCAGCGTGGCCATGCGCGGCACCGGCCAGCCGAGGTCTGCAAAGAGATCGGTCATCAGCAGCAGCGGCACCACCACCAGGGAGAGCAGGAGAATGCGCGAGCGCAACCGCTCGAGCTCCGAGGCCGCCTGCTGCAGATGCCGCGTGACGAGCACGATGGCGTAGAGGGTGACGGGCAGGCTGGTGATCAACAACGCGAGCGCGAAGGTGCCTACGCCGCCTTGGAACTGCGCGCCGGGCAAGACGAGTTCGAAGAGCGCCGCCCCCGATTGTGAGACGAAGACCGCGTAGGCTGCCAGCAACGAGACACGCAGCTGACGTCTGCGGCCCAGGAACGTGAGCACGAAGTGCAGCGCGAGCGGGGTGAAGAGCGGGGCGGCCACCGCTCCGAGCAACGCGTAGGTGTGCTCCTGAGTCACCTCAGAGCCCACCGAGGCCGCGTTCCAGGTGAACTGGCTCGCCGCGAGGAGCGCCAAAGGCCGGCGCAGCGGGCTGCGTTGGCCCCGCGAGAGCGCCAGCGCGATGACCACCAGGCCCGAGGCTGCTGCCAACAGATGCACCGCAGCCCACGCCGTCATCGCTGCTGGCAGATATCAGACCCTGAGGTTCTGGATTGGCTCCGCTCGGGCTTAGGGGCAGATTCCGCGCATGGCCAACGTCATCGAGGAGTCGAAGTCTGCTCGCGCCACGTGCCGCACCTGCCGGCAGAAGATCGACAAGGGCGTGCTGCGCTTCGGGGAAGAGACGCCCAACCAGTTCAACGAGGGCGAGGTGAGCTACTTCTGGCACCACCTCGGTTGTGCTTCGACCAAGAAGCCGGCGCTCGTGAAGGAGGCGCTCGCGGCCTTCGCAGGGACCGTGCCGGATCGTGCGGCGCTCGAAGAATTGGTGAACAGCGCGAAGACCCGGGCTCCCGCGGGGGAGCGGCCTTTTCCGTTTGCCGAGCGCGCGTCGACCGGGCGCAGCAAGTGCATGCAGTGTGATGCGTTGATCGAGAAGGGGTCACTTCGTGTGGCGGTGGAGCGCGAGGTGGATACCGGGAGCTTCGTTCGCAAGGGGCCGGGGTATCTGCATTCGGCCTGCGCTCCTGAGCACACCTTGGATCCAGAGTTGTTTGCGAAGGTGAAGAAGAATTGTCCTGAGCTGACTCCGGCCGACCTCGATGAGTTGGGTCAGGCTTTGAGCAGTTAAGCCCCTCACCCCAACCCTCTCCCCTTGAGGGCAGAGGGAGTAAGAGCGGCGGCATGTCGCAAGCGTTGCTCGATGCCATCCGCGCGGAGGCGAAGCCTGCTCTCTGGGCCAACGGGGTGAAACTCGCCCGCGCCAACTCCGCTGCGCTCGACAAACAGCAGGGCAAAGAGTTCGTCTTCCGGGTCAAGCCCGCCAACCGGCCCGTCGCGTTCACCGTGTATCTGACGCCCGACGACGCCTGGGAGTGCTCCTGCGACAGCGCGTTGAGCCCCTGTGAGCACGTGGTAGCCGCGGTCATCACGCTCATGCAAGGCGGCACCGAGGTCGCCACCGCCGCACAGACGTGGACGCGCCTGGTGTACCGCTTCACCAAGGTCGAGCAGGGCCTCACCGTCGCCCGTGAGCTGCTGCACTCCGACGGCAAGGTCGAGCCGCTGCCCGCTTCACTGCAGTCGATGGTCGCCACCGGTCAAGCGCGCAACCTTCAGCTCGAGAATGGAGACCTGCTCGCGGATCGCATTCTCGATCGCCCGTGGCGAGGCGCGTTGCCGCCGGATCGCCTGCTGGGTCTGCTCGGGCTGCTCAACGTCTCGCGCAACATTCTGCTCGAGGGGCAGCCCGTCGGCTTCACCAACGAGGTGATGCTGCCTCGCGTGAAGGTGGAGGACGAAGGCAGCGACGTGGTGGTCACCATTCACGCGGATCCTCGCGTGTCTGAGGTGGTCAGCCCCGGCGTCGCGCGGTGTGGAGAGATCGTCTGCGCGCTGGGTGAGACCGAGCTGACGGGCCCCTGGCTGCACCTGATTCCCAGCGTGCGGCGGTACCAGGCGACGCAGTTGGGTGAGCTGATGAGCCGCATCCTGCCTGAGCTCGCGCAACGTTTCCCCGTCGACAATCACAGCCGGCGCCTACCCCGCATCGATCGCACGCTCGAGCCGCGCATCGAGCTGCAACTCGCGCAGATGGACACCGGGCTGTCCGTGTTGCCGGTGCTCGTGTACGGCAGCCCGCCGACCGCGCGCATCGACAACGGCAAGCTGACCTACCTCGGTGGCCCAATGCCCGTGCGCAATGAGAACAAAGAGTCGCGCGTCACGCAGCAGTTGCGTGAGTCGATGAGCCTCTTGCCTGGCCGACGCACCACGCTCAATGGCCCCGAGCTCTCGCGCTTCGTCGATCAATTGAAGAGCTGGCGAGGTGGACTCTCCGGTGACGCGCGCCGTGTGGTCGGTACGGGCTTGTCGCTCAAGCCGATGCTCGAGACGAATTCCACGCTCGATGCCTTCGGCGTTCCGCGCGCGAGCTTCGGTCTGCGCTTCGAAGTGGAAGGGGGCGCCAAAGACACCTTCGTCTCCGGTGAAGCGGTGCTGCGCGCGTGGAAAGAGGGTTTGGGTCTCGTGCCCATCGAGGGTGGTGGGTGGGCCCCCCTGCCTGCCGCCTGGCTCGATACGCACGGTGCGCGCGTGGCGGCGTTGCTCGAGGCGCGTTCTGAGAGCGGCACGGTGGCCAACCACGCGTTGCCTGCGCTGGCCGAGCTGTGCCAGCAGATGGAAACGCCGCCCCCCGCGGGCCTCGAGCGCCTGCGCCCGCTGGCGGACGGTTTCCAGTCGCTCCCGTCAGCCGTGGTGCCCGATGGTCTCGAGACCACGTTGCGCCCCTACCAACGCCACGGCGTGAACTGGCTGGGCTTCCTCAAGTCAGCGGGGCTGGGTGGCGTGCTCGCCGACGACATGGGTCTTGGCAAGACGCTGCAGACCATCTGCGCGCTCGAGAAGGGCTCGTTGGTGGTGTGCCCGACCAGCGTGCTGCCGAACTGGAGGGCCGAGCTCGCGCGCTTTCGCCCCACGATGAGCGTCAACGCGTACCACGGGCCCGGCCGTTCGTTGACCGACGCCGACGTGACGCTCACCACCTATGCGCTGCTCCGCCTCGACGCCGATGCGCTCGCTGCCAAGCAGTGGCGCGTGGTGGTGCTCGACGAAGCGCAGGCCATCAAGAACCCCGACAGCCAGGCCACGCGCGCAGCGTACCGGCTCAACGGAGGGCTCAAGCTCGCGGTCTCCGGTACTCCGATGGAGAACCGCCTCGAAGAGCTCTGGAGCCTGATGCACTTCACCAACCCGGGCTTGCTCGGCGGGCGCAGCGACTTCAACACCAGGTACGCCGAGAAGATCGAAGCCGGCTCGGCTGAAGCGACGCAGGCGCTGCGCAAGCGGCTGGCTCCGTTCATCTTGCGCAGGTTGAAGAAGGAGGTCGCGCCCGAGCTGCCTCCGCGCACCGAGGCGATTCGCTTCGTCACCCTCGAGGAAAAGGAACGTGCGGTCTACGACGCGGTGCACGCGGCGACGCGCGCTGACGTGGTGAGCCTGCTTCAGGGGGGCGGCAGCGTGCTCAAGGCGCTCGAGGCGTTGCTCCGGTTGCGGCAGGCCGCGTGTCACATCGCGCTGGTGCCCGGCCAGCAGGCGAAGTCGTCATCGAAGGTCGATGCGCTGGTCGAGTCACTCGTCAACGCGGCGGCCGATGGCCATCGTTGCCTGGTGTTCAGCCAGTGGACCTCGATGCTCGATCTCATCGAGCCCGCATTGAAGGCAGCCGACCTCTCGTTCTCGCGCCTCGATGGTTCGACCTCGAATCGGGGGGAGATCGTCGAGCAGTTCCAGTCGCCGAGCGGGCCGACGGTGCTCCTCATGTCGCTCAAGGCCGGCGGCACCGGGCTCACGCTCACCGCGGCGGATCACGTGTTCCTGGTCGACCCGTGGTGGAACCCGCAAGTCGAAGCGCAAGCCGCGGATCGTGTTCACCGCATCGGCCAGGACAAGCCGGTGTTCGTGTACCGCCTGGTCTCACAAGGCACGGTGGAGGAGCGTATTCTTCAGTTGCAGGACAAGAAGCGCGCGCTGTTCGAGGCCGCGCTCGATGGTGGCGCAGGTGCGGCGGGCGGCCTGACACGTGACGACCTGCTGGCCCTCTTCGACGCGTGATACGAGCTGTCGCATGAAGTACCGCACACCGTTCCTCCCGAGCAGGGACAGGCTTCGAAGGCGACCTCAGCCAGAGAAACAACCAACCGGTCATCCCGAGAGGGTTGGCCGAAATAGAAATGACTCCAATCACCGGTCTCCCCGAGCGCAGTCGAGGGGGCACTTCCCGCCCGAAGACGAGGCAGCACCTCTGCATCGGCGCGCCATTGGCCCCTCGATTTCGCTCGGGGTGAACGGTGTGGTGGCCCTTTTGCTCAGCGGCTGCGCCACGATGATGATGCCGCCCGTCAATCCGATGGTCGAGGTCGATGATGACTTCAAGGGCAGGGCGAAGTGCCTCGTGGTCTTCCTTCCCGGGGTCGGAGACACCGCCACCGACTTCGAAGAGAAGGGTTTCGTCGACTCCATTCGTGACCGGGGTCTCTCGGTCGATCTGATCTCCGCTCAGGCGACGTTCTCGTATTACACCAAGGGCACCGTGGTGGAACGGCTGGGCGAAGACGTCTTCCAGCCCGCCAAAGCCAAGCGCTATCGCGAGACATGGCTCATCGGGCTGTCGATGGGAGGCCTCGGCACGTTGATGTACTCACACGATCACCCCAGGGAGATCACCGGCGTACTCGCGCTCGCCCCGTTCCTGGGCGCGCACCCGGTGGCCGCGAAGATCCGCTCCGAAGGTGGCCTCGCGAAATGGCAGGCGCCCGAGAAGGTCGAGGTCAAAGACGAAGACACCACCATCCTCGAGCTGTGGCGCTGGCTGCAGGCGCTGACGGCGGGGAAGGAAAAAGGCCCCCGGCTGTACCTGGGCTGGGGCACCGAAGACGAGCTGCTGAGCGAGTCGAACGAAGTGCTCGCGACCGCGCTCCCCATGAAGCGGAAGTTCCCTGTTCCGGGCGGCCACAAGTGGACCGCCTGGAAGCAGGCGCTCGATCAATTCCTCGACGACTCCGATTTCCGCAAGGGCTGCGGGCGCTGAATCAGCGGGCGTACCACGCGACGATCTTCGGGTGATTCTTCACCGCTTCGGTCAACGCGAGCACCTTGGGGAACGGCTTGAAGGTGTCAGCCGGAATGTGATCGATCTTTCCGGCGAGCAAGGTTGAGAGCGCCACGAAGATCTTCAGGTCGGCCACGCTGATCTGCCCGCCCCCGAGGAAGGGCCCGGTGATCTGCTTTTCGAGCTGCGCGCTCCACTCGGGAAAGAAGCCGGTCGCAAGCGCCTCACGCGCCTTCTGCTTCTCTGCCAAATCCTTGATGCGGCCCGTGGGCCCCAGCTTCGCGCGCATCTCTTCCACCGCGCACATCACCGCTTCGTGCCGCGCAGACTCCCACGCGTCAGAGGGCAGCAGGCCGTGCTGGCCACCGATCATCCGGAGGATCGCGTTCGACTGCGAGAGCGGCGGGCGGCCTTCGCTGGTGAAGACGGGCAACGCACCGAACGGCGCGGTCGCCTTCCGTGCTTCCCACTGTTCGCGCGAGAGGCGCTCGTCGGTGAAGGGGACGCCGGCGATGAAGAGGGCGAGACGACACTCTTCACCGCGGCTCGTCGGAATGTCGAAGTAGGTCAGCGTGGGCTTACTCATGGCGCGCAAGGTAACCGGGCTTACGCCGTCCGCTCGACTACTTCGGTCAGGCGTTGATGGCCGCCGCGAAAGAGTGACCAGCCGTCGCCCATCAAAATTGTCTCGATGCGTGGATGAAGCTGGAGCAGCCGGCGCAACGACGCCACCGCGCGTGTGGTGTCGGGCACGCCTTGTTCAGGCCCCAGCAACATCACCGTGTCGGCCCGGTGCGCCCGTACGAGATCTCCTGAGATGAACGTGGTGTCTTCGAGCACGAGGGCCAGCTCGCCCGGCGTCTTCGAGCCATCGAGCTCACGCACCAGCAGGCCCGGCACGACCTCTTCACCATCGGTCAGGTACCGATCGCACACGAGCTTCTCTCGCTCGGCCGACGGGCCCAGCAGCTGTGCACCCGTCGCCTTCTGCAGTTCCAGCGCGCCGCGAAGATGCGCTGAGTTGGTGATGACGATGAACGCCGCGCCCCCGAGTTGTTGCAGGTGCGCGAGGTCGTGCGGCGAGAGCGGCAACGGATCGATGACCACGTTGCCGCCTTCACGCACCCAGAGCACGCTGTTGAAGTCGACGTTGATCGGCTCGTGAAACTTCGACCAGCCGTACAGGTCCTTGCGGTGCAGTCGCTTCATGGTTCTACGATGGCACCAACCGGGGCCAGTGGGAGGTCGGGTTGCTGCCACCCGTGCTCCCTCTCCCCGCTTTCGCAGACTGTTGAAGTACGCCCTCGACTTCGCTCGGGCTGAACGGATTTCGGCCGGTTCCGTTCGTGCCGAGCGGAGTCGAGGCACCTATTTCATCAGCTCACGAGCTGGAGCCGCCGCTCAGGCCCGCGCGCCTGACCCAGCGCACGCACCGCCAATCCCATCGCACCGACCAGCAGCATCAAGTCCATCGTCACGCCCAGCCGCATCACGCCAAACCCCGCATAGAAGCTCGCAGCGAGCGCCAACGTGAGCGCCCACGCCCGGCTCGCCGGCCCGTACCCCAGCAGCGTGAAGCCGAGCACCATCGCCAGCGTAGGGCAGGGCACCAGGCCCATCGGCGCTGCGATCAAATAGGTGACTTGTGGAAAGCCCTGCAGAAACGCCGGGTACACCCACGCGAATGAGATCAGCACCACCCCCAGCACCGTGGTCCACTTTTGCCGGCCGACTTCGTCACGGCTGGCTCGCCAGTTGATCAACCCGAGCGCACCGCTGAGCGCGAGAAACCCCGTGCCGTTGAAACGATTCTGAATGCTCCACGCGAACGCACTCACCGAGAGCAGCGGTGAAATCAGCAGCACGCCCGCCCATCGCGGTGACGGCCGCCAGTGTTGTGACGCAGCGAGCAGGCCCAGTGCGACGAGCAGGTGCCAGGCGACCGCGAAGACGAACCACCGGTTGGCGATGCTCACCAGGCCCGCAAGGATTTCGTCTGGAGTCGGCATCGGTGCCTCTGACTTCTCCAGTGAGCATTGCTCATGCCACGGGCGTCACCTCGATCGTCGCTCCGACCGCGTGGTGATCCGACAGCCCGTGGTGCTCCAGCACGTGCGCCTCTTTCAGCACGCCGCCTCTGCACAGAAGATGATCGATGTCGGCCCCGCCCCTCTCGGTGTCCTGCGGCCGGGTGCGCAACGAGCCCTCGGGGAAGACGCTGATCATCACCTCTTCGGTCGCGCGTGAGACGGCGTCACGGTCGGCGTTGAAGTCGCCCCCCAGGCACACCGGCCCGGGCGCGTCGCGCAGCACCTGCGAGAGCATCAGCAGCTGGGGAATCGCCTTGGGCCCCCAGCTCAGGTGCGTGGAGATCACCACCGGACCCGAGGCGAGCTGCGCCATCAAGAAGCCCTTGCCGGGATCATTCTCGAACGTGTGCGTACGAACGAGCTTCGCGCCCGCAGGAGCAATCACCACCAGGTATTCCCGCGGATCCCGCAGCGACTCGCTCTTCTGCTTGGGCACGCGCGGATACAGGTGCCCGAGCACGCTGCGCCCTGGCAACTGCGCGCGCAGGGCCGCCATGACGTCGCCGCTCACCTCCTGCAACAACGCCACGTCGAAGCCCCCGGCCGTCACCGCGTTCACCAGCCAGCCGGCCACGGCCCGCACGCGCTGCGCCTCGTCGGGCCACCGCTCGATGGCCTGCTCGGTGTGCGTTTCGGCGTGCACGCGGTGCAGCACATTCCAGGTGAGGATCTTCATGCACGGCCCTCATACGCCGCCGACGGAAGCTGCGCTTTGGGGAGAGGCGAACCAAAATTGGGTCATCGCCGCTCCCGAGGGTGGCGAGACGCACATCGGCGCACGTCGAGACAACGCTTGAAACTCAAAGCTGTTAATTCTACTTTTCCTCCGCTTCCTACAGCCCGTCCCCCCAACGCGAAGAAGCGCCAGGTGCTCATGTTTCGTCGTTCGATCACCTTGAGTGAGCCGCAGCGCTCCGAGTTGGAGACCGCGCTCCACGAGGACTTCAAGCGCCTGGCCCGGCTCTCTGCGGCCCGCCCGCTCGCCACGCCCGTCGACGCGACGCTGCTGCGCGGCCACCAGCCCCTCAACGCCACCTGCATCGAAGTCTCGAACGAAGGCGTGGGCCTGTTGGTGCCGCAGCCGGTCACCATCGCCGTGGGCGAGGTGCTCTCGTTGGGTGCCCTGCGCCGCGGCCACGAAGTCTTGATGGGCGAGGTGCCCTGCAGGGTGGAGCGCCTCAACGCCGTCGAAGGCACTGACCTGCTCTTCGTGGCGGCGCGGTTTGCTTTCAGCGAGAGCGCCCCTGTGTTGCCGCTGCGCATCACCAGCCCGCTTCGGGTGCGCGTGGTGCTGGAGGCCGCGTGCTCCGATGGCACTTGCTTCACGGTGGGCACCGACCACGCGCCGGTCGAAGAGAAGTTCGAGTCGGCCCGCGTGGAAGACGGTCAGCTCTACCTGCCAAGGCCTTCACCTCGCGGCGTACCGCCGTGGCAGCCCGGGCAGATCGTCACCGTGTCGTTCGAGGCCAAGGGCCGGCGGGTGACCGGTCACGCGGCGGTGGTGAGCGCCTCGGGGCACGCGGTGGTGTTGCACCTGCCTCGTGCGCTCGCCGCGAGGCCTGCGCGTACCGACTTGCGCGCGCTCGTGTCGCCGCCGGGTGCGTCGATCTCCTTCGTCTCTCCGCTCAGTGGCCTGCTGCGATGCCGCACGGTGCTCCAGCTCAGCGCCACGGGGGCGAGCTTCAAGGTCGACCCCGCCGACGTCGTTCCGCCGGGGCTTCGGCTCGAGCGCGTGATGCTGGAGTTCGCGGGCGAGCGGCTGCACTTCTCTGCCGTCATCACTTCGGTCGGCCACCTCACGTTCACCTCGGTCAGTGCCGAGGGGCGCCAACGCCTGGTCGACCTGCTGCTGCATCACCGGGTCGACGGCGCGGCGTGCGGTGGTTCGGTTTCGTTCGGCCGCATCTGGGAGCTCTTTCGGGAAGAAGGCGCGCTCTGGAGAGATCACCCCGCGCCGCCTGCGGCCACCCATCGGCTGTTGGGTGATGGCTCGCATGGGCTCTCCAAGACGGTGGTGGTGCTGCGTGACGGCGAGCTGGCCGCGCACAGCTCGGGCCTGCGCATCTATTCACGCACGTGGCTCGCGCAGCACCTGCTGGTGAAGTCGGGTCTTCACCGCGCCGGCACGCTCTCGCAGCAGGTGTTGTCGTTGAGCTTCGAGTACGGCGAGGCGCTGGCCGACGTGGAGTACGTGCGCGGGCTGTGGCGGGTCTCGAACCGCGCCGAGCGCATCTACGACGCGGTCTCTTCGCGGCTGCTCAAGCCGGGCCTCGCGTACCGCGTTCGGTTCGAGCCGATGCGGCTGCCCGTCGGTGCGTTCGTGCCGGCGCCCTTGCGGGTTCGCGCGGCGGGGCCCGATGACGAGCGCGCGTTCCTCAGCTTCGCGGGCGCCTCAGAAGACCCGGTCAAGCTGCTGAGCGACGATCTCGTTCCGGGCGAGCTGCACCTCGAGACCCTCTCGCGCCGCTTCGGTGAGCTGGGCCTCTCGCGCGGACGCTCGCTGGTGGTGGTGCAAGACGAGCGTGGTGCGCCGCTGGGCTGGGCGTTGCTCGAGACGATGTCGCCCGGCCTCTTCTGGGCCGAGATGTACACCTCGTTCCGCATCTTCCTGCTCGACGCTTCGGGCCCGCTCGCGGCGAAGGCGCGCAGCTCACTGGCTTGCTGGGCCACCACCCAGGCGGCCCACGCGGGGCGTCGCGAGGTGGAGTGTCACGCCTCGAACGCCGACGTGGCCGACCTGCAGGCGCTGGGCTTCGTGCGCCTCGGCGCGGTGTACGAGTTCGGCGCCCACCGCTCGGTGGTGCGCGACTTCATCACGCAGATGAACTCGGTATTGGCTCGCCTGCGGCGGCGCGACAACACAGAGGCCAAGCCCCTGGCCGGGCCGGACGGCCTGACGGCCCTGACGTCGTGAGGTTCTCATGCGCCTTTTGACCTCTCACGAAGTGGCCTCGCTCGTTCAGGTCAGCCCCTCGTCCGTCCTCAAGTGGATCGAGCAGGGCAAGCTGCGCGCGTTCCGCACGCCCGGTGGTCATCGCCGGGTGGCCTCTGACGAGCTGGTCGACTTCTTGCGCGCACATCGCTTGCCGGTGCCCCTCGAGCTGGAGGGCGCGAAGGTGCGGCTGCTGGTCATCGACGACGAGCCGACGTACCTGCGGTCGCTCGGTGCGCTGCTCGCGAAGTCTGATTCTTCGATCGAGGTCTCGCTCGCCGAGAACGCACTCGATGGCCTCTTGAAGGTCGGGCTGCTGCGGCCCGAGGTGGTGCTGCTCGACTCGTACATGCCGGGCATGGATGGCCTCGAGGTCTGCCGGCGGCTCAAAGGTTCGCCCCAGACCGCCCACATCGCAGTGCTCGCGATGAGCGGCCGGCACACCGCTGAGCTCGAGAAGAAGTTCCTCGAGGCGGGCGCGGCGGCCTTCTTGCCCAAGCCTTTTCAACCCGCAGACGTGTTGTCGAAGCTCAAAGACCTGGGGCTGGTCAGGCCCAGGATTCGCAGCGGATGAACCGATTCAGTGACGCCTCGGGGGGGGCACACACCAAGGAGCAGCGCATGTCCCCCCGAGCTGTCTTGATCATTCACCCGCAGCCCCAGGTTCGTTCGATTCTCAAGGCCGTCCTGGGTGAAAGAGGCAACGTGTACCTCGAGGCGTGCTCCCGCAAGGAAGCCGCGCCCTTCTTCTCGCCGCCGCCCTCGCTGGTCATCGCGCATCATGACGACCTCAAGAAGCTGCTGACCGAGCTCGATCGCAAGGCGCCCAGTGCCACCCGGGTGGTGTTGGCTCCGACCGCTGATGTCGAGGCGCTCAAAGAACTCGAGGCGATCGCCGCGGCTGGCTTCGACTTCCTCACGCTCGACGACGACGCCCCCTGGAAGCTCAAGGCGCTGGTGCGCAGGCGCGCCTCGCCCCGGCACCCGGCCTCGGTGCCCCTCGACGCGACGATTCTCACGCGCGGCACGAAGCTGACGGCGACCTGCATCGACGTCTCGAACGAAGGCGTGGGCCTGCTGGTGACCGCGGGCCCTCACCTCGCGGCCTTGATGCCCGGTGAGCCCATCGTGCTGACCCGGTTGCGGCGGGGCGAGGCCGTGTTGATGGAAGACGTCTGCTGCAGCGTGCAGACGGCGCGCCGGGTGGGTGGCAATGCGTTGCAGGTCGGCGCGGTCTTCAATACCCAGCGCCGCACGCCGTCGGCGCCGATGCGCATCACCAACGCGCTGCGCATCTGCGCCCTGCTCAAGTCGGCCAGCCGCTCGCGCAACACCTTTACGGTGGGCACCGATGACGGCGCGTTCGTTCAACTCTTTTCCCGTGCAGCTCACGACGGCGGGGTGCTTCACCTGCTCGAGCCCGCCTCGACGTCGCGCGCCTTCTGGGCCCAGGGCCAAGCCGTGCGGCTGTCATTCGAGCTCAACGGCCGGCAGCTGTCGGGGTACGCCGGCGTGTTGAGCGCGACCGGAGAGAAGCTGGTGGTGGCCGTGCCGCAGGCGCTGCTGCAGGTGCATCGCCGCGCCAGCTTGCGCGTGCCCGCGGGTACGGTGAGCGCGGCCATCACGGTGGTCTCGCCGCTCAGTGGTCTGCGCGTCACGCGGCCCGTGCTCGACCTCAGCTCGATCGGCGCGTGTTTTCAGGTCGACCCGGCCATCGACGTGTTTCCCCCCGGCCTGCGGCTCGATGATGTGCAGCTCGTGCTGGGCCATCGCCGCATCCAGGTCTCGGCGGTGGTCGCCTCGATGGGGCGGCCCGGTACCGAAGACGACGGTGAGCGGCGCTGCGGTCTGCAGTTCACCTTCATCAGTGACGCAGATCGACAGGTGCTGCTCGACCTGCTGGTGCGCCACCTGGTCGAGGGCGCAGAGTGTGGCTCGGGCACGCCCTTCGAAAAAATCTGGGGCCTCTTCAGCGAAGAAGGCGCTGCTTGGCGCGATCACTCCACTGAGGGCGAGGCGCTTGCCCCCAAGCGCACCCACGAGGTGATGGGCGATGGCTCGCACGGCCTGGGCAAGACCTTCGTCATCTTGCAAGACGGTGAGCTGGCTGCTCATACCTCGGGGCTGCGCATCTACTCGCGCACCTGGCTCTCGCAGCACCTGATGGTGAAGTCGGGCTACCACCGCTCGGCCGCGCTCTCGCAGCAGTTGATGTGCTTGAGCTTCGACTACGGCGAGGCGCTGCCCGACGTGGACTACGTGCGCGGGCTGTGGCGCGTGTCGAACCGCTGGGCTGAGCGCATCTACGGCGCCTTGTCGGTACGGGTGCTGCGACCGGGGCTGGCGTACCGGGTGCGCTTCGAGCCGATGCGGCTGCCGCTGGATCGCCTGCCCACGCCCGGGCCACTGCGCGTGCGCGATGCGCGGCCTGACGACGAGGGCGCGTTCCTCTCACACGTGGGTGCCTCGGAGGATCCAGTCAAGGTGCTCAGCGACGACCTGGTGCAAGGCGAGCTGCATCTGGAAAGCCTGTCGGCCAGGTTCGGCGCGCGGGCGCTCTCGCGGGGCCGCAGCCTGACGGTGGTGGAGGATCGCCACGGCGCGCCGCTGGGCTGGGCGCTGCTGGAGACGATGTCGCGCGGCCTCTTCTGGGCAGAGATGTACAGCTCGTTCCGGCTTTTCTTGATCGATCCGCAAGGCCCCTACGCCGCCGAGGCCCGCATGTCTTTGGCTGCGCACGCCGCGGCCGTCTACGCCCGCCAGGGCCGCAGGGAGGCCGAGTGCCACGCGTTCTCCACCGACGTGGCCGACCTCGAGGCGATGGGCTTTACGAGCATGGGCCCGGTGTTCGAGTTCGGCGCGCATCGTTCGGTGGTGCGCGAGATGACCAGCCAGATGATCTCTGTCTTTGCCCGCTTGCGCAGACATGAGAAAGAAGCGCCCGCCCAGGTCGAAGCGGGCGAGGCGGAGAGGCCCACGGCATGAGCTACCTGATGGAGTCGTCGCAAGAAGGCCGACGTCTGCTGCAGCAGGAGAACGCCAACCCGAGCACGGTGCGGTTGCTCCAAGCGGGCCTGCAGCCCGGCATGCGCGTGGTCGACGTGGGCTGCGGCTCGGGCGCCGTGATGCCCGCCATGCTCGAGTTGGTCGGCCCGGAAGGGTTCGTCACCGGCCTCGACGTGAGCCCCGAGCGCGTGGCGGAAGCGAACGCGCTGGTGAAGGGCTCTTTGAACGCTCACGCGCAGCAAGGCGCGCTGCCTGCCACCGGGCTCCCTGACGCCCACTTCGACTTCAGCTGGAGCCAGTTCGTCTTCGAGTATCTGCGTGAGCCTGAGGCTTCGTTGCGCGAGCTGATTCGCGTCACGAAGCCGGGCGGAAAAATCTGCGTCGCCGACATCGACGGCATCGGCCTCGCGTTCTGGCCGAGGCCCGCGGTGGTGGAAGAGGGCATCGAGCCCTTCATGCGCGCGCTGCGCTCGACGGGCTTCGACTTCTTCGTGGGCCGCAAGCTCTTCACCTGGTTCAAGCAAGCGGGTCTGCAAGACGTGAGCGTGCACCTGTCACCGCTCTATGTGGCCGCGGGCGCCGATGCGCGCCTGGTGGCCGACTACACGCAACGCTTCGAGGTGCTCGCGCCCGTCGCCGTGAAGTCCTTTGGCGATGAGCAGCGGTACTGGGCGTTCGCAAAAGGCTACCTCGCGATGCTCGCCGACCCGGAAGCGCTCAAGTACGCAGTGGTGTTGACGGTGACGGGGCGACGGCCGGCATGACGGCAGATGCGGGCACCCGGCAGTGGGACAAGCCCGAGGTCGGCGCGCGCCTGCTCAAGACGTTCCTGCTGAGCTTCGAGAAGCGCTACGGGCGCGCGCGGCTCGAGGCCTTGTGGGCAGAACGCCCCATGCCGCTCTCGCTCGAGTACCTGGCAGGGCCGAACAACTTCGTCTCACTCGATTTTCTCGAGCTGCTGCTCGACGAGCTCGTCCGGGGTTCAGGCGATCCCGACTTCATGGGCTTCGCAGCGAGCAACATCGCCACGCCCGAGGCGCTGGGGTTTGCGTATTACATCTTGCGCAGCGTCGGCAGCCCGGGCCTCGCGTACCGCAAGTCGGTCGAGTTCTCTCCCACCTACAACCGCGCGGGCCGTTTCGAGATCGAGCGTGAGTCTGCGTGGTCGATGACCCTCACGTACAAGAGCGGCCGGCCCGAACGGAACCGCAACTCGTGCATCGGGCGCATGGCGAACTACGCCGTCTTCCCCACCATCTGGGATCTGCCGCCCGCCCAGGTGATCGAGCTGCAATGTCAGGTGAACGGCGCCGACTGCTGCCGCTACGAGTTGACCTGGCAGAACCCGAAGCCGGGCACGTGGCGACGGTGGGTGGGCGCTGCGCTGGGGGCCGCCCTCGCGCCGCTCGCCGCGCACTTCGGTCACTTCGGTTTGCTGGAGACGCTCGCTTCATTCATCGCGCTGGGTTTCGGCTTCGGCGGGTGGAGCGACGTGCGCCGCCTCGCCGCGCAGAAAGAAGGGATGCTGGAGCAGAGCACCCACGCCATGCGGCAATCGATGGATGAGCTGCAGGAGCGCGCAGCCGAAGCGTTCCGCGTCAACGTGCAGCTCGATCAACGCGTCACCGAGCGCACCAGCGAGCTCTCGGCGGCCCTCGACCGGCTGCGGCAGCTCGACGCGCTCAAGAGTGAGTTCTTCGCGAACGTCTCGCACGAGCTGCGCACGCCGCTCACGTTGATCCTCGCGCCGCTCGATGATCGCCTCGGCCATGACGTGCCCGCGGAAGAGCGGCGGCTGCTCGAGGGCCTGCGCCGGAACTCGTGGCGGCTGTTGCGGTTGATCGACGACCTGCTCGACCTCTCTCGCATCGACGCAGGTCAGCTGCGGCTCGACTCCGCAGCGATCGACATGGGCGCGATGGCAAGGCAACTGGGCGTGCTCTTCGCGAGCGCTTCTGAAGCGCGGGGTCTGCAGTTGGTGGTGGAGGGCCTCGAGTCGACCCACAATCTCTTCGGCGACTCGCACCGCCTCGACAGCGCGCTCTCGAACCTGCTGGGCAACGCCTTCAAGTTCACGCCCCCGGGCGGCAAGGTCACCCTGCGCGTCGACGAGACGCCGGCCGAAGTGCGCGTCACCGTGAAGGACACCGGCCCTGGCATCGCGGCCGCCGATCTCACCCGCATCTTCGAGCGTTACTACCAGGCCGACGAAACGACGGGCCGACGGGTGGGCGGCGTGGGCATCGGCCTCGCGCTCGCGCGCAACCTGGTCGAGCTGCATGGGGGCCGGTTGGAGGTTGCCAGTGAGCTCGGCCAGGGCGCCGCGTTCACCATCGTGTTGCCGCGCGGCGAGGGTCACATCAAGCCCGAGGCGCTGGAGCGCCGGCAGGTTCTGCTCGAAGGAACGGTGGCCAGGCGCGCCTCGGATGCCGAGCTCGAAGTGCTTCCTCCTGGCGAGCGGGGTTCTCGCGGGTCGACTCCGCTTTCGAGCCTCACCTTCGACGGAGGCCGGCGCGCGCGTGTGCTGGTGGTCGAGGACAACCCCGACGTGCGGGCGATGCTGGTCGATTTGCTCTCGGTCTCTTTCGAGGTGCTGGTGGCCGCCGATGGGCTCGCGGGCCTTGCGAGCGTGAAGCGGCAGCGGCCTGACCTGGTGCTCTCCGACGTGATGATGCCGGGCCTGAGCGGCACGCAGCTGTGCAAGGCGATCAAAGCCGACCCGGTCATCGCGGCCACGCCGGTCATCCTGCTCACGGCGCGAGGCGGCACCGACGCGGCCATCGAAGGGTTTGCGTCGGGCGCCGACGAGTTCGTGGAGAAGCCCTTTCATCCACGCGTGTTGGTGGCCCGCGTGCAGGCGCAACTGCGGTTGCGTTCGCTCTCGTTGGAGGTCACCGCATCGGCGCGCCTGGCGGCGGTGGGCACCCTGGCGGCGGGCGTCGGCCACGAGGTGCGCAACCCCGTCAACGTGGTGCTCAACGGCGTGCGTGCGCTCCAGGGCCGGCCCGGGCTCGATGAGTCCGACACGCAGTTGCTCGCGGTGATCGCCGAAGGTGCGCAGCGCATCAACGTGATCAGCGGCGCCTTGCTCACCCACGTGAGCCCGGGCGATGGCGGCGGCGTGCGGCCGGTCGATCCGCGGGCAGGTCTCGACTCCACCGTGCGCCTGCTGCAGCACCGCTTGCTCGACGTGCAGGTGCACCGCGACTACGCCGACGTGCAGGTGGTGGCCTCGGCCTCTGAGCTGAACCAGGTCTTCATGAACTTGATCGACAACGCCCTCCGCGCGCCTTCGCGCAACGTGTGGCTCTCGGTCAAAGAAGTGGGTGAGCGGGTGCAGATCACCGTGGCCGATGATGGCCCCGGCGTGCCCGTGGAGATCGCCTCGCGGCTGTTCGATCCTTTCTTCACCACCCGAACGCCCGGGGAGGGCACGGGCCTGGGTCTCTACCTTTCCCGGCAATCGTTGCTGCGGTGGGGCGGAGATCTGCGTTTCACTGCCCGGCCCGGTGGTGGTACTTCCTTCACGGCCGAGCTTCCCCGGGGAACCCGTTGACCTCTCCTTCAGTTCTGTACGTCGACGACGAGGCCTCCAACCTGGTGGTCTTCGCAGCGGGTCTCCGTGGTTCCGTGCAGGTGGTCACCGCCCAGAGTGGGGCCGCGGCGCTCGAGTTGATGCGCACGCAGGAGATCGCCGTGCTGGTGGCGGATCAACGCATGCCGGGCATGTCGGGCGTCGATCTGCTCGGCGCGGTGCGCGCTGAGTTTCCCGACACGGGGCGCATTCTGATGACCGCGTATTCGGATCTCGAAGCGGCCATCGATGCGATCAACCGGGGCCACATCGACCTCTACCTGCGTAAACCCTGGGAACCGGTCGAGCTGCGCCAGGTGCTGGTGGGCGCGATCGAGCGGTATCGCGCCGTACGCTGGGCCACTGAGCTCGAGCGCCGCATGCGTGAGACCGAGCGCATGTACTCGCTGGGCGTGATCGCGATGGGCGTGGCGCATGAGCTCCGCGGGCCGCTCACCGCGCTCACCATGAACCTCGAGTTGATCAGCGATTTGCTGGGCGATCTCTCGGGCAAGAAGACGCTCGAAGGTGCGCTGCGCGACTCGCGCACGTCGGTGCAGGTGCTGGCCGACATCATCAGCTCGGTCGAGCTCTCTACGCGTTCACGCACCGACGAGAACGTCGACTTCAAGGAGGTGGTCGAGTTCGCGGTTCGTTCTGCCGCCGGTGAAGTGCGGCATCGCGGTCAGTTCAAGCTGTCGGTCGCCGCGGTGCCGCCCATTCGCGGCTCGCGCACGAGGTTGGGGCAGGTCGTGCTCAACCTGCTGGTCAACGCGATCGAAGCGTTCGACCCTGCGCAGCGGCAGCGCAACCTCTTGACCGTGACGCTGAGCGCGCAGGGCAACGAGGCGGTGTTGGTGGTGGAAGACAACGGCACCGGTATTTCGGCCGAGGTGGTCAGCCGGGTGTTCGACCCGTTCTTCACCACCAAGGTCGACGGCGGTACGGGCCTGGGCCTGGCCATCTCGAAGCAGATCGTCGAAGAGCTGGGTGGCCGCATCGAAGTCAGCAGCACCGTCGGCAAAGGCACCACCTTCCAGGTCTTTCTGCCTTCGGGACAGCACTGATTGCCATCGAGCTTCTTCTAGAAATGCCCAGCCACCGCGTACCGACCCACTGACGCTGCCGCCGAACACGTCCGCTCGACGCGCAACGAAATCGTGGTGCCACCCGAATACGAACCCGATCCCTGAGAGACCGAACAAGTCCCGCCCGCATTCGTCGTGCAAGACCACGTGTCATTGTTCGTCACCACGGTGAGCCTGAAGCAAGCCAGGTTCGAGGCACCCGTCACCGTCAACGAGACCTCGACATCGTTCACGCAGAACGTGCCGCCGCTCGCATTGACCGCAAGAAAATCAGGGGCCGCGCCTTCCATCACGCTGAACGCGGGAATGACCGGGTTCTCATGCACGCGCGTATCGCTGGGAATCACGCCCATCGCGTTGATGGTCGAGCCGTCATTGCAGGGCAGGGTGCCGAGGCTGGTCGCGCCGGTCGCCACGTGATTACCCGTCGGCGAGTCGGCCACTTCGCACCCTGAGCCCGCGTCGCGATCGACGTCGTAGTTCTGGCCCCTGCAACTGAAGGTGCAGCCGCCATCAGCGCAGGTGACGTTGGCCGTCGTGCTGCCCGCACCGGGGCACGCGGTATTGCAGTCACCACAATGCGTGGGCAGTCGAGTCGCGCCTGCGCACAGAGGCTCGGTGCAGCCGGGGCGTTCAGCCTGCTCACACGTCGCGCGGCACGCGGCCATCAGCGCGTCGCACGTGGTGAAGCGCCCGTTCACGCACGTTCGGGCGCCGCTGCACGTGCCTGCGTCGTTGGTGGTCGAGCACGGCTGCGGCACAGAGAAGCGGTCGCAGAAGCCGCCCTCCGACGTCGAACACTTCCCCGCGGGCGGTGTGCAGAACGAACGCATCACGTTGTTGAAGCGCGTCTCGGTACACAGGTAGTCGGGCGGGCAGGCGGCAGTGCCCGCGAGTGAACAATCGATGCGGCAGGTCATCGTCGAATCGCCGGGTGCAAGCACACACGCTTCAGACAGGCCACCGCAGTTCACGTCGAAGTCGCACGGAAGACAGTGTGCGGGGCTCTTCGGTACGCACACGCCGCTGCCGTTGAGATCGGGGATGCAGGTGAAGTTCTGAAGGTCAGCGCACTGGCTCTGATTGAAACAAAGCCGGCCACACACCGAGCCGGCATCGCGAAACCAGGCCACGCAGGTGTTGGAGGCGCAGTCGCTCGGCGAGGTGCACCTTGCGCCTGCGTCGCCGGTGCCAGAGCCCGCATCGACTCCTGAGTCTTCTGCTTCGGCACCACCACCACCGCTGCCGCCTCCCATCACGGCGATGCTTCCGCCGCCGCCGCCTCCACCAGCGGTTCCGGAGTCCATCGTCACGGGCAACGGCGAACAGGCTGCCAGCGTGAAGCACAAGGTGATGACTGCAATTGAGTTTGTTCGGCCCTCACCCAGAGGGGTGGGCCTCGGCTTCAACTCGACGGAAGACTTGACGCCTGGCGACGACACGAGGCGATGAGACGTCAATCTCGCCACCGATGCACGCGTGATCATTCGCCCAGGGGGGGGGCGAGGTCCTTCGCACTGCAAGTGCCCCCTCGACTGGCCTCGGGGAGACCGGTGATGGAACCCGATTCCTGTTTCCGCCAACCCTCTCGGGCTGAACGGATTTCCGCCGGTTCCGTTCGTGCCGAGCGGAGTCGAGGCACCTGTTTCACCGCTCGAAAACACTCCACGAGAACCCCGCCGACAAACCCACCAGCGTCGACAAGTTGGTGGCCTGACCGGGAACGAAGGTGCCGTGCAGGGTGACGTGGATTACGCCCTTCTCACCGGGCCCCACCCGAAGGCGTACCCCCGCTTCGAGACCCAGCCCCAGAAACGCATCACTCGCGCCCCGCGCCCACGGAGGCAGGTACTGCACGATGCGCAGCCGCCCACCCACGAAGAACGCGCGATCGAGCACGTGGTACGCGCCACCGAGGCTGTACGACTGCAGTTGCACCGACGGCTCCCACGTCGCGTCGACATCGAAGCGCGGCCGGCCTTGCTTGAAGAACGTACCGGTCGAGCTCACACCCAGCAGATACGGAAAGCCGACCTGCCCACCGACGTGCAGCCTGAAGTCTGGCTCGGCAGCGAACGCGCTCGAGGCCGCGAGCAGCACCAGCAACACCGCGCCCCTCACGGCGTCACCTGCGCGTCGAAGAAGCGCACCACGCGTAAGAGCACCAGGTTCCTCACCTCATCGCGTTCCTGCAGCAGCTCATGCTTCGCGTTCTCGATGCGACTGAACGTGCAACGCGGCGCCTCGGTGCAGTACTTTTCCTGACCCGGGCGATTGACGATCGTGTCGTCGGCCGCCACGAACATCACAGTCGGCGTCGAGGAGAAGCGCCCCGATTGTTGTGCGCGGCTCGAGCCGACCAGCGCCTGGCACAACCATCTCCACGTGAGGCCGCCCGCCCGAATTTGTTCGTCATCGCGCAGCTGCTGCACCTTCCACGTCCACCGCGCCTCGCTGCCGGTGACGCTGTTTTTAGAAAAATCCTGCTCTTCTTTGTAGGGCCCACCGCCGATCGCGAAGCCGCTGCCATCGGTCGAGTCACAGATGCCGCTGGCCAATGACGCCGCCACCGGCGGGGGGAACGCGCCCAGGTTGATGTCGAGCATCGGTGCGCTGAGCGCGAGGGCGTCGAGGTCTTGGGGGTGTTCGTCGTTGACCAGGACCGCCACGGCGCCGCCCAATGAGTGCGCCAGAATGAACACGCGCGGCTGCTCGGGCTTGACCACCGTGCTGATGAACGTGTGCGTGTCTTCGACGTAATCGTCGAACCAGGCGACGTAGCCCTTGTCTCGATCCGGCAACATGCGGCCCGCTTCGCCTTGGCCGCGCAGCGTGAGCGCGTAGGTCGAGTAGCCCTGCGCCACGAGATCGGCGCAGACCTCGGCGTACTTGATGATCGCCTCGGTTCGGCCGGGCAGCAGCACCACGCCCGCCTTCGCGTTGGGCGCGCGATGAATGCGGTAGACGAGCTCGATTCCATCGGCGCCCTTGAAGGAGCCCGCTTCCCCGGCATTCCAGAAGTCACGCAGCGAATCGGCGCGCGCCTCGTTCCACCGGCTCAGCAGGGTCGCCTCTTTACTGAAGGCGGCTGCAGTCGGGCTCGAGCGCGCCTCGAAGTCGAAGGCAGGTTCTTTCTCGAGCGGCGCAGGCGCGCGGCAACCAGCGAAGGTCAGCAGGCTCATCACGGCAAGGCGGGAAATCATGCGGCGTACCCTGCCACAGACAAACTGACATGCTGCGTGGCCAAATGACTCGAGTGGTGTTGGTACTCGCCCTGGCAACTTCCGTAGCGGCGCAGGCGCAGACGTGTGAACGCCCCGCGGGGGCCTCTGCTCAGGGCGTGGCCGGGCTCAGTGACGAGGCGCGGTTGGCCTTTCTCTCGAGGCTGCTGTCTGAAGAGAGCGTTCGCGCGCACAACTGGGTGCTGGCCTGGGGCGCGATCTACGGCGGGCTCGGCATAGGTCAGCTCGCGTTGATGCCGCTGTTCACGCGCGAGGAGCAGCCCGATTGGTACTGGGGGGCGGCGGGTACAGGGGTGGGCCTCGCCTTCACGCTGCTCGGTAGACCCGAAGTGCTCGAGGCCGGGCCGCACTACGCAAAGAAGGCGAGCACGGTCAGCGCTGAAGACCGCTGTGCGCTCATCGCGGAAGGTGAGCGGCTGCTCGGCACTGGAGCGGAAGCAGAAGAGGCAGGCTTCGTCTGGTATCTCCACGTGGGCAACGTGCTCTTCAACGTGGGGCTCGGGCTGGTGCTCGGGCTTGGTTACAACCACTGGCAAGCCGCCATCATGAACTTCGCGATCGGCACGGCGATCGGCGAGATGAATATTTTAAGCGCGCCTGCTCAGCTCATCTCGGGGTGGAAGCGGTATCAAAAGGGCGGCCCGAAAGACGCGGTCAGCCTTCACGTCATTCCCACCGCGGGTCCGGGCGTCGGCGTGTTGATGACCTTCTAAATCCAGAACTTGATGCGCCGCGTGGCCGGCTCAGGCCCTTCACCGTCACCACCACCGCGCAGCCAACCGCGCACGTCTTCGATGTCGGCGTGCAGGAGATCGGCCTCGGTGCTGGTGAAGTCGAGGCCACCCTTCGCGTGCGTCAAGCCTTCACGCTGAATGCGCATGATGTCGACGTCCTGCGTGATGACCTGCGTGGTGTACCACTTCATGAATCGCCGCAGCCCGCGGGCCAGCAGGTTGCCCGGCACGTCGAACGGCAAGCGATACGAGATCGACGTGAACACCACCGACTCCAGCGGCCCCACCGGCGTCACCTGACTGGAAATCACATACCCGCTGCGCTGCCCCCAGAGGTAGTCGACGCGCGTGACGTTCGGCATGAAGAAATGATCCGTGTGCGTCATCGGCTCGCCCGTGGGGTTCATCAGAAACCCAGCGCCGGTGAGCTCGTCATGCTGCTGCTCGTAGGTGACCTGCACTTCGCCGTTCTTGCGCACGACGCTCGCAGGTACCTCGCGCAGCTTCCGGTTCCGAAACCAGCCTTTGTGCACGAAGACCGTGTGCGGCACGTCCATGAAGTTCTCGACGAGGTTGGTCACCCCGTTCGGGAAACGCGTCACCATGAAATAGACGGTCCACCCCGGTTCGCTCCACTTCGGCACGCGGAAGGGCTCACGCCGCGCGGTCTCTCCCATGAAGACGAAGACGAGCCCGTCCTGCTCCTTCGTTTGAAAGCTGCGCACCTTGCCCACTTCGCAGGGGCTCAGTTGCAGCCCCGAGCCCAGGTCACCACCGCGCTGTGACGGACCCAGCGAGGGGATCTCTATGCAGGCGCCAGAAGGGTCGTAGACCCAGCCGTGGTACGGGCAGCCCAACTTGCCCTCGAAGCAGTCGCCGGCCGACAGCCGCGCGTTGCGATGCAGGCAGCGATCGAACAACACCGCCGGCTTCCCATCTGCCCCACGGAACAACGCGAGCGGCGTACCGAGGATGGTGCGCGAGAGCACCTGCTTCTCCCTCAGCTCAGAGGAAAGACACGCCACGTACCAGAAGTCCTTGAGTGCGCCGCAGCGCTCGAGGTCGGCCTCTGCTTCGAGATCGATGCGCCGCGCAGCCGCTCGAGGATCAGGGTGTTGCGGCTGCGTTCTCCACTTCATCGTGTGCCGGCTGCTTCGAGGCACGCGCTCGACCCGCCGCGCATCGGTGGATCGAAGCAGACCGGCTTGCCCGGCCCCGCGGTGTCGCACGAGCCATCGGGCGTCTTGGCGCACGCCACCTCGTCACCTGCGCGGGTGCACTGGTAGCCGCAGAACACCGAGCCCGACTGCCTCACGCACTGCGCCTTCGCGGTCGAGGTGCCCTTGGCGCAGATGACGCTCTTGTCGGGATCGAAGCAGGTCGGAGAACCGCCGCCCTCCGCGCAGATGCCGAACGGTGTGCGTGCACAGGCGAGCTGGTTGTTGCTGGCGATGCACCCGTAGCCGCACGCGACCTGGCCATCTTGCGCCTTGCACGAGGGCGCCGGCACCGACTTGCCGAAGACGCCGTACACCTCGGGTGGTGGATCGAAGCAGGTGATGCTCCCGTATTGCCGGGTGCAGATGCCAGAGGGCGTCGCCGCACAGGCCACCTTCACCGCTTCTCGCTTGCAGTCGTAGCCGCACGCGATGTTGGTGCCGTCGGTCTCGCAGACAGGTTTGGGCACCGAGCCGCCCCACAACGCCGCCAGCCAGAGCGGTGGGTCGAAGCAGGTCACCTGGGCGCTGTTCTTGGCGCACACCCCGGCGGGGGTCTGGGTGCACTGAGCGCGCACTCCGTTTTCGGCGCACTCGTAACCGCAGACCCGATTGCCGCCGACCGTGACGCACTTCTGCGGCCCTTGAGCGAGCACAGCCAACGTAGCGAGCGTGAGGAGCATGGCCAGACTCTAGCGCCCCCACCCGTGGAGACGACCTCTCTCACTCATCACCCAGCAAGCGCTCGAGCTCTTCCAGGCTGGGTTGGGTGGGCGCGAACACCGCCAGCCCCAGGCGGAAACGTGCGGGCTCTGCGCTGGGTTGCGGATCGACCCAGGTGACCTCGGCGACCGCCTCCACCGTGGTGCCGTCATGGCGGATGACCTCGAAGCTGAGGTGCGTGCCCACCGCGGGCGCCTCGTCGGTCCACACCATCACGCGCAGGGGCCGGGTGGCGCGCTGCAGTGCGGTGGAACCGAACAGGGGCTGGTGCCAGGGCCGGTACAACGAGGGGCTCTGCAGTTCTCGGTAGCCGGTCCTTGGCGTGCGCATGAATGACACGGTCTCAAGGAGCCCCCGCGCCAACATCCTCGGAAGCGGGGAATCGGCCTGAAATCACCGTTGGTGGCGAAGTCGCTACACCACCGTTCGGTTCCATCACCGGTCTCCCCGACAGGGTTTGCCGAAATAGAAATGACTCCAATCACCGGTCTCCCCGAGCGCAGTCGAGGGGGCACTTACCGCCCGAAGGAGAGGGAATCCCTCGACTCCGCTCGGGATGAACGGTGGGCGCTCCCTATTTCGGAAAAACCCTGCGGGCACAGTCTAGAGCGGAACGGGCCTCGTTCAGAGTTTGAAGGCGAGATCCGAAGCGCGACCCAGGCCTTCGACCACGCTGGTGAACGCGTCGGCAGTGCGCAGGCGATCTTCCCCGAACTTCCGCGCGAACAGGGCGCGCACGGCGGGAATCTGCGAGCTGCCGCCGGTGAGGAACACCGAGTCGATGCGCAAATCTTTGGGCGCACGCGCGAGCAGCTCATCGGTGCAGACCTCGAGCTCATCGATGAGCGGCGTGCAGAACCTGTCGAACTCCGCGCGGGTGACTTCCTCTTCGATGTGCACGCGCTCGTCTGAGAACACCACCGTGGCCTTTTTCTTGGTGGAGAGCTCGACCTTCGCCTGCTCGATGGCGCGGTAGAGCCGGTAGCCCAGGTTGTACATGACCAGGTCGTGCAAGGCGGCGATGGCGTCCTTGCTGTCGCTGGTCTTCAGCATCTGGTCGATGAGCTCGCGGGTCGACTTCTCGCGGATGAGCGACATCTCGTTCCACGAGAGCAGGCGGCTGAGCACGTACGTGGGAATGGGCATGCGCTTGAAGCCGACCTCGTAGGTCGAGCCCTGGCCGAAGTACGGCAGCAGCTTGTGCTTCATGATCGCCGCGTCGAACCGGTCTCCACCCACGTACACGCCAGAGCTGGCCACCACGTCGCCGCGGCGCTCTGCCTTCACCCGGCGCGTCGGGCCCAGCCACATCAAGGTCAGGTCAGAGGTGCCTGCGCCGAAGTCAGCGACCAGCACCAGCTCGTCACGCTTCAAGGTCGCCTCGTAGGCGAGCGCGGCCGCGATGGGCTCGATGAGAAACGAGACCTGGGTGAAGCCGGCCAGCTCAGCGGCTTTCTTCAGCCGCTCCTGGGCGAAGGCGTCGGCCTGGGGGTCGATGGAGAACCGCGCCGGGCGCCCCATCACCACCTCGTCGAGGTCTTTGCCCAGCGACTCCATCGCGCGCGTTCGCAGGCTCTTCAGGAAGACCGCGATGAGATCCTCGAGCAGCAGGGTGCGGTTGCGGACCTGCGTGCGCGTGAAGGTGCTGCTGGGCAGCCAGGTCTTCATCGATTGAATGAAGCGGCCCGCGTTGTCTTCGAGGTACCGTTCGATGGCCGGGCCACCGGCGAGCACCTCACCGGTGTCTTCGGGAAAGAAGAGAACTGAGCGGGAGAGGCGGCCGGATGTTTCGACCTTCAGCACCTCGCCGGTGGACAGCGCGACGGCGCTGTTGCTCGTACCAAAATCGACTCCGCACCTCATGCCCAAACCGATAGCAGAACGATCGCTATTCGTCCCACTCCACGCGGAACGTGTGGCCAGGTGCGGCGTTGTCAGCCGTCGAAACGCGCAGGTTCTTCGCGTGGGCCATGCGGCCGCCCTCTTCGATGATGCCCTGGTAGAAGCTGGGCATCTTGCTGACGTCGCTGAACTTGAGCTCGACGCAGTTGCTCGCGAGCACCACCGACGAGGTCTCGAGGTAGTTGTTCCCCGAGCGCATGGTGGTGTGCATGCGCAGCAGTGAGCGGCGCACCCCGATGAGCTTGAGGAGCTGAATCACCGCCTTGCCCAGCAACGTCTCGGTGTAGCCGCGCATCGAGATGACGCCGAGCTGATGAAGCGCCTCAGGCTCCGACATGCCCTCGTACAGCACCGGCATGGTGAGCTTGCAGGCCGCGTAGACCTGCTCCACCGGATAGGCCGGGGCCAGCTTGTCGAAATCGATGCCCACCTTCTTGATGTCGGCCTTCAGGCTGGGGGTGATCTTCCCCGCGAGGCCCTTGATGAAGATGGCCTCGATGACCGTGGAAAACCAAAGACGCTCGACTTTCGCACTCATCACAGGCCCAACTGTTCTTTCCAGTACTTCGTGAGGAAGATGTCGCCGGGGTCGACGCGCGCGCGCGTGGCCTTCCACTTTTCCCAGCCGGGGTAGCGGCGGGTGAGGTGATCAGGCTTCGACGGATCAGGCGCGGGGAGGAACTTGCCCCAGTGCAGGCGGTACTGCATCGGCTCGAGCACGTCCCAGAACTGGCGGTAGAAACCCTTCACCGGGTCGCCCGAGTTCTTCCCGAACCAGAAGACGTCGACGCGGAAGACGTGCGTTCCGGTCGCAGGGCTCAGGTAGAAGGTCGGGTCGGCCTTGCCCACGTAGAGCTCGTAGGCGAACGCACCCGTCGCGGCGTACGCGCCTTCGGGTGTGCCGTCGGCGTCGAAGTGTCTACGCAGGCGGGTGATGGTTTCTTGCAGCTTGCCGTCACCCGGCGTGAACGGAACCCACAGCTCGGTGAACCAGGTGGGCATCAGCAGGTCGTCCATCTGGTTGTCCATGGGCAGGCCCATGAAGCCGCGATCGCAGAATTCCTGAGTGGCCGGCGCGCCGTCGGGGCCGGTGGTGACGAAGAGGCTCAACACCGCGTCGATGTGCGAGGGCAGCAGCTTGCCCAGTCGCTTGAAGAGCTGGCTCAAGCCAGGAATCTTCAAGGCCATCGCGAGCGCGTCGTCGCTGGCCGTGACGAAGAACTCGATGATCACGATCCACGCAGCGCCCAGCGTGATGGGGCTGTGCCGTTCACCCTTGAGCAACTCGTAAAGCGCGCTCAGCCAGGGGAAACGTTTCTGCGGCCCCTCGGGCTGGGAGGGATCGATCGGCGGAATCACGAAGCGCCGCAGCCAGTCGCCCACGCCCTTCCAGTCGACGTCGGTGATGCTCGTGCGCAGGTGCAGCAGGTGTTCGATGGCGGCCTCGGGTTCATCCAGGTGACCGACCAGCGTGTAGACGAAGGAAGCGGCCACCTGTGAGGCGACGGGCAGGCGGGCGATCTCCCGGTACGGGTGGAGCTCACGCTTCGCATCGAACGGCACGCGCTCGGCCTGCCACACCACGAGGCGGTCGAAGTTGCGCTGCGGCCACCACATGAGCCGCACGTAGTCGGTCTCGACGAGGAACTTCTCGAGCGACGGCAGCCCCGGTGACTTGCGATCGCCGTAGAAGTCGAGGTCGTCGGACGACGCGGTGACGCTGATCGTCTCGCTGCCGATGACGTCGAAGGTGGGGATGCACTTGAAGGTGATGGTGCTGATGACGCCGCACAGGCCCATGCCGATGCCCGCCGAGCGGAACCAGTCGGGGTCGTCACCGTCGGGGGTGAGTTCCTTCACGTTGCCCAGGCCGTCGATGACCCGCAGCTTCGCGATGGCCTCGTGCACCGACCACTTCACCGTGCCGCCCGCAGAGCCGGTGGAGATGAAGCCTGCGACCGTCTGGTGCGAGATGCCGCCGAGGTCAGGCAGCGCGAGCCCGTCGCGGTGATGCAGGGTCGAGGTGAGGCTCTTTTCCCAACTGCCCTCGTGCCAGGGAGAAGGCTGCCGAATGTCGCTGTCGAGCGGGCGCTCGATGATGCGCGCTTGAACGGGCCGGGTGGGGGAGAGGCCGACGTGACAACCCGCCTGCACCTCGACGAACACGCCGTTCGCCTCGAAGACCTTCGTGTAGCGATCGAGCACGACCGTCACCTCATTCGGTGGCGTCTGCGCGCCGGCGAAGTTGTCGGTCACGATGGCCCGCCACACCGAGTGCGTGGAGCCCATCACGCGCAGCTGCTTGCTCGTGTCTTTCGCGTGGCGAACCAGCGCGCACAGCTCTTCTTCAGTGGACGGGTGGTGGCAGCCGTCCGGCTCACGAGCAGGCATGGAGGCGCTCACGTCACGCCACCAGGTGGCTGAAGATCTTCTTGTAGAGCCAGCTGATGGGCGCGAACGGACCGACGAGCGTGCCGAGCGGATCGAAGTAGTCGCGGCACAGGAAAATCTTGCCGTCCTTCGCGTGGCAGTCGGTGGCCATCTCGGTCACGAACGTGGGGCCGATCGCAAACTTGATGTTCATCGAATAGGTGAGGCTGAAGAGCTCATCGGTGCCGGTGACCAGCACGTTCTTGAACTCGAACGTCTTGTACTGGCGCAGCGCCTTCTTCCACGTCTCTTCGAAGTTCGAGAGGCCGCGCTGGTCGACGACCGGGTTGATGAAGCGAACATCTTCGCTGTACAGCTTCGCCAGTTCTTCGAGGGCGGCGTCGCGCTCCACGGAGATGCGCTCGTAGAACTTCTTGACCCGCTGAGGCAGAGCCTCACCTTGAACCGACTTCGACATCGATGCCTCCTGAAACCTGGGGAGGCGCCAGTGTACGGTCGATGGCTCTGATTCGTGCCGTAATTTCAGCGGGGCAGAACGCTTCGATCCTCTCGGCGCTCGCCGCGGTCTTCTCGGAGCTCACGCTGGTCTTCGCGGCGCTCTTGTCGATCGAAGGTGACCTCGAGCATCGCTGCTCCGAGCACTTCTGCATACAGCCCTCGCTTGTGTGCGATGGCGGCTCCATCGAAGCGGCCCGCCAGGCTTCCGAGCTGACCCTGAAGGTCGATCAGCCGGGTGCGGGAGAGGCGCTCCGTCGCTGCATCGACCCGGTCATCGGCCAGGTTTCTCCGGTCACGACGCTGATCGCGCGCGTCGTCCATCACCACACCTTGGCGGCGGTTGACGGCGAGATCGCGGCGCAGCTCTCTCTTGTCGGAGCGCAGCTCACGTTTGTCCTCGCGGAGCTCCTGCCGGGCTTGCGCGCTCTCGACCTTCGACTCGGCAATCTCGCGCGCGAGGTGTTGATTGAAGGCGGCGTCGAGCCCTCCGAGCCGCGCCACGTCGTTCATCGCGGCGGCGGCGTCGTAGTCGTGAAGCAACGCAGCAGCGCGCGCGGCGTCGAGTCGATCGTCGGTGAGCTGACGGCGGTCCTTCCGGAGGTCTTGTCGATCGCGCACCCGCTCGTTTCGGTTCTGCAGACTCTGCGCACAGGCGAACGAGCCGGACAGCAGCGCAGCCAGCATCAGGTATCGGGTCATGCAGGGTGAACCCGCGAGGCGCGGAATGGTTGCGGGCCTTCATCGCAGTCTGGCAACCACCCGGAACACCTCGCGCAGGCGGATCCAGCAGCACCACACCGCTCCTGGGGATCTCCACCCGCCACACGAGCAGCAGCGGCACGTCGCCTTCGGGCGTTGAAGGAGCGCGGGTGTCTACGGGGGGCGCTGGAGTGCGCACCCCGAGCAGGCCTCTCTCTTTCGAGCGCAGATGCGAGGGTGATGAGGTGAGGCCCGGCACGACGTTTCTGACGATGACAACCCTGTTGTTACGCCGGTGAGGTCGCGACGAACGTGTCGCCGAAGCGCCAGAAAACCCAGTCCTTGCCGAGCGCGGCTGTGAGCGTCTCCGGCGTGCTGCAGGAGCAGCCCGAGAACAGCGCCAGCAAAAGCATCGCGCGCATCACCGCGTCACCCTGCCCGATGTCACCGTGACCGATTGATCGCCGACTGTGAATCACAGATGATTCACATCATGACGACCGCGACGGTCAGGGATCTCAGGACGAAGTTTCCGAAGCTCAAGGCCATCATCGCCCTCGAAGGCGAGCTGATCGTCACCGATCATGGCCGGCCTGCATACGTACTAAGAGCCTTCACGCCGCCACCGCAGAAGAAGGCCGCGCGGGTCGACTACTTCGCAAGGCTGCAGGCGAAACAACCTCGGCCACTCTCTCTCGCTGCCTCCAAAGCCCTCGACGAGGCCAACCGTGGCGAGCGCTGATGACTGCTACGTCGATCCGAGCGCCCTCCGGCGTCTCTACGTCCACGACGCGAAGTCGCGCGCGTTCGCTGCCTGGCGGGGACGAATCAAGGGCGCACTGCCGACGACGCTTCATGGGCGTGCCGAGCTCGTCAACAGCATCATGCTGACCGTATTTCGCGGCGATCTGAAACCCGACGCTGCCTCACAAGCGGTCGCAGACCTCGACGACGACTACGCGACGGGCAGGCTCGCGCTGGTCGACCTTCTGTGGCGTCGCACGCTCGACCAGGCGATTGAGTTGAGCGCTGAATATACGCCGACTCTCGGGACCAGGACGCTCGACGTGCTTCACGTCTCGAGCGCGCTCACGATCGGATGCCGTCGCTTCGTGACTTATGACGAGCGCCAGGGAGAGCTCGCGAGCGCGGTCGGATTGAAGGTCCTCGCCCCGTAGGTCTGCCCTGCGCATGCCTCGATCGGGTCCACCGTCGCTGCGCCTGGGTCACGCGGCGAAGGCGCAGGCGTTCGACGATCGAATAGAAGTCGCTGGCCCGAATGGTGGAACTCTCGGGGCGAACGGTGGTGAGGGTCTGACGCGTTCGCGACTTCAGCGCCGCAGATAGACCGCGCACAGTGCGGAGCGGCAGTCGAAGAGCCGCTGCCACTTGTCGGGCTCGCCCTCGAGCACCCCCTGATTGACGGTGCCCACCGCGAGCAGGCGAACGCGATGTTCAGACAGCCACTGTGAAAACTCCTGGGCGCTCGAGCGACGCCGAACCACAATGACAAGCCGAGAAACGAAACCGCAAAAAAATCTCATGCGAGCGGAAGTGAGCGGTGTCCGTTCGCTCCTTCGAGAAAACTCTGCGCGCGAAGTCGAGGGCGTACTTCAACAGTCTCCTTCGCACGGCGAGGCGGGTCAGGGGTGCGCGGCGCTGCCTGCTCGAGAGGCGTCGACTGACTCGACCAGCTTCTTGAGCGCCGCGAGCATCGAGGTCCAGTTCTCCTCGGAGTGCACCCGCGCCTCACGCGACTCGCTCTTGTCCTGCGTGATGGCGACGGTGGTGTGGTGGTGCTCTTCGGTCAGCTCGATGGTGACCGTGTGGTAGTTCTCGGGCGAATCGGGTTTGCCAGAGAGCGGGCTGTAGTGGTTGTATTGCAGCAGCTTCAGCGGCTTGAGGCGCAGGATGATGCCGTTGTCTTCGTAGGGTTTGCCCTGCCAGACGCCCTTCCATTTGATCGGGCGGCCTTCGTGCCAGTCGGAGCTCACGGTCGCTCCGAACATGAACTGCTTGTTGGCCTCTGGGTTCAGCAATGCGTCCCACACCACTTCGGCGGGGGCGTTGATTCGGGTCGAGGCGACCGCGGTGAAGTCGTCAAACATGGGTGGCTCCTGTCTGCCTGTTCGCGGGAATGCATGTCCGCGGAAAGCAGGTGGAGCAACGCTCATTCATTCACCTCGCCGATCAGGCTGTCAGTCGGGGCCAAGCGAGACGAGCTGATCACACGGGGAGGGCACGGCGTCGTGCAGTTCGCCCAGCACGATGCACTGAAACGAAGTCGAGCGGCCCTCACGCTCGCCCACGCCGATGACGATGCTGAACGGCGCCTTGTTGGCCAGGCCGCTGAGCACGCTGCAGGTCGAGGTCTTGCCTCCGATGCGGCAGGCGCGAACGACGCGGGTCGAGCCCGGCGGCATCTGCTTGAGCGCCAGCTCAGCGAGCACCTTCTGGCTGTTGAGCGGCCCATCGGGCGGTCGATCGCCCCACATGAGCGAGCCCGTCTTGCACTCGATGGCTCCCGGCTCGTTCGACTTGCAGCCCGGAGGTGTGGTGAGCGCGAGCCCCGTCCACGCCTTCTTGCCGTCGGGAATCACCGGCTCGGGGGCGGTGGGGTTCTTCACGGTGAGCGCCGCCTCGAAGCCGCGCTGACACAGCTCGGGCGCCACCGCGGCCTCGGTCACGCACACCAGCACGCGCGAGATGCCTTCACGCTCTGGCACGGCGGTGATGCGCGCGGTGCCGATGGCCTTCTTGTCTTTCTCTGAGGCGAACAGCGTCAGGTCGACGGCGCGCAGGCGCTGTTTGCCCAGCTGCACCTCGACGTCGCGTTTCTCCACCGCACTGTAGAGCCGCGACATGCCTTCGACGACGCTCGGCAGGGCCTGGGCGGGCGCGCCTTGGGCGAGCGATACGAGCACTCTTGCGCCGCCGCAGCTGATGACGGTGCCGCCGTCGGTCGAGGTGGTGCACTCGGGCGTCGCAGCAACGATGAGCAGGCTGATCAGGAACGACATGCGCTCGGTCTAGCGCCGTTCATCGCTCTAGACCCACACCGTTCGCATCGACCAAAGTCGAGATGCCACTTGCCGCGCGCGCAAAGGTAATCCCTCGACTTCGCTCGCAGGTTTTTTCGAAATAAGGAGCGCTCACCGTTCATCCCGAGCGGCTCATGATCGCGCACATCTTTGATGGGGATCCACAGCGGCTACGAAGCGTGATCAGTTCGCCGCATGCAA